>NZ_BCUZ01000283.1 GCF_001591485.1 Neobacillus fumarioli NBRC 102428 | reverse complement strand
TTAATGCAACACTAGTGATCATAGATGGCTTTGGCAAGTACGCTAGGACTTGCGATACTACGTTGAATGGGAGCTTGTGGCGCTTTACCACGTTTAATTTGTGCTTGATGAAATGCATCGCCTTTACAATTTTTACATTCAAAAGCATGTTCAAAGTGTTGGACTTTCTTTATTCTCGCAGGAATAAATTCTGCTTCTTCGCGTACGACGGTACTGCCAATTTCATTCATTTGTCCTTGGCAACAGTCACAGATCGTATTTTCAGGGTGATGGTGGACAGCTTCTATTTCAGTACCATCATGCAATGAATCATTTCGTTTTTTCTTTTGAACCTTTCGAACAACAGTGTAAGAAATCGTCTGTTGGCTTTGTTCTCCTGTGTGCTCAGGTTCATTAAAAGACGGGTCATCTTCAAATAGTGACACTTGCCCGTCCGGTGTATTGTATTTCGATTTTTCGGTTTTTGATCCATATTTTACCGAGTTTTTTCAACTCATGTTTG
>NZ_BCUZ01000282.1 GCF_001591485.1 Neobacillus fumarioli NBRC 102428 | reverse complement strand
ACTATATTTGAAAAAAAGCACTTTCAAAGTCAACTTTCTTCTTTAGTAATTCCGGAGTAATGATTAGTTGATTTACATGTTATTGAGGAGTTTAAAGGTTGTCCAACCCATGATAAAATTGGAGGGGTTAATAACTGTAGAAATGGGTGTGAAATGGAAATGGCCATTTTAAAAAATGATTGGGCTCCTTTACTTGATGGAGAGTTTAAAAAACCGTATTACCTGCGTTTGCGGGAAATTTTACGGCAAGAATATAAAACGAGAGTGATTTATCCGGATCCACATGATATTTATAATGCGTTACATTTCACTCCGTTTAACGATACGAAAGTTGTCATTATCGGCCAGGATCCTTATCATGGACCGGGACAGGCTCACGGATTAAGTTTTTCAGTGAAACCTGGAGTAGGAATCCCCCCATCCTTGCAAAATATTTATAAGGAGTTGCAGGCTGATTTGGGGTGCTATATTCCAAATAACGGTTACCTTGTCAAATGGGCCGGTAGTGA
>NZ_BCUZ01000281.1 GCF_001591485.1 Neobacillus fumarioli NBRC 102428 | reverse complement strand
TTCACATTTCATAAGAAACCGAAGATACGGATGTCAAAGCAAAGTATTCAACGTGTCAAGAAACGGATACGAGAATTAACTTCTAGGTCAAAACCAATTCCAATGGACTTCAGAATAGAGACGCTAAATCAATATTTGATTGGCTGGTGCGGATACTATGCATTAGCAGATACACCAACTATATTCAAAGAATTAGACGAATGGATTAGAAGGCGTCTCAGAATGTGCCAATGGAAAGAATGGAAGAACCCGAAAACCAAAGTAAGAAAACTCATTGGATTAGGGGTTCCAAAAGAAAAGGCATATGAATGGGGAAACTCTAGAAAGAAATATTGGAGGGTAGCCAGAAGTCCAATCCTACAGAAAACCCTCACAAACTCCTATTGGGAGACGCGAGGGCTGAAAAGTCTTTATGTGAGATATTCACAACTACGTCAGACATAAATGGAACCGCCGTATACGGAACCGTACGTACGGTGGTGTGAGAGGTCGGGGGTTAGTCACCCCCTCCTACTCGA
>NZ_BCUZ01000280.1 GCF_001591485.1 Neobacillus fumarioli NBRC 102428 | reverse complement strand
TAAATTCGATTGACGTAGGCATAGAGGATAATTTTTAACATCATTTTGGGATGGTAAGGCGGGCGGCCGCCACCAGGATGAAGAGAAAGAAGGATGTTTGGATTCATCTTTTCTACTGCCAAATCCACAATTCGGCAAAGATGATGTTCGGGGATTAGAACTTCTATATCCATTGGTAGAACTAATTGTCCTGTCGTGGTATAATTTATGTACATAAGAAAATCGTTCCTTTCCGGTAGATTGGTTGTGGTGACTAAATTATACCAAAAAAGAACGATTTTCTTTATTTTTTTGTACAGAGTTGCAAGATTAATTTTTCCACTCTGTTGATTGGAGTGGAAGGCGCGAAGACTCCTGCGGGAGTACGGGGCAGGGGAGACCCCGCAGGAGCGTAAGCGACGAGGAGGCTCCCCGGCACGCCCGCGGAAAGCGAAGCGCCTGGAACGGAATCAACAGACCAGGTTAAAGAACCATTCACAAAAAATGGGTGTCCCTAAAAGCTATACTTTTGGGACACCCTC
>NZ_BCUZ01000279.1 GCF_001591485.1 Neobacillus fumarioli NBRC 102428 | reverse complement strand
AGTGATTAACTCCCGACCTCTCACACCACCGTACGTACGGTTCCGTATACGGCGGTTCAATTAAGATAAGTGACGCAAGATTTTATAACGTTCTTGTAGACTTTTAATCCCTCGGTTACTCCTATAAGAGTTGTCGAGGGTTTTGTGTAATATTGGACTATTTGAAATCCGCCAATAGCCTTTACGGCTATTTCCCCATTCATAGGCTTTCCATTCAGGAACACCTAAGGTTATAAGATTGCCAACTATTGTCTTTGGCTTTTTCCAATTTTTCCTCAGGCACATGCGAAGCCTTCTTCGAATCCAACCATCTAATTCACTGAAAGTAGTTTTCGTATCAGCTAGCGCAAAATATCCTCACCATCCTATCAAATATTGGTTTAGTTTCTGCATTCGATATTCGATTGGATATGGCATCTTTCTCGAGGTGATTTCTCGTACTTTCTTCTTCATTCGTTTTAGGCTTTCTTTTGCGATGCGAACTTTTGGCTCTTTGGAAGATGTGAAACTGAATCCTAGAAACTTCCGTTTCCATGGTCGGTCAACTG
>NZ_BCUZ01000278.1 GCF_001591485.1 Neobacillus fumarioli NBRC 102428 | reverse complement strand
CCCCATGTACATCCTTCATGAGTGCCGCCGTCTTTCGGGCCGAAAGGCCGTAATTGACATGGTAAGTTAAAATAAGCCCTAATGTGTGAGGTGAGACATAAAGTTTTGCTAAATCTACCTTGGGCTTTAAAGGAGAAGACTTAGACAATGGCTGAAAGTCAATACGAAACTGCCGGAAAATGTATCTTAATTTAAAGGATTGAGGGTTCTTTTTAAACTGCTTCTTCTCCTTTGAAGACATACCATTCAATTTCTTTAAGTAGTATGGACATTCATTATTTTTACACTTGAACACGTCAAAGTCTTTTCTCACTTTGATTTTCTCAAGAGTCTTAGCACAATGAGGACATTTAAGAATGGCTTCTTTTGAATAGCGATTCTTATTACTGAAAAGACAAGAACACACCTTACATTGATACTGGCCTTTATCTCCATTGTTCGCGTAAAGATAATCTGATGGAGCACCACACTGCGGACAGATCATTGACTTAGGCACACTTGTCTTTGCGTTGGAACGCCTTTGAACAGGTTTTAGCTGTTTGCCATTCTTCTTCA
>NZ_BCUZ01000277.1 GCF_001591485.1 Neobacillus fumarioli NBRC 102428 | reverse complement strand
TTTTACGCTTACCTTTTGAATACCCTTTAACTGAAACCCAATTGGAAAAAATATATAGAGAAATCTAATAAATATAACTCAGAAACTTTGGTATATAAGGCAATTGATCAAGAAACAGGAAATGTCATTGGTCATATCTCCTTGGGAAAAATCGATAGAAAAAATAAATCAGCAAGAGTGGGGAAAGTATTAGTCGGTGATAAAAATGTAACAGGCAAAGGAATTGGGCAACGAATGATAAAAGAAATCCTTAAAATTGCATTCGATGATCTTTATTTGCATCGTGTTTGTCTTGGGGTAATTACTAGAATACGATATTAATGGCAAGATTTTTTGAACTATAAATGATCTAAATAATTTTATTAGTTTAAAAGGAGGATTAGATTGGAAATTAATAATGCAGATGTATTTGTAACAGGTTAGAAAACGATTGTCATTCGGTAACGAGGGGATAGTTGAAAAAAGAGTTTCAATTTAGGAAGCTAATCCATTGTTTTATTTCCATATATTCATTTATAATTGCTCCGTATCAATACGATAAATCAAAATAATAAATAGGAAATAACATCCGTTAAGGGGTAGTGT
>NZ_BCUZ01000276.1 GCF_001591485.1 Neobacillus fumarioli NBRC 102428 | reverse complement strand
ATCTTACGAGTGCCATAGTTCTGGCGGCTTTTATGAAAAATATCGATGATGATAACCGTAAGTTCATCATCTGATTTAGCTTACTCTTTTGCTTCATAATAATAGGTACTTCTTGGGAGTTGTAGGACGTCGCACATTGCTGATATCGAGTATTTGTGACGATTATTTTTAATCACATTTACTTTCGTCCTAGTATCAGCGCAGCTTGCTTTAAAATATCATTCTCCATCACTAAACGCATGTTTTCTTTTCGAAGCTGGATCAACTCATTTTCTTCTGGGGAACGATTGTCCTTTTCCTTAAATGAACCGGATGTTTGGCTTTGTTTTATCCACTTATTCAACGCTGAAGGCGTTAAATTATATTCACTAATAATATCTTTTCTGGGCTTCCCGCTTTCATAAAGCTTGACCATTTGAGCCTTAAATTCTGTTGTGAATGTTCGTCTTTCTCTCATTTTTAAGTCTCTCCTTAACTGGGTAATGTTGACGTAGACCACCAAGATAGTGGTTTTGCGACGAACCTTGACATGGAGCCTCTGCGGGCATGCTTTCTAAGCCAGGAAGCTAGATCTGTTCAACATACCTGGCTTGCCC
>NZ_BCUZ01000275.1 GCF_001591485.1 Neobacillus fumarioli NBRC 102428 | reverse complement strand
TTTGATGAATGATTTTAAGAAATGGTGGAAAACTACAGGGAAAAAGGCAGGTGGAAAATTTTGCAGAAATTAATAGCTATGATTCTTTTTGCTTTTGTCATTTCCCCGATTTGGCCGTTAGGATCTAACCCAATGCATGGTGATCCATTTGTGATTGTCAATAAAAGAACCAATGAACTGGCATTTATTAATGAAAATAGAGTACAGACGATTATCTCGGTTGGAACGGGCAAGACAAAGGATTTGACACCGGAAGGCCTTTTTACGATCACTGTGAAAGCAAAGAATCCTTATTATATCCGAGGAAATATTCCGGGAGGTGATCCAAGAAATCCGCTTGGTACCAGGTGGATTGGGTTTGATGCAAAAGGAACAAATGGCAGAATTTACGGTCTGCATGGAACAAATCAGCCTGCTTCCATCGGAAAATATGTATCCCAGGGCTGTATCCGGATGCAAAATGAAGCGGTCAGCTCGTTATATCCGCTGATTCCATTGGGAACAAAGATCCTTGTAACCTCTTCAACTAAATCTTTTGAACAACTCGCAAAAGAAAATGGTGCGATTCAATAAGAAAAGCGGAAGCGCCTTGGTCAGCCTG
>NZ_BCUZ01000274.1 GCF_001591485.1 Neobacillus fumarioli NBRC 102428 | reverse complement strand
TGGGGATCGCGTTATTATTTAGGTAAGTTTTTAAAATCTATACAAGCGATAGGGAGTGTTGTTGACCAAGGAAGTACTTTATCCAGGGCACTTTTATCTGTCAAATCAATGTTGGGTAACTTTTCAAATAGATAGCGAAGATAATAATATGGGTTTAAACCATTTTCCTTGGCTGTCTCCACAATACTATAAATGATTGCACTGGCCTTGGCACCTCTCGGTGTATTTGAGAAAAGCCAGTTTTTACGCCCAATCACAAAGGGCTTGATAGAGCGTTCGCTTCGATTATTATCAATCTCCAAACGCCCATCCTCAAGGAATGCCTCTAATTTATCCCATTGGTTGAGACAATAGGTGATTGCCTGACCTAAAGCACTCTTTGGTAATACTTTTTGCTCTTGTATTTTTAGCCATGCCAAAAAAGCATTCAAGACTGGCTTGCTGCGTTCTAATCGTTTTTCATATCTTTCTTCGGGTGATAACTCTATAAGGTCCCGCTCTATGCGGAAAAGTTGGTTACAGTAATGGAGGCCTTCCATTGCTGCTGCGCCTGACGTCATTCGCTTTGAAGAAGGCAGTACTTTTAATGCCTCATCAAATTTACGCCGTG
>NZ_BCUZ01000273.1 GCF_001591485.1 Neobacillus fumarioli NBRC 102428 | reverse complement strand
TTGACGGTTCAAATCAATTATGGGAGGCAGACATTAAATACGGCTATGTCGAAGGTGAAGATCGATTTTTCTTTGTCATGTCCATAATCGACGTCTTTGATCGAAACATAGTGGACTATCATATGGGTTTGAGTTGTACTGGCAACGATGTGAATCAAGCGTTACAGCGAGCCTTGTTTAAACGGCAACTATGCGGTGAATTGGAAAAACCTGTGATTCGAACAGACAATGGACCACAGTTTATTTCCCATACATTTGAGGAGTTTTGTGAAAATTATAAAATTGAGCATGAAAGAATTCCTCCGAAAACACCGAATATGAATGCCCATATTGAATCATTCCATCGGATCTTTGAGGATGACTGCTTGTCCAGATGGCAATTTGAAACGTATGCACAGGCCTACGAGGTTGTCACTGAATTTATGATCTTTTATAACGAAAGACGCATGCATTCTAGTATTCTAGACTTGTCACCAATGGAATTTTACAAGAAGCAACAAAAGGAAAAGGTGCAAATCAAAGAGGTTCGGGTTTAATCTTCCCTTCCATTTTTTCTTCCTTTTGTCCCAAAAATTAAAAAAGCTATTTCAGGAATGAAATCAAGGGCGACGATAGTC
>NZ_BCUZ01000272.1 GCF_001591485.1 Neobacillus fumarioli NBRC 102428 | reverse complement strand
TCAGTAAGGATGACCTTACTGTTAATATAGATTTTGTGTGGCTCAGTAGCTCAGTCGGTAGAGCACGGATGAATAAGCTACTGTGAAAAAGCAACAAGCGTACCCATCGAGCAGCATCTTGAATAAGCTTCCCGAGATGGGGACGAAGGACGAGCACAAACTGTCCTGTAGGGTGCTATCTATTATATGGCTTAGTAGCTCAGTCGGTAAAGCAAAGGACTGAAAATCCTTGTGTCAGCGGTTCAATTCCGTCCTGAGCCACCTTGTTTATACGGAGGGGTAGCGAAGTGGCTAAACGCGGCGGACTGTAAATCCGCTCCCTCAGGGTTCGGCGGTTCGAATCCGTCCCCCTCCACCACATAAAGGATAATGGCGGTTATGGCGAAGTGGTTAACGCACCAGATTGTGGCTCTGGCACTCGTGGGTTCGATTCCCACTAATCGCCCCATTTCCATTATTGGTCTATAGCCAAATGGGAGGTTTGCAAATCCTTTAGCGAGTTCAAATTTGGTTGCTGTCTTGAAGCTTTTCCTTGCGGGTGTAGTTTAATGGTAAAACTCCAGCCTTCCAAGCTGATGTCGTGGGTTCGATTCCCATCACCCGCTCCAATCTTGATAAAATTAAAAAAATATTTTAT
>NZ_BCUZ01000271.1 GCF_001591485.1 Neobacillus fumarioli NBRC 102428 | reverse complement strand
CTTTATTTTGAGAAGGAAAGACCTGAAAATAAAAGCCGTTGCTATTAGGAAATGATACCACCAGGAACGGAAGAACGATTTCATCCCCTCCATAAATAAACGGGGCCTCTCCAAAATCCACCTGTGCTGTTCCAGGAATGGACTCAAGTGGCAAGGCAGCTTGATCCGCTTCATTCAATAATTCAACTTTCCTCTTAGAAACATAATCTCGAACTGTTCGATCAGAACC
Organism: Neobacillus fumarioli NBRC 102428; assembly: GCF_001591485.1. Lineage (GTDB taxonomy): Bacteria > Bacillota > Bacilli > Bacillales > Cytobacillaceae > Neobacillus > Neobacillus fumarioli. The sequence goes on along the minus strand of NZ_BCUZ01000271.1, from coordinate 445 downwards.
CTGAAAATTATACTGATCTTTTAACATATCCCAGATTCTTTTAGCTGTTCTACGAAACTTCTTTTTCTTTTTCAAGTCCTCTTTAATCCACTCATCTATAATTGGCTTAACAGATCCCATGACCTTTGATACTCTCGTCTGTTTCTTTTTCGGCTCTTCGTTAAAGTCCTCCATATCCGCATACTTCTTAACTGTTCTAGGATCTATCCCCATCCTCTTAGCTACATCTGAATATACGCAGCCTTTATTATTAACCTGTTGTCTGATATACTTGATTTCGGCCACTGCCAACATCTCCTTAATACCTCCTGCATGACTTTGTCCCAAACAGGAAGTGTAGTAGTATTTTGGAATGTTTGCAAGTGGTTTTTTTAATTTGTGCAGGCCCCCGGGGGGCCTGCACAAATTAAATGCCATCCCCTACATATTTATAGTGCCATAAACA
>NZ_BCUZ01000270.1 GCF_001591485.1 Neobacillus fumarioli NBRC 102428 | reverse complement strand
TAAATGAACACTGATCTTGTCCTTTCTTCACTTTAGTAGCAACTTTTCACCTCTTCGATAAAAGCCATAACTGCTTCCTCTTTTGTTGCCCAGGAAGTAACCAGACGTATGGCAGAGTGACCAGAATCGATCTTTTCCCAAATGAGAAAAGCATAGTTTTTTTGCAGCTTTGCCACAAGAGCATTAGGCAGAATCGGAAACAGCTGGTTTGATGGTGAATCGATCAGAAAAGGGATGTTGGCCTCGAGTAATCCCTTCCTAAGAATGTCAGCCATTTGGTTCGCATGCCTTGCAAGGTCAAAATAGAGATTGTCCTTGAACAGTTCAAGAAACTGAATGCCTAATAATCTTCCTTTTGCCAAAAGTCCGCCTTTTTGTTTCATATGATAACGAAAATCTTCTTTCAGCGATTCGCGGCAAATGACTAACGCTTCACCAATAAGTGCACCATTCTTAGTTCCACCAATATAGAAGGCATCAACAAGTTCTGGAAGATCGCTAAGTTCAAGATCACTTTCTGAAGAACAAAGAGCTGATCCAAATCTTGCTCCATCCATAAATAAAAGAAGATTCTTCTCGTGACAGAAATTTCGCAGATGCTCCAGCTCATTTCTAGTATAAATAGAACCAATTTCCGTCGAATTTGATATGTATACCAGTTTAGGTTTCACCATA
>NZ_BCUZ01000269.1 GCF_001591485.1 Neobacillus fumarioli NBRC 102428 | reverse complement strand
CCCAAAGGCGGCGAACAAGAACCACTCCAATACCAAGAATTATCCAAAAAGGAAAAACCACAAGATCGAATCAGAAGTGCCTAGGATTCAGAAATCCGGTTGGATAGAAATCCTTGAAGTTTACCGGAGATAAAATTCAAGTCTTAGAGTCAAGGGAACATGGGTTAATCCTGAATATGGAACCCATTCCAGGTAATGAATGGGATGGAGAACGTCTTGTCCCGATGGTGGAGGAAGTGATCCATCATCATGGGATAGTACTGAAACAAGTCATCGGTGAAAATCTTATAATCAAACCAAAGCCGGAAAGAGTGCATTAACTGCCCGGTATGATGTGGAAAGAACGAATCATGAAGCTGCCAACCATCATAGTCTAAGGAAACCAAGAACAAGAGGGAGAGAAGAATTAAGGATTACGTCCAAATTGGCGGCCATGGTAATCGATTTGAAAATTATGGTAAAGGAATTAGCTGAACCCATCAAGCCCTTTTATCGTTTTAAAAAATGCGAGAATCGGGTGAAGGCTCCCGTCTGCCCAAATTAGAGAAATCGGGGCAAATAGAAGGCCATAGGAAAGGAAAATTCACAAAAAACAAGAAAAGCTTGTGAAAAGACCTGATAAAATTCACAAAGTATGTGAAATAAGAGTTAGAAGCGGAATAAATTACAAATAAATCGACAGTCTCAGTTTAA
>NZ_BCUZ01000268.1 GCF_001591485.1 Neobacillus fumarioli NBRC 102428 | reverse complement strand
TTCTGGCAGTCTCCAAACTGTTTTACGAAGGGTCTTTCTGATTATCGTATAAACTCCCTTCATTTGGATTTAAAATTAAACCGTGACCTGTTAGTATTATCTTCTTTTTCAATCCTCTAACACTTTAATAAAATAAAGAAAGAGACTGGAATTCCGATTGGATTAGAATTGGAGTCCAGCCTCTATTTTAACAATTACTGAATATTGAACTATTTTTTTTCGATTCCTCATGAGTGATTAGCTCCTTTCCTACTATTGTATGAATTTCTATCATCATTATTTTATGTGTTGCTACCCAATCTGTCAATTTAATTTTCTGAATTTTAACAAAATAATATTTACCAGAGTAATAAATAAAATACTGACTTAAGATATTGTGGAATTTACGGGAATATATTATTATATTCCCCGTATTTCCCAATCCCTCCAATTATTAAATGGGTCAGGTTATGAGAATGTCCTATTGCACAAAAAAACCCAGGGATTCCATCCGCAGACAGGGCTTTCCCGGCAAACAATTATACATTTAGTTCTCTCAAATATACTCTTCAATCGCCAAGGCCATCATTACTTTCTTATGAATTGATGAAACAGGGAGACGGTCTAAACGATTTGCTGCATTGACCCCGATTGCGATAGAACTATTCATTATTCACACCTCTTTGTAAAAGTTATTTTTAATCTATTAAAAATTTTTTGAAAGTAGT
>NZ_BCUZ01000267.1 GCF_001591485.1 Neobacillus fumarioli NBRC 102428 | reverse complement strand
TTCATAGGGGTATAGTTTAAAGGTAGAACGAAGGTCTCCAAAACCTTTAGTGTGGGTTCGATTCCTACTACCCCTGCCATAAAAAATAATGGCGGTTGTGGCGAAGTGGTTAACGCACCAGATTGTGGCTCTGGCATTCGTGGGTTCGATTCCCATCAATCGCCCCATTATTTCCTTGATGATTTTTTAAAAATATTATATCATTGGGCTATAGCCAAGCGGTAAGGCAACGGACTTTGACTCCGTCATTCGTAGGTTCGAATCCTGCTAGCCCAGCCAATATGCGGAAGTAGTTCAGTGGTAGAACACCACCTTGCCAAGGTGGGGGTCGCGGGTTCGAATCCCGTCTTCCGCTCCATGATAAACGGCGGCATAGCCAAGTGGTAAGGCAGAGGTCTGCAAAACCTTTACCACCGGTTCGAATCCGGTTGCCGCCTCCATAATTTAATTGTGCCGGTGTGGCGGAATTGGCAGACGCGCACGACTCAAAATCGTGTTCCGTAAGGAGTGTCGGTTCGACCCCGACCACCGGTATTACAAACAGATTTGACGCTGATTTACGTTGATTTAACACGTGAATCGGCGTTTTTTATTTTTGGTTCTATTATTGTTCATTGTTGAGTTTCAGCAGGTTACTCACTTATCGGAAGAATTCCGCTTATTTTTTAAAAAGTAGCGGTTAGACAGAGAAATAGGCGGAGGTTTGAGACCGTC
>NZ_BCUZ01000266.1 GCF_001591485.1 Neobacillus fumarioli NBRC 102428 | reverse complement strand
GGTGAGGCTAAACTTCCTGAATGAACAGGTTTAGGCATTGGAGCTGTAATAATAGGTGTTTCTATCTCTTCCCGTTCACAATGGCGACAAGAATAAATGTACTGGACATGTTTAACGACTTTTAATTCCGCAGGAATATATTTTAGTTCCTGCCGTACTTGCGTACTCATTTCATGCAAGTTTCCACCGCAACACGAACAAACCTGCTCTTCAGTAGGTAAACGATATTCAATCGTCTCCTCTGGCAAGTTTTCTAACATCTTTTCCCTATGACCGCGTTTTTTACGGCGCCGTTGATAAGTAATGGATTCCAAAGTGGGTTCCGGTAAATCAGGATTCACTTCATTTTCGACTTCATTGAAAAGTTCCAATTGATCGGGGTTGGTTTTTTCACTTGAAAAGCTGAATCTTTTTTGTTGCAGAAGGCGAAACTGTTCTTCAAACCATTTTAATTTGGTCTCTAACTCGTTTTGCTTTTTTAGCTTCGCCTCTAATTCCGCATTTTGCTTTTCAAGCCATTCTAACCGTTTGAGAAGATTTTCAATTGTTGGAGTTGTGGTATTTGAATTCGCTGTCTTTTTCATGATTTTATTATACGACAAAACATACGGAAATCTTTGATTTTTCATTATTTAAATAACGGTTCTTGCAGTTACAACAGGGTGGGCTTGTTTTTGTTCCAATGATAATCCATCAAGTAACCAGCGTAATTGACGTGGACTAATTTTTAAAGGAACCGAA
>NZ_BCUZ01000265.1 GCF_001591485.1 Neobacillus fumarioli NBRC 102428 | reverse complement strand
CTTAAATTGTGCAACAGTGTATTTGGATACCAAACCATTTTTCTTCATAATTCTGCCAATACGCCTTCTTGATACGATTAGGCCATGTTTTTTTAGTTCAACCTTTATTTTGCGTGTTCCATAGTTTTGGCGGCTTTTATGAAAGATTTCAATAATTGCGGCTGATAGTTCATCTTCAGATTCTTCTTGTTCCTTGGCTTCGTAATAGTACGTGCTCCTAGAGACCTGTAGGACGTCGCACATTGCTGATATCGAGTATTTGTGGCGGTTATTTCTAATCACATTTACTTTCGTCCTAGTATCAGCGCGGCTTGCTTTAAAATATCATTCTCCATCAAAAGCCGCTGATTTTCTTTTCGCAGTTTAATTAATTCATTTTCTTCTGGTGTACGATTATCCTTTTCTTTAAAAGAACCGGAGGTTTGGCTTTGTTTCACCCATTTGTCCAAAGCTGACGGAGTTAAATCGTATTCACTAATGATATCTTTTCTAGGCTTACCGCTTTCGTATAACTTGACCATTTGGGCTTTAAACTCAGGGGTAAATGTTCGTCTTTCTTTTTTCATTTTATGCGTCACTCTCCTTAACCGAATAAGATGACAGTAGACCCGCTAAACAGTGGAATCATGCCGAAACTTGACACGGGGCCCCTACGGGCATGACTAGCTAGCCGAGAAACCAGATGTCACAAACATCGGCATCGCCAGCCAAGGCTATCATGCCCGCTACCCCGTATAAAGTTTCTGGGG
>NZ_BCUZ01000264.1 GCF_001591485.1 Neobacillus fumarioli NBRC 102428 | reverse complement strand
GATAGTTTTTAGGGAGAGGATCAATATGGATATTGAAGGAGTACTTTTAAAAATGAAGGAAATAATTGTGGTATGTCAACACTAAACTAGACAATTTTTTGTGGTGTCCTATTTTGTAGTCAATTGGGCTTAAATACCCCAGTGTTCCGTGAATTCTTATATGATTAAACCAATAAACATAATCGTCTAATTCCAACTTTAACTGTTCTAAATTCCCAAAATATTTACCTTTTACAAATTCTGTCTTGATAATTTTAAATGTGGCTTCGGCTACTGCGTTATCATATGAGCATCCTTTCATGCTTAACGACCGTTTAATCTCGAATGCTTCTAAAGCTTTATTAATTGTCTTGTTTTTTTAAACTCGGTTCCTCGGTCTGTGTGAAATAGTTGAATTTGTCTCAAATCAGCTTTAATCGTTGATAAGGCTCAGTAGACTAGTTTCATCATCTTTATTAGGACCGGCACTATGTCCTACAATTTCCCGATTGTAAAGATCAACAAATAGACAGATGTAATGCCAATTTTTTTTGGACCCTTACGTATGTTAAATCACTGACTACAACCGTTAATTCCTTTTGTTGATCAAATTTTCTATTCAACAAGTTTTCAACTTTAGATTCATTACATTTATCCACATGTGGCTTAAACTGGGCAACTGTATATTTTGATACTAGCCCATTTTCTCTCATAATTCGTCCAATACGTCTTCTGGATGCAATTTAACCGAGTTTTTTCAACTCATGTTTT
>NZ_BCUZ01000263.1 GCF_001591485.1 Neobacillus fumarioli NBRC 102428 | reverse complement strand
GGGTCCATTATAGCCATTCTGAAAGACTATGACTTTAGCAAAGCGAGTGAGGCGTTGGATTTAGCTTCGACATTTGGTCATCCCTCTGCTGAAACCATTAAACATGCCTATATCCAACTTATTTCAGGACGAGGGCATCGTTTGACATTAAAGCTGAAACCTTCGGTCCCCGATCTGCCAAACGTCACAAGAGGTATGAGCCAATATGACTCCTTCATGTTTTCAGGAAGGGGGCAGAGAGAATGAATGGCCTCATTCAACAGTATGCCAAAAGGTTATAATTGAGCTGGATTCGTGAACATTATCATGAGGTTAATGCCAGCACTCACGAGGAGTTTTCATTGAAACTCTTCAAACAAGAGATTAAACAGCGGGAGGAGCGAAAAACAAATCTTTTACTGAAATCGGCAACTTTGCCAAACAAGTATGGCAAACCTTTTGATTGGAAAGACATTGAACTGAGCCAAGGAATCACTCAAACGGATCTTCTAAATGGCGTATTTATAGAGCGAAAGGAAAATCTGATTTTCTATGGAGGAGTGGGTGTCGGTAAGATCTATCTATCTACCCTTATTGGATTAAATGTCATACGCAAATATGGCAAGAAGGTGAAGTTTTATACCGCTGCCTCTCTGGTCAATCAACTTTTAGAAGCTAATGAGAAAGGCACACTAAATAAGATTTTTAAGCAGATTGGAAAGCTGGACTTGCTTATTTTAGATGAATTAGGGTACATACCCTTTCATAAGCAAGGTGCAGAATTGCTTTTTCAAGTCATCAGTCTGTGTTAT
>NZ_BCUZ01000262.1 GCF_001591485.1 Neobacillus fumarioli NBRC 102428 | reverse complement strand
AAAGAGTCGATTTTATCGACCTTTTGGGTCAGCCTCTCTGTATCATTAAAAGGAGATGATTCACCTTTCGCCTTATTCTATTAAATGGCCCTTTAATGGAATAAAATGACTAACGTTATTAAACAACCTGATTGTCATTTAATATCAATGTCACTTAGTAAATTCCATCTTCCAATTAAAGAATTCGTTATCTGCATTTTTTTCATATCGCATGTTAGCATCAAACTTATTACCTTTTTTGCTTGTTAATCCTTTCACTGTTACAACTCCGTTTTTCAAAAGAGTTTTCACCATCGTTTTAGAAGTTTTTTTCTTCATCGAAGCTAGAAATTTATCATTCTTCCAAATAACGAATTTACACCCAATTTTCCAATTGCTGCAACCAAACCCTTTTTGTCCTTCGATAATTCCACTTCCGCAAACGGGACAATTCCCTAATACTTCAATTTGCTTCTTTTCCCTTGACACTTCATTGATGATTACCTGCTGTTCATTTTTAATTTTTCCAACAGCATCAGTCGTAAATTCAAAGATTGTATTTAGAAAATCTTGCTTGGTAAATTTTTGTTTTTCAATATCAGATAATGTTTTTTCTAAGCGACCTGTAAATTCTAAATCAAATAGTTTCTTTATCGGAAAGGTTTCTACTAATTTAATACCTAGTTCCGTGCAAAGTAAATTTAGGATTCATAGTAGTATTGGCTATAAAACGCCATAAGAGGTAGAAGACTACATCCTGCATACCGCCTAAACCACTATTTTGAGATTGTGCACACGCTTTACATGGAGTGGCGGGCATGATCGCCTTGTTC
>NZ_BCUZ01000261.1 GCF_001591485.1 Neobacillus fumarioli NBRC 102428 | reverse complement strand
TTACTTAAGTATGTACACATAGCCTCCTTTATGGCGCTCAAAATGGCAGTCGGATCATTGATGATCATATGATTAAGAAGGTGATTCAGGAGGAACTCTCATGAAGAACCGCTGGAAAGATATGAAGTATAATTTAGAGCTCGATTGTTGGGTGGTCTTCTGTGGGGATAATACAGGTTACAAGGTGCGCTGTGGCGATTGGTTTGATCTTCACCTTAGAGATGGAAGAAGCTTCCCTGGCGTATAGAACTCGGAAGGGATTGATATATTATCGTCGGTAGGAATAAGACAAAATTTTATTTAAAACAAAACGAAATCTATCAGGTAGATATTTAGGTGAAGGGGAAGCTACGGAATTTACGGGCTTCCCTTTTCTATCGGTCAATATTTCTGTCAAATTTAGGACAAATGATACCGTCAATTTCTTGCCAAAATAGACCTGTTTTTCAGTTTTTCATGTGAAAAGTGTGGAGGAGAAATTACCCGAAATATTATAAAGGAGTACATGGCATAGAGTACAAACTATCGGATATTCACTAGCCAACAAGGACCGAGCGTTTTTTGCCCGGTTTTTCTTAATGATATATGGCACCTAATATTCTTGATGATTTATGCAACTCGTTTAATTTGCCATTTGCTTCTGATTTAATTTCTTTTGTTTTTAAGTCAGACAAAAATGAAATTTTAATTATGAATAACCCTAACTGTTTCCCAAGAAAGTTCTTCTAATTCAATTATTTTTTATTTAAGCAATAACACTTGTGTTGCATTAATTTAATTTCACTATTAAAAATACTCAAAATGTTCAATTTTATTGTTT
>NZ_BCUZ01000260.1 GCF_001591485.1 Neobacillus fumarioli NBRC 102428 | reverse complement strand
CGCGAGCGGCGCGAGGGTTCAAATCCCTCCTTCTCCGCCATTGTATTTTCTGGCCCCTTGGTCAAGTGGTTAAGACACCGCCCTTTCACGGCGGTAACACGGGTTCGAATCCCGTAGGGGTCATCAGAAACGGGGGATGAGCAAATAACCATTTTCTGTTTCTTGTCTTGAATGATTATACTTTTGGGCTATAGCCAAGCGGTAAGGCAACGGACTTTGACTCCGTCATTCGCAGGTTCGAATCCTGCTAGCCCAGCCATTTATGCGGGTGTGGCGGAATTGGCAGACGCACCAGACTTAGGATCTGGCGCCGTACGGCGTGGGGGTTCGACTCCCTTCACCCGCACCAATAATTACCTCTTGATTTATTGTTATAAAGTTGTTATGATTATATTTGCTGTTACGATATGCGGTCGTGGCGGAATCGGCAGACGCGCTAGGTTGAGGGCCTAGTGGTGGCAACACCGTGGAGGTTCAAGTCCTCTCGGCCGCACCAAAAAAGTATTGACAGCAATAATAAAATGTGCTATTATTTAAAAGTCGCATTTTTAAAGTGCGCCCGTAGCTCAATTGGATAGAGCGTCTGACTACGGATCAGAAGGCTATGGGTTCGACTCCTTTCGGGCGCGCCATAAACTTAATATATTCGGGAAATAGCTCAGCTTGGTAGAGCACTTGGTTTGGGACCAAGGGGTCGCAGGTTCGAATCCTGTTTTCCCGACCATTCAATATAATATATACGCGGGTGTAGTTTAGTGGTAAAACCACAGCCTTCCAAGCTGTTGTTGTGGGTTCGATTCCCATCACCCGCTCCACAATCAAATAATAG
>NZ_BCUZ01000259.1 GCF_001591485.1 Neobacillus fumarioli NBRC 102428 | reverse complement strand
AAAGACGTAAAACTACCGGATGATGGAGCGCTGATCTGGGGTGTAGCAAAAGATGTGACCCGATTTAGGGGATTGAAAGCGACTTGAAAGTAAGCCATTTTTCAAAAATTCTCTCGTAGCAAAAGATGTGACCCGATTTAGGGGATTGAAAGAACAACAGTATCCGTAATCAATCTACGCATAAAATCGTAGCAAAAGATGTGACCCGATTTAGGGGATTGAAAGAAAACGCCGCCAAATACTTTATGCAGACTTATGCTGTAGCAAAAGATGTGACCCGATTTAGGGGATTGAAAGTCATTAAGATGTTAAGTTGTTAACTTATTATAACTTGTAGCAAAAGATGTGACCCGATTTAGGGGATTGAAAGTAATAGATGTTATCTTTAATGGATCATCGAGACCTCGTAGCAAAAGATGTGACCCGATTTAGGGGATTGAAAGAAACTCTTGGATATCATACCGCCGAATCTACTTACGGTAGCAAAAGATGTGACCCGATTTAGGGGATTGAAAGTTATTATATAGGTTATTTCCGAAAATAGCGTTGTTGGTGTAGCAAAAGATGTGACCCGATTTAGGGGATTGAAAGAAGAATCTCGTGGCTTTAGCCGTGAGAGGTTCAAATGTAGCAAAAGATGTGACCCGATTTAGGGGATTGAAAGTCTTTTCTGGCTAACCACGCGAAAAAGGATGGTGCTGGTAGCAAAAGATGTGACCCGATTTAGGGGATTGAAAGTGAAATTCGCAAGGATTACTTTTCCGTTATGCAAATCGTAGCAAAAGATGTGACCCGATTTAGGGGATTGAAAGAAATTGCCAACCATTTTGCCATTTCATGCCTCTGC
>NZ_BCUZ01000258.1 GCF_001591485.1 Neobacillus fumarioli NBRC 102428 | reverse complement strand
TTTTTTTCAGTTAAACTATACATTTTTATGATTTTAAGGCCTTTTTGGTTATTTAAGCGGAAAACCGAGACTGTCGATTTATTTGTAGTTTATTCCGCTTCTAACCCTTATTTCACATACTTTGTGAATTTTATCGGGTCTTTTCACAAGCTTTTCTTGTTTTTTGTGAATCTTCCCTTTCCATGGCCTTCTATTTGCCCCGATTTCCCTAATTTGGGCAGACGGGGGCCTTCACCCGATTCTCGCATTTTTTGAAACGATAAAAGGGCTTGATGGGTTCAGCTAATTCCTTTACCATAATTTTCAAATTGATTACCATGGCCGTCAATTTGGACGTAATCCTTAATTTTTCTCTCCCTCTTGTTCTTGGTTTCCTTAGACCATGATGGTTGGCAGCTTCATGATTCGTTCTTTCCACATCATACCGGGCAGTTAATGCACTCTTTCCGGCTTTGGTTTGATTATAAGATTTTCCTTGTTCCATGATTTCATAATAATCACTGATAAAAACGGTTCGACCATTTTTATTGGTCGTACATTGTTCAAACATTGGGCAAGCTTTACAGGTGTTCGCTTCGAATTTGTATTGATATCCCTGACTCGGGTTATTTCGAACTTTTTTAGAGGTCGTGTTCCCTAGAGGGCAGGTGACTTCATCCAATTTTGCATCATAAACAAACCAATCGGGCTCTAACAATCCCGTTGGATTTGAATTTTTTTGTATAGGAGCGGTCAGTAAAATCTGCATCTCTTTTATTTTCTGGCGATTTTCACCTGTGCCATAAGCCGTATCACCGATGACTTGTTTCGGTACTATCCCATGATGATTGATCACTTCCTCCACCATTGGGACAAGACGTTCTCCATGGGG
>NZ_BCUZ01000257.1 GCF_001591485.1 Neobacillus fumarioli NBRC 102428 | reverse complement strand
TTAAGCCGACCAGAATCGCAGCTGATCAACTAAAGCACCCGTAAGCGTAATAAAGAATTTCAAATTTTTAGGATTTTTGATATAATTTTCTTAGTACGATCCATCTAGTACTCGCTGTACAATCAATCCCTAGGATGCATCCCATCGAATACGATATTGTCTCCAATGGAGGATACCATGAATAAACAAATCCTTAGCGCACGCCTGACTCTCACAAGACTGGCTTTACACGATTGGGAACTAATCCACTCGATCTATTCCAACCCTACACTTATGAAACACATCGGAACAGTAAAGAGCGATGAAGAAATCCGCAATAATTTTGAAAAGGAACTCGCTCCGTGGAGCATCGAATCCACACATTGGCTAACATGGATAATCCATGAAACTGCCTCTGGTAACAACGTTGGACTAATCAGTATCTGCACCCGTGACCTTGAGAAACCCACTGCGGAAATTGGCTTTATAATACTGGAAGCATACAAAGGCAAGGGTTATGCTACCGAAGCAATTAAACTCATAATTGACTTCTGCGCGGATACTCTAGGATTCAAAAAGTTTATTGCGGTTTGTTCTGAAGAGCATAAAGGATCACGCCGCGTTTTGGAGAAAGCTGGGATGATTCTGGATGAAATCATCCCCGAAAATACTCAAATCGATGGCAAGTGGGTGAACGACTGTTTTTATTCTTTGGAGAGGTCTGGGTAAGATAGCAGTAGTAACCCAAAGCACTACTGCTTAACGCCTCTAAAAATACACTACCTTTGTTGTTGAACTCAGGCTGCCCGATAGTTACAAGTTATTTAAAGAGTTGTTCAATCTCTTCTCGAGTTTTTATATTAATCTTATACAAACAATTATGAATAATAGAATACAATCGTTTTGGAAATCACTCAAATC
>NZ_BCUZ01000256.1 GCF_001591485.1 Neobacillus fumarioli NBRC 102428 | reverse complement strand
CTTGCTTCTCTTGGAGTCTGGTATTCTTTTAAATAGACTTCTTCATACTTGATCGTTCGCCATAACCTTTCGGTTATGATATTGTCAAGAGCTCGACCTTTCCCATCCATGCTAATCTTAATATCATTTTCTAGCACTAGATCAGTATATTTAGGGCTAGTGAAATGGCTCCCTTGGTCACTGTTAAGGATCACCGGTTTGGACTGTGAAAAAGCCCTTTTAACAGCTTTCAATACGAAGTCAATCTCAAGAGTTTGGTCCATTTCCCAGCTAACGACATAACGGGAAAACCAGTCTATGATCGCTACCAAATACATCCAGCCGCGTTGAAGCCGAATATAAGTAATATCAATTCCCCATACATGATTAGGGTGAGTAATGGTCAGATTTCTAAGCAAATATGGATAAATCCTATGTTCAAGATTACGTTTGCTTAGGTTTGGGCCTGGTGAAATTCCGGCAATCCCCATTTCTCTCATATGGCGCTGTACAGCCTTTCGGTTAATCGCCAATCCGTTAGCATTAAGGACAGCGGTGATGCGCCTTGATCCGTAGAATGGATACTGGGTATAAATCTCATCAATCTGATGCTTGATAAATACTTCTTCAGGAGAAGGCTCTACAGGCTTATAGTACAGACTTGAACGGTTGAGACCAAGTAACTCAGCTTGGGTTGTTATTGGCAGTTCCGCATCATGCCAATCAATCATTTCAATCCTTTCTGCTCTACTCCTTAAGGCCAGATTTTTTTTTAAGCCACGTTAATTGCGTGGTTAGACGGCCAACTTCAGCATATAGATTTTCAATTTGCTGTTCATATTCAGCTTTCATTTGGTCGGCTTTTTTATTATCCTTTGCAAATATTTGAGGCAGCTGTTCAAGGAAAGCATTCCTCCATTGGCGAA
>NZ_BCUZ01000255.1 GCF_001591485.1 Neobacillus fumarioli NBRC 102428 | reverse complement strand
CCGTCTTCTTCTCATTCACTTTCAATCGAAGTTTCTTTTCGATAAATCGTTGAATGCTTGCCATTGTTCGTTCTCCTGCCCGTTTTGATTTTACGTACACATTACAGTCGTCGGCGTAACGAACGAATTGATGTCCCCTGCTTTCTAACTCTTTATCTAGTTCGTCAAGAACTATGTTAGAAAGTAATGGACTCAGTGGTCCACCTTGTGGTGTTCCTTCCTCTGTACTTGAAATAACCCCGTTCATCATGACGCCCGCCTTCAAATATTTACGGATGAGCTTTAATAGTGGTTTGTCCTTAATTTTCTTCGCTAGTGTACGCATGAGTCTATCATGGTTGACTTTATCAAAGAATTTCTCCAAGTCCATATCTACAACCCATCTGTATCCTTCTTTGATATAACCTTTTGCTCTCCTTACCGCATCATGTGCGCTTCGGTTTGGTCGGAAACCATAACTATGTTCAGAGAACGTCGTCTCATATATCTTCGATAATACTTGGGCAATGGCTTGTTGAATCAAACGGTCTGTCACGGTTGGAATACCTAGTAGCCTAACACCGCCATCAGGTTTCGGGATTTCGACTCTTCGGACAGGCATTGGCTCGTAGGTTCCTTTGAATATAGCTTCCTTAATAGAATGCCAGTTTTCGACTATGTGCTGTCGTAGGATTTGTACGGGCATCATATCTACTCCATGACTTCCTTTATTCTGTTCTACTCGTTTTAATGCTTGAAGCATATTTTCCCGTGACAGGATTTAATTCAAAAGCAAGCATCGTTATTCTTCCTTCCGTGAATAGCTTATCTTCTTATGCCAGTGATCACTCCACCCTCCAAGAGGTCCCCACGGAATTCACCGTTTCCTTCCTCGAGTGAGGTACTACGTTTTCTGTGTTCATCATGATCCTCTGAATGCCAAGGGCTATTCTCTCTTAA
>NZ_BCUZ01000254.1 GCF_001591485.1 Neobacillus fumarioli NBRC 102428 | reverse complement strand
TTAACAATCAAGGATGGAATGTAATTAGAATTAAAGACCAATTTATCGGAAGTCGAGACATGTATGTAGAATGCGATGAAGATAAGTATTTACTTGAATGCTTCGATGAAGCAACAAGAGAAGGGATTTCCGCTTTATTTTATACTTGGTCTAGTGAAGATGATGAATAAACTTTTTTCATTCTTTTTACTCAAATGACTTCTTTATGATCAAAATGGAAATTTAGTAGACGATGGAACTAAAATATACACCTGGGATACGGGCGGTCGTTTAACAGAAGTAAAGGATAAAGCAACTGGAAATGTCATAGCGGATTACGCCTATGATGAATAAGGAAGACGGGTCAGCAAAACAGTCAATGGTGTGGTAACCAAATACGTGTATGATGGCGACAGCTTTCGCGTACTATATGAAGCCAATGCTTCCAATCAAATAACATATTATTACACCTACAATGCCAGTGGGCTATTACTTAGTATGACCCAAATTGGCGGAGGAACGTATTTCTACCATTATAACGCACATGGGGATGTCTTTGCCGTGACAGACATTAACGGCAATGTAGCGGCTAGCTACACCTATGATGCGTGGGGGAAATATTCTTGCGAGCTCTGGAACATTTGCGGATCAAAACCCTTACCGTTATGAGGGCTAATGGAAAGGTATTAATAATCCGAGTATTGGTCACTTTCTTTCGTTAGATCCTACGCCATGTACTAGCGATGATCCAGTTACACAAAATGGGTATATTGGTATTTTTATTGGAAATTCTTAAAAAAGGACATACTGGTGGTATTAATGTTTTTTATGAGATCTTCCATTAACTGTTAAATTAAGTTCTTTCAGTACAATTCACCGATGGCCTAGGAATTTCCCTTTGCTATTCATGTCGCTGGTATTTAAATAAATTTTTTGGTGGAAGTTGAAAAGTTGGGATCTATTTCGCTCAGCAAATCCTAATCAAACATATGAATCTGAACATATTCCTTAAATAAACCTTGATCGGCTCAATGCCCAAGCCTTATTTCTTTAGTAAGCGTAAAA
>NZ_BCUZ01000253.1 GCF_001591485.1 Neobacillus fumarioli NBRC 102428 | reverse complement strand
CGAATAATTTGTGTCCAAGAGCGCCCATTATAATTTTAGCGTAATCAATGAACTCTTCGAGCTCACTTTCTTTTTCCTCGGCTATATTTCCTGGAGTAGGGTCGTTTCCGTTTTTAACCACATACCGATTTGCCTCTACTGCAAGTCCACAAAATCGGTTCTCAAGGTAACTTATCTCTGTAGGGCCAAATGAGTTATTGGATGTAGTAAATACAACAGCCTCTGTCCAATAATCCTTATCTGGATTTCGCTTGTGCTCGATCAACCGACAGAGAAGACCCTCACCATTTTTCCGTACACCAGCTTGGCCAATATAAACCATATTGTCGTCTGTTTGATCGGAAGTGCCAAATAAGAAGTAAACACCGCTCTGTGATAAATCTTCGCGTTCCTTGCACTTATCTAGTTCTGTTCGAGGTATTTTGTAAGCCACGCCTGTCCAATTAGCAAGAGTACACTTTATGCTCCCATTTGGTGTGCCATCCATTAAAAACAAATTTATACTTTTTCCTCGTTTAGTCATAATCCTTTACCTCCCTCGTAACAGCTTATTTGTTATTTGAATCATTGGAAGGAGTTTCAAATGGATTTCCTTCAGAGTTATACGTTAAATTGAAAACAAGATCCGACAGCCATTTCTTAAACGAAGGATTATCATTAAACTGCTTAAATAACTCCATATTATCGGCCATTATACTAAATATAACAGACTGAAGGGCACGTTCACTTTCCATACGCGCATTTTGCTTGTCTGAATTTTTCATTGCGATAATATAGCGCTCGTCCTTTGTAACCATTCCTGGTATTTCTAGAATTTGACGGCGAACATTATCAGCATCGTTCCAGTCTATATTGCCGAACAAGTCATTAAATGATGAAAGAATGCTAGAAAGCAAATCCATTTCTGGCTCCACTATGCCACCTACACGACCAGCAGGTACAGGGCCAATCTCAGCGTCAGCATCATCTAAATACAAGAGACATAGAATCACGAGCTTCCACTCGGTAACGTAAGCGTAAAATAATCCCCACCTGTTATACCAGG
>NZ_BCUZ01000252.1 GCF_001591485.1 Neobacillus fumarioli NBRC 102428 | reverse complement strand
TACATACATCTCAAGTCTTTTAAGTTAGTTGGGCTGGCGCCCCACTTTCGTAACTAAGTTCCTAAACACTGGGTAATGGTTTCGCATGCGCACAGGCAAGCAACAATCTGTCCACCAAGCGATTTCCAAGCTTCCTGCGGTTGAATCGATACACGAACTCCTCAAGGTATCCTTGCTTGTATACAATCCGCCCGTGGTACGTACCATCGATAAACCTCTTGGCCAGGCTGATGACCTTGTCTATCCATTCGAACGTCTCATGGGCCTCCGGTGTACCCGACTTCGTCACTATATGGGACGCAGGCTCCAACTCCTTGGCACAGGCCACAAGCGTCTTGCTGCCGTCCGTCTCCCAGACGCAATTTGGTTTCAGCCGTCCGGATAGAACGGGAGCAACCACTTCCTTCGTGAGATTCGGTACTACCGCCATGGTGATGTACTTAGGCGTCCCACGCTCCATCTGAACGGCGACAATCACCGGGTCCTGATCCGAGCCCCTCCCACGCTTTCCTTTTCCATGGCTCTCTCCGCCAAAATAGGCGTCATCGATTTGCACGAGTCCTTCCAACTGATACAGTGCATTGCGATCAGCCATGGCCTTGCGGATTTTACGCAACATGTTCCATGCGGTGGGATACGACACTCCAATATTCCGTTGAATGGTTGTCGCAGCAACGCCTCGCTTGTCATTGGCCATCAGGTACACCGCAAGAAACCACTTGCGCAAATCGGTTTTCGTCTTATGAAAGATGGTGCCCGCCGTGACGGAAGTTTGCCGAGAGCAGTTTTTGCACTGGAATAAGGGCATTCGTTCTTCAGCCTCTTTCCGTGAGGAGCTTACAACTTCGCAATACTCCTTGCTGCCGCACTTCGGGCAAACAAAGCCATCTGGCCAACGTAGCTCAAACAAACGCTCCTCGCAGGCACGAATCGTGGAGAACCGTTCCTGAAACTCAAGAAGTGTCATGGCGATCACCCCAAACATACGTTCTATATCGCCATTCTACCACCTACGCTCCACTTTTCAATCGGAACTTAAAAGACTTGAGATGTATGTTGTAAA
>NZ_BCUZ01000251.1 GCF_001591485.1 Neobacillus fumarioli NBRC 102428 | reverse complement strand
CTTCTTCGCTGTTTAAAATGACACACTAGTGTTAATACTGGATTCTAAATATTAGAATCTAGGTGATAACTATGTTAATTGAAATAAATAATATTGAAAGTGTATTCCATATTCCGGAACCATGGTATATAGAAAGCTGTATTTTTAATGAAGAAAAGAAACAATTAGATGTCTATGTTGAAATTCGAAAAGGAGCTGTACTTACTTGTTCTAATTGTGGAGCCGAACAACAGCCTATTTACGATATAGCCGACTATAACCGTACATGGCGGCATTTAAACTTTATGGAATATCCGTGTTATATTCATGCAGAATTGCCACGAACTAATTGCCAAAACTGCGGGAAAATCCATCGTGTCAATGTGCCATGGGCTATAAAACCACGATCCAACTTTACGACATTTTTTGATGCCTGGATTATCATGATGGCGAAAGATATGCCAATGAACGCAATTAGCCGACTAGTCAGTGAACACGATACTCAATTATGGCGCATTCTCCACTACTATGTGGATCACGCTATTGAAGCTCAAGATTTATCCGATGTCACCATGATTAGCACTGATGAGACTTCTGCTAAAAAGGGACACATTTACATAACGATTTTTATGGACCCCCAAAAAAAGAATGTCATTCACGTCGCAAAAGGGAAAGATTCTAGCACATGGAAAGAGTGTAAAAAACAATTAGAGTCACATGGCGGGAATGCCGACAATATCACAGAACTATGCATGGATATGTCCCCGGCTTTCATTAAAGGGGCTCAAGATAATTTCCCCAAGGCTGCCATAACGTTTGATAAGTTCCATGTAATCAAAGCGGTAAATGATGCAGTGGATCAAGTCCGAAGAAATGAACAAAAAAGTTGTCTTGATTTAAAAAATACAAGATATGTCTGGTTAAAAAATGAAAGTAATTTAACCGAAAAACAAAAAGAGACACTTGATCGACTAAAGGACTGCCATCTAGACACTGCTAAAGCCTACCGTATGCGAATTAGCTTACAGGAGATATATCAATATCCAAGGGAAATCGCACCAATGGTATTACATGACTGGGTTCAAT
>NZ_BCUZ01000250.1 GCF_001591485.1 Neobacillus fumarioli NBRC 102428 | reverse complement strand
GAATTTTGACATATACATATCAAGTCTCGAAAGTCGGGTAGTCAAAGTGGGGGTAACATGATAGAATCCATATAGAACATATGTTTGGTTCGGAGTGAGTTACATGACCTTGGACGAGTTCATGAACAAGTTTTCGGATGAATCCTCCTGCGAGGAGCGCATCATCGAACTACGCTGGCCGTCGGGATTCTGTTGCCCGAAGTGCGGAAGCAAGAACGCGATGCGAATACATGCGAAACATCGGAGAGACGCAGAAAACCGAGTACCTCTGTTCGAGTGCAGAGATTGCCGTCGACAAACATCAATTACATCAGGAACCATATTTCACAAGACCCAGACGCCCCTTACGAAATGGTTCCTCGCCATATACTTGGTGGCTAACGATAAAGGCGGAATTGCTGCGACAACTCTTGAACGCATGTTGGGTGTGTCGTATCCGACCGCGTGGCTGATGCTGCGCAAGATTCGGATAGCGATGGCGGACCGCAACGCCCAATATAGGCTGAGCGGTATCGTTCAGGTCGATGATTTTTATCTGGGCGGCGAGAGCAAAGGAGGTAAGCGCGGGCGCGGTACGGAACAGGTTCCTGTGGTAGCTGGTGTCTCCTTAAAGAAGGGAAAGCCGCAGTATCTGTTCATGGATGTGGTGAGCGATGTGGGCAAACGCTCCGTGCTGGACGTGCTCACCAAGCGTATCGAAACAGGCGTCATCTTGGAGACGGACGGGTGGCCGACCTACGCCAGTTGTGCTGAGGAACTAGGAGCACAGAGCCATCTGGTAACAACGTCAAAAGACGAGAAGAAGAACGAAACGTTCCAGTGGTTGGACAAAGCGATCAGCAACTTCAAGAAATTTATCGACGGCACGTATCACGGTCGTCAAACTGACGACCAACTATACATGGAGGAATACACTTATCGGTACAACCGACGGGGATTCGGCCACCAACTAGCTGAGCGTCTATTACGGGCTTGCGTAGCAGCTAACCTAAATAATTCCATGTACTCTTTGAAAGTGGGGACATAGCCCAAATAACTTATGAGACTTGATATGTATGTTCTAAGAAT
>NZ_BCUZ01000249.1 GCF_001591485.1 Neobacillus fumarioli NBRC 102428 | reverse complement strand
ACGAAAAAATTAACGACAGCGTCATTCCTAAAATTATTACTTTTTGCGCAGTTAGAAGAGATCGAAAGTCTCCATGCACTGGGCGATTGTCTTTTCGATGACCAACTGCAAAAAGGCATTGATCTTGATTCAATCAGTATTTCTCAGCTCTCACGCCGTTTAAATGGCTTGAATCCAGATCTGTTTCAAAGGCTTTTCCTTGATTTAGTCGTCCAAATTCATGCCAAAACACACTATACAAAACTTGTCATGCCATTAAAAATCATTGATTCAAGCACATTGCCAATCCATTTGACGAACCATAAATGGGCAAAATTCCGCAAAACAAAAGCCGGAGTGAAGTTACATCTGCGTCTTGTGTTTATGGAAAAAGGTACTTCCTATCCTGAAAAAGCCGTTTTGACAACGGCAAAAGAACATGACCGTGGCCAGCTTGAAATCATGGTGGATGACAAGGAATGCATGTATGTGTTTGACCGTGGTTACCTAGATTACGAGCGCTTTGATCGCATGACGGATGATGGCTACTTTTTTCTTTCAAGGCTACGAAAAAACGCTGTCATACGGGAAGTTTACAACTTTAAACTACCAGAGAATACAGCTGTTTTATCGGATCAAATGGTGCTGATTGGTACGCCCCAAAACCGTGCCGAAAATTACTTTCGCCTCATAAAAGTCATTGATTCAAAAGGAAATGAACTTCATTTAATCACCAATCGTTTTGATTTGAGTGCTGAAGAAATTTCTGAAATGTACAAATCACGCTGGGCAATTGAATTGTTTTTCAAATGGATCAAACAACATCTCAGCATCAAAAAATTCTACGGTCAAAGTGAATGGGCGATTCAAAACCAAGTATTTATCGCTCTTATTGTTTTTTGCCTACATGTTCTCGTGCAAATGGAGACAAGAAGTAAGCGAAAAATTTTACAAATTAGCCGTTATTTAAGAGCTGCATTGTGGAAACCAGCACATATTTGGCTTCGAAAGATTGAAGGAAAAGCCATCCCTTGATAAGCAAAATAGTTGTCGTCGCACAGGTCTAATTGTAAATAAATTCCCAAATGGACAGAGCCACCTTTAATTA
>NZ_BCUZ01000248.1 GCF_001591485.1 Neobacillus fumarioli NBRC 102428 | reverse complement strand
TTAAAACTAACTATTAAAAAACATTCCGAATATTCAATTTTATTATTTATTGCAAAGAAAAAGTCCTTTATAATAGATAAGTCAGGTGGTAACCGTCCAAATCCACTAATAAAGGACATCTCACATGGACGAGATTACACGAAAAAATTCATTTGGACAATGGTTTTCACCAATTAATTCTCAATTATTTGAGGAACAAGTGAAAACATTGAAATTAGATTTCTATACGAAAAAGTTAACGACGGAGTCGTTTCTGAAATTACTGCTTTTTGCACAACTGCAGGAAGTCGAAAGTCTTCATGCACTAAGTGACTTTCTTTTCGATGACCAGCTTCACAAATCTATCGACCTTGAGTCTATTAGCATTTCTCAGCTGTCACGCCGTTTAAATGGATTGAATCCAGATTTGTTTCAGCGACTTTTTCTTGATTTGGTGTCTCAAATTCACGTCAAAACGCATTACACGAAACTTGTGATGCCATTAAAAATCATCGATTCAAGTACATTGCCACTCAATTTGACGAATCATAAATGGGCTGAATTCCGTAAAACAAAAGCAGGAGTAAAGTTGCATCTGCGTCTTGTGTTTATGGAAAAAGGAACTTCCTATCCTGAGAAAGCCATTATTACAACAGCCAAAGAACATGACCGTGGCCAGCTTGAAATCATGGTCGAAGATAAAGAATGCATGTACGTGTTTGTGGTTACATAGATTACGAACGTTTTGACCGAATGACTGATGATGGGTACTTTTTTCTCTCAAGGCTGCGGAAAAACGCTGTTATTCGTGAGGTTTACAACTTTAAACTGCCCAAAAATTCGTCTGTTTTATCAGACCAAATGGTCTTAATCGGTACCACACAAAACCGCGCTGAAAATTACTTTCGCTTGATAAAAGTCTTGGATTCAAAAGGAATGAACTTCATTTAATCACAAATCGTTTTGATTTGAGTGCTGAAGAAATCTCAGAAATGTACAAATCACGCTGGGCCATAGAATTGTTCTTTAAATGGATCAAACAACATCTCAGTATTAAAAAATTCTACGGTCAAAGTGAATGGGCGATTGTAAATCAGGTATTTATCGCACTTATTGTTTTTTGTCT
>NZ_BCUZ01000247.1 GCF_001591485.1 Neobacillus fumarioli NBRC 102428 | reverse complement strand
TTACTTATGCTTGTTAAGCATTATTCCCAAATTTAGCTTTTAGTCTACTTGCACCTTAATTTTTCTGTCCAGTTAAGTGTAGCCTATCCAGATTGAAAATGCTTGCAATATTTTAATTATTGGAGATAAACTAAAAGTAAAGTGAAAAGATTTAATGTAGTGCAAGGTTTTGTCCGAACAGTATAACTGTTGATGAACCAAGAATCCCCTTCTTCAAACATTCTGATAGGGTGTTAAGGAGGGGGCATTCACACGAGTCTAATGAACTTTGCCGATATCAACCATTTACTACAGTTGAAATTTTTCGAAGGCGCCCTATATATTTTTACAAAATCAACATCTTCGAAAAAAATGTTACAATTTTCAACGACCATCAACAATAAAGCTAGTAGTATAAAGGATTTTCTAATAATTATATTTGCTGTAGCAAAAGATGTGACCCGATTTAGGGGATTGAAAGTCGGCATCTAATCCACCTCCTGTAAACCTGATAAAGTAGCAAAAGATGTGACCCGATTTAGGGGATTGAAAGTACCGTTATCCAGTACTTCTTGTTTGATATCCACATAGTAGCAAAAGATGTGACCCGATTTAGGGGATTGAAAGGATAACTTTGAGGCTATTCGGTAAATGACCATTTTGTAGCAAAAGATGTGACCCGATTTAGGGGATTGAAAGTATAAAAACACGTTCATGTATTCAGGGAATATGATAGGGTAGCAAAAGATGTGACCCGATTTAGGGGATTGAAAGTATATTTAATTTGTCTTATTGATCTTTTTCTTTTATTGTAGCAAAAGATGTGACCCGATTTAGGGGATTGAAAGTGGAATATACATTGCGATTTGTCGACCGGTTCGTTCGTAGCAAAAGATGTGACCCGATTTAGGGGATTGAAAGTCAGTGGAGCAGCATCTTCAGTAGGTTCAGCTTTAGTAGCAAAAGATGTGACCCGATTTAGGGGATTGAAAGACATTAAGAAAAGACGTTTTGTGATAGTGGATGAAGTAGCAAAAGATGTGACCCGATTTAGGGGATTGAAAGACGAACCAGTCATACACAACTGCACCTGGAACAGCCGGTAGCAAAAGATGTGACCCGATTTAGGGGATTGAAAGTATACCCCAGCTCCTGTGGATTTGTTGAAAAGCGGAAA
>NZ_BCUZ01000246.1 GCF_001591485.1 Neobacillus fumarioli NBRC 102428 | reverse complement strand
GGTATGTGTACTCTTGCCGCCATTGCGAGCGTGAAGAGATTCAAACACCGATTAAAACGGCACCAATGCGGAAACCAGTGCTTTCGGGCAGCTTGGCTTCCCCATCTATCATGGCACATATCATGACCCAAAAATATGTCGAAGGTTTACCTCTCCATCGCCAGGAAAAGCAATTTTATAGAATGGGACTTGCCTTGTCACGCCAAACGATGGCCAATTGGATGATTCAAGGAGCAGATCAATGGCTGTATCCCGTATATGATCGGATGCATCAACTTCTTCTGATGCTTGATATTTTACATGCCGATGAAACCACCTTACAGGTACTTCGTGAACCAGGACGGGCAGCTGCTTCCCAATCCTATTTATGGCTGTATCGTACAGGAATAGAAGGTCCTCCAATCATTCTCTATGATTATCAAGAAACGAGGGCAGGAGAAAATCCAAAAGAATTCCTGTCAGGGTTTAAAGGATATTTACAGGTCGATGGTTATCAGGGCTACCATAAAGTAGAAAATGTAACCCTTGTAGGCTGCTGGGCTCACGCACGCAGGAAATTTACAGATATCCTGAAATCCTTGCCTGCCAATAGCCTAAAACCTGTAACAGCGACCGAAGGTCTCCAATTCTGTAATTAACTTTTCGCTATTGAGCGAGAGTTAAAAGAATTAGAACCTAAAGAACGCTATGAAAAACGTCTAGAAAAAAGCAAACCAACACTTGATGCTTTTTTGTCATGGCTAAAAATCCAAGAACAGAAAGTGTTACCTAAGAGTGGATTGGGTGAAGCCATCGCCTACTGTCTAAACCAATGGGATAAATTAGTGGCCTTTTTAGAGGATGGGCGTTTGGAGATAGATAATAATCGAAGTGAGCGCTCGATCAAGCCAGTCGTGATCGGAAGAAAAAACTGGCTATTCGCAAATACACCGCAAGGTGCGAGAGCAAGCGCCATTATTTATAGCATTGTGGAGACCGCGATAGCAAATGGAATAAATCCATTTTACTATCTTAGCTATCTGTTTGAGCAACTTCCCACTATGGATTTGACAGATGAAAATGCCTTGGACCCATTACTACCTTGGTCAACAACTCTTCCACTAACTTGCATAGCCTTTAACAAGTTAACTAAATAATACTCCAAGTCCCGGCCTTCTAATAGGTGGGGACTATTTGACGTTTAC
>NZ_BCUZ01000245.1 GCF_001591485.1 Neobacillus fumarioli NBRC 102428 | reverse complement strand
CCCCGATTTTCTATTCTTCTGGTTCAATATCCATTGGGTAATGCTTTAAAAAATAGACAAGCGATTGTAGTTCGACAGCCAAATCAATGTGATGGACCCGAATGGAGGATGGGACATTTAACCTGGCCGGCGTGAAATTCAAAATACCTTTCACATTGGTTTTCACCAACCGGTCGGTAATCATTTGTGCAACAGGCGCAGGAACGGTTAAGATGGCCACTGGAATTTCATCTTCAACTAAATATCTTTCCAAATCATCCATAGAGTAAACCGGGACATTTCCGATGGATGTCCCTATTTTCTTCGGATCGACATCAAATGCACATTCAATTTTCGTATTATTATTTTTCAAAAAATTGTAATTTAGAAAAGCAGTTCCCAGGTTTCCCACACCTATTAAGGCTACTTTCGTTAATTCATCCTGGTCTAGCGTTCTGCGGAAAAATGTTAGTAAATAACCAACATTATAACCATAGCCTTTCTTCCCCAAGGCACCGAAGTAGGAAAAATCCCGGCGTATTGTGGCAGAATCCACTTTTACTGCTTCACTTAATTCGGCGGATGATACCCGCTGTTTTCCTGAAGCATATAGGTTTTGCAAAAAACGGTAATATAAGGGCAGCCGTTTGGCCGTTGCCTGCGGGATTTTCATCATTTCGTTAGACATCCTTCTTCCCTCCCTTAAATTCTTCTAAAGTCACCGCTTTTTCCGCCGGTTTTCTCTATTAAATAGGTCGAACCCATAATCATTCCTTTATCAATTGCTTTACACATATCATAGACCGTCAAGGCACAAACAGACGCTGCTGTTAGCGCTTCCATCTCAACACCTGTGTTTCCTTTTGTTTTAACAGAAGCAGTAATATTTAATTGATATTGATCTTGCTCGGTTTGTTCCCAGTCAAAACTGATATTTACTCCTGTTAACGGAATCGGATGGCACATTGGAATGAGATCCCAAGTTTTTTTCGCTGCCATGACTGCTGCCACCTGAGCAACAGCTAACACATCCCCTTTTTTTATTTCGTTATGAGAAATTTTATCAAATATTTCTTTATTCACTGTAATGCTGGAATGAGCAATAGCAGTGCGTGCCGTTTCCGGTTTATCACTCACGTCGACCATTTTCGCCCTTCCTTGTTCATTAAAATGAGTCAAATCAGCCATAGATAGCCCCCCTTAAAATCATAC
>NZ_BCUZ01000244.1 GCF_001591485.1 Neobacillus fumarioli NBRC 102428 | reverse complement strand
GGGTCCATTATAAAGCTTCTAATTGTAATTAAAATCACATCTATCCTTCATCTATGGTTATTATTATCAGTCGATAAATGATATAAATACCTAAATAACCACCGGTTGATAAGAAAAGTGGATTTAGGATAGGTTTTGTTACATCCCTGAAGTTATTCGAATCATAATAAAATGAGTAAAAAAACATTTTCCAATTCCTCATTGAAAGCTAGGTATTTTATTCATTTTATAGTTAAGAATAGTAACTGACCTTTTATACAGGAGTGAAGTAATAATGATTCAATTACAAACTGAAATTGAAGGAAAAAGAGCTTATTTTGGGGCAGTTCGGGATATTTTTCATTCTTACGGATGTAGTTTTTGCAGTAATTTTGATTATGACCAAGGAAAATTCGATGCATTGTTATGGCGTGATGGAGGAGCGTCTATTTACCTAAGAGTCCCTATTTATGTTTTAGATGGAGCTTTAGATCATTCCAGTACATTGATTGAGTTTGGAAAACCTTTTGTCATCAAGCATGTTGTCAACATTGGGCTAGATCATAATGAAAACTCATTTGTAACTGGCACTACTGGGCTTGATCAATTTCAAACACCATTGGATCCTGACGACTATATCTATGATAAAAGCAGATGGACGAAAGCCGGTGAAGAGGCAGTCCAACAAGTCTTTAGTTCAATCAATGGATTATTAGTTTCCTAATGACACTTAATAAAGACATCAGCGAAAAAGCACCTACTGGGTGCTTTTTCTTTACGAATTTCAATTCATCTTGTGAAGTAGCTGTTGTAAATAATGAACATGCTCTCTATCTTTATCTAATATCCCTTCGATTAATTGCCGGCTTTCATGATCTAAATCTCCTCTTACGATTTCCTCGGACGCTCTAATCCCATAATAGCCCTCACCCTTTATTGCACTCTCCATAATTCCAACCGAGGTTTCAGGAATCATAAATTGACTAAAAAATCCTTGGACTGATCCAATCAAGCCTTCATCATCTACCGGTGTTCCTCCCAGATTTTGAATCCTTTCTGCAACTTTTAAGGCGTGGTTTTTATGTTCTTGTTGAATTCTTTGAAATTCCCTCTTTACGTTAGGGTCTGTTAATTTTTGAATATGGTGTTCATATGAATGGATACCCATATATTGTCCCTTTAAAAATTGATTTAATGTTTTGATAACATCATTACCTACCATCATGAACCACTCCTTCTTTTATGTAATCTTT
>NZ_BCUZ01000243.1 GCF_001591485.1 Neobacillus fumarioli NBRC 102428 | reverse complement strand
AGTTTCTTATCTTTTAAAAAATTTTTCGCATTTTAAAATTTCCTCTTGCAAAAATAAGAATTCCCCGCTATAATCTAAAATGTACTTAAGTTTTGGGGGCTTAGCTCAGCTGGGAGAGCGCTTGCATGGCATGCAAGAGGTCGTCGGTTCGATCCCGATAGTCTCCATTTGTATGTAAACCCTTTGCGTCGGGCAAAGGGTTTTTTCTATTTCTATAGACCTTCTTTCATTCTCTTTATGTATTAGTTCTTCCAAAATTTCCATTTTAGGTCACAAATAATAAATGAAAAGCAGTTGCAGCATCCGATCGAAAAAGATATAATCTTATAAAACCAAGTTGTTTAATAGGAATAGGGGGAATTAGAATGACCAAACATAGTTTTCTCATCCTGCATGGCTTAGGAGGAAGTGGAGATGAGCATTGGCAGACATGGTTAGCTAATGAGCTAATGAAAAGAAATTATCATGTTCGTTATCCAACCTTCTCTAATTTCCATTCTCCCGAGAAAAAGGTATGGCTTGAAGAATTAGCTGAGGTAATAAAGACAATACCTAAAACTCAGCCCTTAACAATTATTACTCACAGCCTAGGCTGTCTGCTGTGGCTCCATTATACGGCCAGCCAAAATCAAAGAATAGCTAAGCAGGTAATCCTTGTTGCACCTCCGTCACCGACAAGGGTACTTGAGGCGGCAAAATCATTTTTTCCTGTTCCCTTGGAAAAGAAGCATCTAACTACTGCAGCTGAGGAAACATTATTTGTTCATTCTTCTAATGATCCCTATTGCAGACTTGAGGATGCTAAAAACTATGTGAACATTGGCTTGCCTGCACTCATTCTGCCAAATATGGGCCATATCAATGTGGATTCCGGGCACGGAAAATGGCCATGGATATTAAAGACATCGCTATCAAATGAGGCAATTGTTCTAACAAGTTAAATATTGTTGTATACAACGGATTCTGATGTTTATTACATCAGAGCCCATTTAATTTTTAAGGGTGTTTTATTCTCTGCAAGAATCTATACTTCCTTTCCCCAAGCCCGCGGACGGCTAATCCTCCGTCACTTGAAATTACTTCACCTGTTATAGCCCGTGCCTGTTCCGAGGCAAGCAGCAAATAGGCTCCAACATGGGCTGTTTCAACAAAATTGGATTTTTTTGTTATAAATAATCCCCTACTTGAAAAGACTAGACTATCATAAAGAAATGGAGGATTATTTGGTATGCCTGAAAGATGTTTTTATTGTTCTGATGAACTC
>NZ_BCUZ01000242.1 GCF_001591485.1 Neobacillus fumarioli NBRC 102428 | reverse complement strand
TCTGCTTAGGCACAGGAGCACATAACGAGGGGCTAGGCCGCTTGCGCTGGACAATTTTCGAAGTCAATTTTATACTTTCTTATCTTTTAAAAAAGGATGAATATAAATTGTTAAGGGAGAGAACAATATGAAGCCAAATTTACAGGATGGGCCGAAGCCTGTATTGGAATCTAATCAAGGCTTTCAAGTTTGGTGGCAGCTGACCCGTCCTCATACTTTAACTGCGGCATTTGTTCCTGTGATCCTTGGGACAGCATTGGCTGTTGAAAAGGGGATATTCCATTTTTGGCTTTTTATCGCGATGTTAACAGCATGCCTATTGATTCAGGCTGCTACCAATATGTTCAATGAATACTATGATTTCAAACGCGGCCTCGATAATGAACATTCGGTAGGAATCAGCGGCACCATCGTCCGGGATGGAATTAAGCCGAAAACCGTCATGAACCTTGCGTTACTTTGTTACGGAATGGCTTTATTATTAGGTGTTTATATTTGTATGAACTCAAGTTGGTATTTGGCGCTGATCGGGCTTGTTTGTATGGCAGTTGGTTATCTGTATACCGGCGGTCCGTACCCAATTTCCTATACACCATTCGGTGAACTAATGTCCGGGTTGTTTATGGGAATGATTATTATTTTAATTTCCTTCTTTATTCAAACCGGAACAGTTACATCAACTAGTATTCTATTCTCGATTCCGATCTTTATTTTAGTAAGTGCCATTAATCTATCAAATAATATCCGAGACCTTGATGGCGATAAAGAAAATGGCCGTAAAACGGTTGCCGTTCTTTTAGGAAAGAAAAAGGCTACTATTCTTTTGGCAATTATGTTTACTTTTTCCTACATTTGGGTTCTGGGTCTGAT
Source organism: Neobacillus fumarioli NBRC 102428 (assembly GCF_001591485.1). Lineage (GTDB taxonomy): Bacteria > Bacillota > Bacilli > Bacillales > Cytobacillaceae > Neobacillus > Neobacillus fumarioli. The sequence continues at coordinate 406 of NZ_BCUZ01000242.1, read as the reverse complement.
TATCAGTCATGTGGCTCCAATTTGGACGGCTGTTGTTGTTCTAAGTGCAGCAAAGCCGATTCAAGCGATCAAAGTCTTTAACAAAGGCATCCTTCCAATTCAAATGGCGCCCGCGATGAAGGCAACCGCACAAACAAACACTATCTTTGGATTTTTACTGGCGATCGGCATCTTTGCCGGGCACTTCCTATAACATAAGTTTAATTGATAACGCTTGGAATTTTCCAAGCGTTTTTGTGTACTCGATTTTTTTATCGAAGGATATTTAAACTTAAAAAACAGGGTGGATACTATTTTTTTTGATATTTTTTATCCGGGATATGAAATACAACCCCTAGTTGTTTCATCATGAGAAGTGTCCTTCATCCTAGTTATGAAGCACAATTCTCGGTCGTTTCACCATGTG
>NZ_BCUZ01000241.1 GCF_001591485.1 Neobacillus fumarioli NBRC 102428 | reverse complement strand
GCGGAATCTGAAGGAAGCGGGCGGCAAACTTCCGGTCTGAGGAACACGAACTTCATACAAGGCTAGGTATCATTGGATGAGTTTGCCAAACAAAACAAAGTCCTTTCTGCCGAAGGTGATGCAGAGTAAATGAAGCAGATAGATGGAAGGCAAGATTGCACTCTTACCCGGGGAGGTCTGGTTGATACGCCAAGTACACTTGGTAACCTATCTAGTAATGGATAGCTGAACAATCAGAAGTCAGCCGAAGTCGTAGTACTTGATTCGCTCGAGAGAATCAAGGAAGGACTGAACCATTATAGGAGAACAAACACTCGGCAAACGATTCTTTATGTATGAAAGCAGAAAATTCCTACGGAACCTACCTGAAAGGAAGAAATGGTGAATTCCATGGGGGACTTCGGGAGGGCTTAGTAAAGAATCCACTTAATGAGAATGTATTGTTCACGTAGAAAGGATAAAATCTCAATGTTAATGGAACGAATGTTGTCACGGGAAAATCTTCTATTGGCATTAAAGCGAGTAGAAAGAAACAAAGGAAGTCATGGAGTAGACAATATGTCCGTAAAAGACCTACGAAGACATATTCTCGAAACATGGGATACACTTAAAACATCCTTAATGGAAGGTACTTATCAACCTTCTCCTGTCCGACGGGTTGAAATCCCAAAACCGAACGGTGGAGTAAGGTTATTAGGCATTCCAACCGTGACAGACCGTTTCATTCAACAGGCGATTACTCAGATTTTAACCCCTATCTTCGACCCAACCTTTTCAGCACAGAGCTATGGCTTTCGACCAAACAAACGGGGTCATGATGGTGTTAGACAAGCAAAGAAATATATCGAAGAGGGATACCGATGGGTAGTCGACATGGACTTGGAGAAATTCTTTGATAAGGTCAATCATGATCGATTAATGCGGACTCTATCCAAAAGGATTCAAGACCGAACACTCCTATCACTAATTCGGAAGTACCTACAGTCCGGCATTATGATTAATGGATTGATGACAAAATCCGAAGAGGGTACACCCCAAGGCGGACCATTAAGTCCTTTACTCTCCAATATCGTTTTAGATGAACTAGACAAAGAGTTAGAAAAGAGAGGGCACAAGTTCGTCCGATACGCAGATGATTGTAATATCTACGTAAAATCAAAAAGAGCCGGAGAACGAGTAATGGTTTCTATGACTACTTTCATTGAATCTACTCTAAAACTAAAGGTGAATCGAGAAAAGTCATCCGTAGACAGACCTTGGAAAAGAAAGTTTCTTGGTTTTA
>NZ_BCUZ01000240.1 GCF_001591485.1 Neobacillus fumarioli NBRC 102428 | reverse complement strand
AAACAAGGCGATCATGCCCGCCACTCCATGTAAAGCGTGTGCACAATCTCAACATAGCGGTTTAGGCGGTATGCCGGATGTAGTCTTCTACCTCTTGTGGTGTTTTATAGCCAATACTACTATGAATCCTTTTCCGATTATACCATCCTTCAATATATTGAAATAAAGCTAATTTGGCCGATTGATAATCTACGTATCTGACGTTGTGGATTTCTTCTTTCTTCAAAATAGCATGAAAGGATTCGATACAGGCATTGTCATATGGGCAACCTTTGCGACTGAATGACTGCTTCATGCCTTTGGATTGAACGTATGTCATAAACTCTTCGCTTGTATATTGAGAACCCAAATCGGTATGAAGAATAAGTCCTTCTTCTGGAGCTTGAGTTTCATACGCATTTTCTAACGCTTTCATTACTACATCGGTCGTCATTGTTCGAGAAAAGGAATAACCTACCACTTTTTTAGAATGTAAATCCAATACAGAAGCTAAATAGCACCAACCGTCTCTAAGCGTGTGGATATAAGTAATATCGGCCACCCATTTTTCATTGATAGAGTTGGTTGTAAAATCTTGTTCTAATAGATTTTCCCGTTCCTCTACCTTTTGTTTACTCGGATATGGACAGTATTTTTTCGATACAATAGACCGGATTCCAGCTTTTTTCATTAGGCGTTGAACTCTTTTTAGGCTCAACCTATAGCCCTCTTTTTGAAGGCTATGATGGATTTTGGGAGCCCCATAGCGTTGTTTGCTTTCTGTATGGATTTCAATGACTTTTTCAGTAAGTTCCTTGTTTTCTTGGTCACGGTTAGACTCAACGCGTTGAAAAGATTGATAGTACGTACTTCTTGGAATCTCTAATACTTCACAAAGTGTTTGAATGGCATACTGGTCTTTGTATTGTTTTATAACAGAAAGAAGCATAGTTTGACTTACTTTCTCGCGAATATGGCCATAGCCTTTTTTAAGATTTCATTTTCCTCCTGAAGACGGCGAATCTGCTTTTGCAATTTAGCAAAATGATCTGGAGTAACAGATGTTCCGTCTTCCAAACTGATAGGAGAATATTTTTTAATCCACTTGTAGATTGTTACATCTGATACGCCATATTCGCTGCTTAAATCTTTCACAGAGCTTCCCGTATTATAAAGATCAACGACCATTTTTTTGAAATCATCATTAAACTTTTTACCAGTACTTTGGTTACCCATAAGGACACATCCTTTCATTTTCATTATGGTCAGCTAATTGAAAATTTAACTTAGATGTGTCCATGAA
>NZ_BCUZ01000239.1 GCF_001591485.1 Neobacillus fumarioli NBRC 102428 | reverse complement strand
GCTCGTGGATAAAGGAGGGGAAAAATGGGCAAAAGCCGTAAAACCCCCGTTATTTTACTCTCACTCTCCTTATTTTTACTTTTAAGTCTTGCAGGATGCTCAAGCAGTAGCAGAGAAATCGAAAAGAGGAGTTTGGTCATCGGACTTGCGCTGGATAAAGGGAAGGAATCGAAAACAGAGAAAATATTGAATGAAAAAGGGGTTGGATATTCAAAAAGAAATCTCGTAACGATCACCCATCAAGTGGTGATCACCCAAGCAACCAGTAAAGGAGCAAAAGAAGGATCCACACAGCCAAAATCTTATGTCAACGTTTCTTCAACAGGAGATTCCCTAATTCAGACAGTTCAGGAATTATCACTCCGAACATCTCGACCCATGTTTGTCCAACATATGAAAGTAGTCGTCATCGGCGAAGAATTGCTCCGTAAGATGAACTTGCAACAAGTACTCGATTTATTATTCCGCGATTACGAAATACGCGAAAGTGTTCTCGTGTTTGCAAGTAAAGGTCGGGCAAGTGATACGCTTGAATTGAAGGAAACATCTGAATTCCCAGCCTTCCTTCTAACTGGTATTTCGGAAAATCAATTCAAATCGACAAGGATTTTACCGCAAGTCACATTGGCGAAATTAACAGGCAAAATGAATTCCAATTCCAGTTTTCTTTTGCAAAATGTCATTGCAGGGAACAAAGAAATTAAATTTGCCGGTGTTGCCGTCATCAATGGAAAAACGAAAAAGCTGCTCGGTTATTTAAATGAAGATGAAGTTGAAGGACTTACATGGATCACGGGAAAAGGGAAAGGTGGAATTGTGAAAACCTTCGATACAAAAACACATCAACTGGTCACCTACGAGGTGTTATCGATCAAAAGTCATATTCAGCCTCATGTGAAAGGAAGTAACATTTCTTTTGATGTCAAAGTGGAGGCAAAGGGACGTTTACCCGAACATTGGGTTCTTTCTGACAAAGCGTTTAAGAACGAATTTATCAAGCGAGTAGAAACCGATTCCGAAAAAGAAGTAAAACGACTCGCTGAACATACATTAAGAATAATACAAAATAAGTACAAAACAGATGTAGCAGGATTCGGAAACCGCTTGAGAATCAAGTACCCTAAAGTATGGGAAAAAGTAAAAAAGGATTGGGATCAAACATTCAGCAAGGTACCTATTACATATAGCGTGAAATTGAAGATCAACGAGTATGGTACTTCGGGCTAGGAATAGCAAAAATGGAGTCTGTCGATCATCCTTTTTCCTCACTTTATTAAACAAGGGG
>NZ_BCUZ01000238.1 GCF_001591485.1 Neobacillus fumarioli NBRC 102428 | reverse complement strand
GATATGAAGCCATCTTTCATAGGTGAAAAGCCCTTGTTATGGTATTTTAGACTTTTAAAAGATGAAAAAGTATATTTGACATGTGAGGACTTTTCAGTTTGTATATTGGAAGAAAATGAAGGAATAAAATCATTATTAAAACATAATGGAATTAATTAGGAAAAATAAATTAGTATTTGAAGGAAAAGTTTACTGACGCCCTTTTATTGTTTCATTGTCTAAGTGTTAAATTGGCAAGGAAAACCTAAAACAGTTATAATGAAACAAGTCTTAGAAATGTCATGGAGGGAAATATGGTGATAAACTTTGCAACTGTCGGAACAGGATGGATTACAGAATCATTTATAAAAGCAGCAAAATTGAGCGGGCAGATGAAATTGGTCGGGGTTTATTCCCGATCCGAGGCAAAAGCAAGGGAATTAGCCAATACATATCAAGCTGTAAATAGTTATACTGACCTGGAACAAATGGCTAAAAGCAGTGAGATCCAAGCAGTTTATATTGCTTCGCCAAATTCATTGCATTTTAAGCAGGCCATTACGTTTTTAAAACATAAGAAGCATGTCATTTGTGAAAAGCCGATATTTTCTACTTCTGCTGAATTGGAAGAAGCATACCGGGTAGCGGAAGAGAATGGGGTTTATTTATTTGAAGCAATCCGGAACATCCATACTCCCAACTTCCGTATTTTAAAGGAAAAACTATCAATGGCAGGTAAGGTGAGAAGTACTATTTTGTCGTACATTCAATACTCCTCTAGATATGATTTATTTTTAAAAGGGGAGGAGCCTAATATTTTTTCCGCCAAATTCTCAGGGGGAGCATTGGTTGATTTAGGGGTTTATCCGCTTTATTTGGCCGTTGGGCTGTTTGGAGAGCCGAAAAAGGTAAGCTATCACCCAGTCATCTTAAGGAGCGGGGTCGACGGAGGCGGCACACTTGTATTGGAATATGAGGATTTTGTCTCTACCATTCTTTGTTCCAAGATCTCCCATTCCAGCCTCCCTTGTGAAATTCATGGGGAAAAGGGAACCTTTGTCTTGGAAAATGCCGCCCCCATCTCGGAAATTACGTATATTGACAGCCACTCGAAAGAGAAGCAAGATATTGGCGTAGAACTGGAAGAGCAAGATATGGTCTATGAATGCGAGAATATTGCTCGAATTATTGAAACTAAGGACGATGAGACATATCAGGAATTGAAAAACTGGAGCAGAATTGTTCTCCGGATTACCGAAGAAGCGCGAAGACAAAATCAGATTGTATTTGCAGTGGAACAATAACATACTACTGTA
>NZ_BCUZ01000237.1 GCF_001591485.1 Neobacillus fumarioli NBRC 102428 | reverse complement strand
GACCTCATTTATATTTTTCTTTTTTATTATATCACCTACTATTAGTACCTGGTATAATAAAAAGAACGATAAAGCAATGCCGAACCAAAAAATAGGCCATTTCTATACATACATTCCTCATTGGAAAGGAATTATATAGTATGGATATATTTAGGGATTTCCGAATAAGTGTGCCTAATGGAAGTGTGAATAAAAATGAAAAGGTTCAATTCAAAAAATAGGCTGCGAAAGTATTCGATAAAAATGGAAAAGAAACAGGAAACAGCTCCTGTTCAGGAGACAGATTTTACTGGTATTCTGACCACGGATCTGGAACTTGTAAGGCGGGAAATCGGGCATAATTCCGACGTGAATATCCGAGAGTTTAAATTAGGATACACGGAAATCCGGGCAGCCATTATTTTCATTAGCGGACTGTCGGATAAGGAGCTGATCGACAGCTATATTTTAAAATCATTGATGCTGAATTTTCCGGCAGGATACAGCCCGGGACATCATTCTATGGGGAATTCTACCTTAAAGGAATTCATGATAACCCATGTTCTAACCATCAGTGAATTGAAAGAAGTATCTACTCTAAATGAATTGATAACCGGCGTATTAAAAGGAAAGACTGCATTATTGATCGATGGATCACCTATAAGTTTCATTCTCGGCACAATAAAAGAAAAGCAGCGCCAGTCGTTGTTTTTATTCTGATTACGTCTATGAGCTTTAAAATATTCGAAATCGATAACCTACGGCCCGTATTAGGAATGGGAATCATGCCTGTGCTAAAAGGAATCAAAACAACGTCTCTTGCTTACCTAGGCCTTGAAATCATGCTAATCCTTCCTGCATTTATGAAGCATCCGGACAAAGCAGTAAAAGCTGCGATAGTAGGCGTTACCGTCCCTTTACTTTTTTACTTGATTACGGTTGTAATGGTCATTGGAGCTTTATCCATTGATGGGGTGGTCACGATTACATGGCCGACGATCACTCTCGTACGAAGCTATGAAGAACCCGGCATCCTTTTCGAACGGTTCGAGTCTTTGCTGCTTGTTATATGGATCATGCAGATATTTACTACCTTTAATATTACGCATTTTATGGCTGCCTTAGGGCTCGCCCAAACCTTCAAAACAAACATCCGGCCATTTATATATGGGGTATTGCCGATTATTTTCTTAATTACAATGTTTCCAAAGAATATCAATGATGTATTAAAACTTGGGGATCAAATTGGAGATATCGCTTTGTGTCTTTTTGGATTGCTTCCTTTACTGTTGTTGGTAATCTCGTGGAGGTAGTGT
>NZ_BCUZ01000236.1 GCF_001591485.1 Neobacillus fumarioli NBRC 102428 | reverse complement strand
AGGGCTCAGCCTTTTTCTTTAGAATGATTTATTGGATATTATTGGTTGTAATTCGTGCACAGAAGATCATTCCCCTGTTTTATTCCCTCACTTTTTGTTGTTTTTCAGTGTATGTTGCCCACTTTTTCAAATTGTGGGCAACACAAATAAGACCCCATTCCACCGTTGTTTTGGAAAGGCCTCTTAATGTAAATCGTTGGAAGTGGCTGTTGTGCTTAATTTGAGCAAATACTGGCTCCGCTTCTATTTTCCGTTGTCTATACTTCTTTTTCGCTTCCTCCGAGGTTAATCTTTCACGGACTTCTTGGCGCTGCTTCTGATTCTTCATGGAAACACTGATGCTTTTTGTGTTCTTTCCTTTTGCACAAGAAGATTGAAAAGGGCATCCATGGCACTCTGTGCACATGTAAGTTCGTTTCATCGATTCATACCCATTTTCTGATTTCCGTTTTCTTTCGTAACTAAAGGTAAGTCGTTTATTATTTGCACAGATCCATTCGTCTAATTCCTCGTCATAAGTCATGTTCTCCAATTTACCGATTTGATTTTTCCAAGCTTTTGTTTGTTCCTTATTGAATGTGTTGTATTTAACCAGCGCTTCGATTTCTTCCTTTTCACAATAATCATAGTTTTCTTCGCTACCATAACCAGAGTCGGCAATGAGTGTTTTTGGTTTTGGCCGATCATACTTTTTCATTAATTCAAAGTGAGGAATTAGGCAGCCGGGATCTCCGGCACGTTGATGTAGACTGAACCCTGTGATAAATTGTCCTTCCGTTCCGATTTGTACATTGTAACCAGCCTTTAATTGACCGTTCTTCATGTGGTCTTCTTTCATGCGCATGAAAGTGGCATCTTTATCCGTTTTTGAATAGCTGTTTCGGTCGCCAAATGTTGATTTTTGTTCTTCATATTTTTGCTTTCTGGGCAAAAGGTCCTTTTCTAATTGTCGTTTTGCTTTTTTCAGGGTTCGATTTGTAGGTTCCTGTTCTAATTTTTTCTCTACCTTTTTGATGGTCTCTTGGATTTTCTCGGAGGTAACAGGAGCTGCCTCCAATTTTTCTTGAAAATCCATTTCTTTTTCAGCTTGCTCATCTTCTTTCATTACTTCCTCAATTGATAAGACGATCTGTTTGTATTTCTCATCCAGCTTTGTATCGAACTTTTCTGTCGCCTTCCTCCAAACAAAAGTATATCGATTAGCGTTAGCTTCCATTTTCGTTCCATCAAAATAATAATCTTCAAGCTTTACTAACCCCTCCTGGCATAAAAGATCCACAATTCCGAAGAAGGTTTCATAAATGACATCCTTCATACG
>NZ_BCUZ01000235.1 GCF_001591485.1 Neobacillus fumarioli NBRC 102428 | reverse complement strand
CAGTTTGCTCCCGACCAACGGTATAAGTGAAATAAAGTTTTTATTTGCGGGTGTAGTTTAGTGGTAAAACCACAGCCTTCCAAGCTGTTGTTGTGGGTTCGATTCCCATCACCCGCTCCATTTTGCCTTTAATGGGCCTATAGCTCAGCTGGTTAGAGCGCACGCCTGATAAGCGTGAGGTCGATGGTTCAAGTCCATTTAGGCCCATCCTTATAAATAAACTCTTTATTATTCCGCAGTAGCTCAGTGGTAGAGCAATCGGCTGTTAACCGATCGGTCGTAGGTTCGAATCCTACCTGCGGAGTCATTTTATTTTAGTGAGAAGTATATAAGTGGCTAAAGGGGTACCTTTGCTAAGGGGGGTAGGCCAGGTAATCGGCATAAGGTTTCAAATCTTCCTTTTGTCACCAATAAAATAATGCGCCTTTAGCTCAGCTGGATAGAGCATGCGCCTTCTAAGCGTATGGTCAGAGGTTCGAATCCTCTAAGGCGCGTAAATATTAATAACGAAAAAAAGCCCACTCGTTTGAGTGTGCTTTTTTTATTGTTAAGGAAATTATAATTTAATTGAGTGCGGATAATTTTGATAAGGATATCTGAATTCTAGCACCAGCTTATAGCCTGCCGTTTCATTTATTTTTGTTTTTGATAATGGAAAATCGGTTCTTTGGATTCTGGTAGCAATTCGATTACAAGATCATGACCATCAAAGTACCATACATCTTTTTCTTCAATATAAAAAGTAATTCCATCCGATTCTGTTTTAACACTTAAATCGATAGGATCTTCCTTGGAAACTCCGAGGGAAAAACCACTCTGGACCGTACTGCAGCCGCCATAGCGAACGAAAAAACGAACATAGTCCCCGCTTTTTAAGCCAAGTTCTTCTTTATACCATGTAGCTGCTTCATTTGTAATTTGAATGTTCATGTGAAAATCCTTTCTTAACGGTTTATTTTCTTATTATATAAAAAGTTTTCCTCGGAATCGAATCTAAACTCTTACCAAGTACATCAAATGGTCGAAGCCATTGGAACTTGTGATTTTGATTTTCTCGATATTTGCCTTCTGCATAATAGCTAAAGTTAAACGATATGGGCTTTCTAGACCTCACTTATTGCGCCCTCCATACGATGATAGAATGTTGCTTTTAGTCAACGGTGAACCAGTACATCTGTCCACCTTTATGTGCGAACCAATAAGGTAAATTTAAACTTCGATTAGACCGATATCTGGTGTAGGAGCACTGGTGTCAGTTTAAAATAAGTCCTTTACTTGATTAAATCGTCATCATGCGTAAAAACTCATTGACGTGTATCCTTGTATTGGGGCTG
>NZ_BCUZ01000234.1 GCF_001591485.1 Neobacillus fumarioli NBRC 102428 | reverse complement strand
TGATACTATGTCAAGATAGTAGACACAGATTTTTCTACCGCGCTTGCGCTTGGTGCCCTTGATAAAAAAGTTTAAATAAAGGGCGATTCAAACTTTTTTATCAAGGTAAAATCAAGAAGCAGAATAACCAAACATTCGTTCAAATTCGTTTGGTGTAAAGTATCCCAATGTCGAATGGATCCGCTTAGAATTGTAGAAGAACTCGATGTACTCAAACAACGATTTTTTAGCTTCCTCTCGCGTCCTGTACTTCGTTTGATAAACAAGTTCACGCTTAAGAATACCGTGAAAGGACTCGATACAAGCATTGTCGTAACAGTTCCCTTTGCGGCTCATGCTGCCTATCATTTTGTACTGTTTTAATAGTTTCTGATACTCATTTGAGGCATATTGAACACCTCGGTCTGAGTGATGAATAACACCTTTCTCTGGCCGTTGACGCTTGTAAGCCATTTTTAATGCGGAGATTACCAATTCCTTTGTCATGGTTTTGCCCATTGCCCAACCTACTATTTTACGAGAATATAAGTCCATTACGGTCGCCAAATACAACCATCCCTCATTGGTCGGAATATAAGTGATATCCGTTACCCATAACTGGTTTGGCTTACTTGCTTTAAATTGTCTATCTAAGACGTTTTCACTCACCGGATGTTGATGCTTGGAATTGGTCGTAGCCTTGTATTTCTTGACGGTACAAGACTTCCATTGGTTCTTCGTCATAATACGAGAAACCGTACGCTCACTTACCTTTACGCCCCGTTTATTAAGGGTTTTGGCGATTTTAATACTGCCATAACGCTGCTTGAATTCCAGGTGGGTCTTTAAGATCTCTTGTGACAATTTCTCATGCTGTTTCTGCCTTTCACTTTTCGGTTGCTTTAACCATTTGAAGTAACCGCTTTTGGAAACCCCCAGGACTTTGCACATCTTCTCCACTCGGTATTGGGAGCAGTGTTCTTGGATGAACTCATATTTTACCGAGGGCTTTTCGCGAAGTAGTGCATCGCCTTTTTTAAGATTTCATTCTCCTCCTTGAGATCACGAATTTCTTTCTGAAGGGCTCTTAATTCAGCTGCTTCTGAAGAAAATGTTTGGACAGCCTTAATTTCAGGTTGTTGACCATACTTCTTCACCCAGCCATGTAAAGTATTTGTGTTCACGCCAACTTCCCTAGCTACTTGAGCAATAGGCTTATTGTTTTCACTAATATACTTTACGGTTTCAATTTTAAATGCCTCTTCGAATTGCCTTCCTCTTGCCATACAGACACACCCCGTTATAGTTGATATATTTATTATAACAATCTGTGTCTACTATTTAGTCTAGCATCAA
>NZ_BCUZ01000233.1 GCF_001591485.1 Neobacillus fumarioli NBRC 102428 | reverse complement strand
CACTAGTGTTGCATAAATGGTGTCGGAATCTTCAGTTAAATTATTTTTCCTTTTAGGAGCCAAAAAGTTAAATACCTAATTGAAGGTGGCCTTGTCCATTTGGAAGTTTATTTACAATTAAACCTGATAGACCTGTGCGACAACGACAATTTCTGATTAAGGAGTAGTTTTTCCTTCAATCCTTCGAAGCCAGATATGCGCTGGTTTCCACAAAGAAGCCCTTAAATATCGACTGATTTGTAGGATTTTTCTCTGGCTTTTTGTTTCAATTTGCGCGAGTACATGCAGGCAAAAAACAATGAGTGCAATGAAGACTTGATTCTGAATCGCCCATTCGCTTTGACCGTAAAACTTTTTTATACTGAGGTGTTGTTTGATCCATTTGAAAAATAACTCAATGGCCCAGCGTGATTTGTACATCTCTGAAATTTCATCAGCTTCCAAATCGAAACGATTGGTGATTAAATGGAGTTCATTGCCTTTTGAATCCAGAACTTTTATCAGTCGAAAGTAATTTTCAGCACGATTTTGTGTGGTTCCAATCAACACCATTTGGTCTGATAAAACAGAAGAATTTTCCTGCAGTTTAAAGTTGTAAACTTCCCGTATAACAGCGTTTTTACGTAGTCTTGAAAGAAAAAAGTAACCATCATCGGTCATGCGGTCAAAACGTTCGTAATCTAAGTAACCACGGTCGAACACATACATGCATTCTTTGTCATCTACCAAGATTTCAAGCTGGCCACGGTCATGTTCTTTTGCCGTTGTCATCACGGCTTTTTCTGGGTAAGAAATGCCTTTTTCCATAAATACAAGCCGAAGATGCAGTTTTACTCCTGCCTTCGTTTTGCGGAATTTTGCCCATTTATGATTCGTCAAATTCAGTGGCAAAGTGCTTGAATCGATGATTTTTAATGGCATCACAAGTTTTGTGTAATGTGTTTTGACATGAATTTGGGACACCAAATCAAGAAAAAGCCTTTGGAATAGATCAGGATTCAACCCATTTAAACGGCGTGAAAGCTGAGAAATACTAATAGAATCAAGGCTAATTTCCTTTTGAAGTTGGTCATCGAAAAGACAATCACCAAGCGCATGAAGGCTTTCTACCTCTTGTAGCTGCGCAAAAAGCAGTAATTTTAGAAACGATTCCGTCGTTAATTTTTTCGTATAGGAATCTAATCCCAATGTTTTCACCTGTTCTTCAAAAACTTTCGAATTGATTGGTGAAAACCATTGTCCAAATGAAGTTTTTCGTGTAATCTTGTCCATGAGTGTTGTCCTTTATTAGTGGATTTGGACGGATTACCACCTGACCTATCCATTATAAAGGACTTTTTCTTTGCGC
>NZ_BCUZ01000232.1 GCF_001591485.1 Neobacillus fumarioli NBRC 102428 | reverse complement strand
ATCCAAAAGGCACTTTACCACATTTCAAGCAGAATTTAGCCAACTGCTCCGAAAGGTTCATGGCAATGCAGAAGACTGCAATCAACACCAAAGCAAGACCCTGAAATCCAGTAAACCAAGCAATGGGAGTTTCAAGGGAACGAACGTGCCTATAACTGTAAGGGATATAGTTTTGTGTAACCATTTTCCCCAATAGAAAAAGAGTGCCTTGAAGCCCCCTTTGTTAATCACTTACTTGCTTAACCGATAGGAACTTTTAAGCAAATATCGCTAAATAAGATTGAACACTTTATTGGAAATTGGCCGTGGTTTTTCATGGAGCCTTTATGGGCATGATTCCATGCAAAAGGGCGATGTCATATGCCAAGGAAGGCTCTCATGCCCATCCCTCCATATAAAGTTACTGTAAATTTGCGTTCAAAATAGATTGACGATAAATGCTCATTCTTATTTGTCGGTTACAAAAATGAGATGCTGACCTTTGGAAACTATGCGTGCATCGTGCAAAAATCCTTCCAACGAATGCAGTAACTTTGCGAAATTTGATTTATACCGAATGCCAACCGCTTCTCGAAGCTTTTGTTTTTTGATGCTCTTCAACCCTGATTGCCGATATTCCAATAGCAGTTTTTTGACTTCTGCTACTTTTGGATTTTCTATTTGTTCGGATTCGGCATCTGCATTTCGTTTTTTCTCGATTGCAAGCTCTCGTTGGATATACTTTATCCCTGGGAATTGTTCCACAACAATTTCAATGACATCTTGATTGTTGCAGAAGACATAATACTTAGCGGGTTGGCTGTTGTCTCGGTTGATTCTTTTCAGTCCCTGGTACAATTCACCAGCAATCGCTGTCTTACGAATTCTTTCAATCTCTTCATTCTCAAAAATTGAAATATTTCCAACTGGAATTTTATCTTTTGATTTGTAGTAGAGATTTGTAAGGATATAGGAGAGATAATCAAAAATGGGGGATTTTATAACCACTACCATATCGAAGGTTCTGTAATTATTGACACCTTTCAAATTTCCATGGTAATCGACCTGTATACTGCAACCGAGTTTGTTTTCAATCTCGCGTAAGCTATTTCCATATTGTGAGAAGTGATATTCAATTTCTCGTTCGAGTGATTCTTTATTTTGCTTATCGGTTATGAACAAGACCCCTTTACAACCTTCAAGTGATATTTCATTTAGAACCTGTCGGTTAAAATTTATATATCTTGATAGCCCTGTTTTCGAGGTATCGACAACGTAATGGAAGAACTGCGAGTGGGAATAATCATAGAATTTGTCCTGAGTTTTGAGGATGAACTTATTGGAGAGTCGGTACTTATAATCAAAACCATTTGCATCCAAGATGATGTTGTTTTTCAGAAGAAACGTAAGCGT
>NZ_BCUZ01000231.1 GCF_001591485.1 Neobacillus fumarioli NBRC 102428 | reverse complement strand
GAATGAAATGAATGATTATTGTTGACGTTTTTGTTTGTTTAGTTTTCAAAGAACAATCTAGATGATAGAATAATAATATATCATCTTAACTCCGCTGTATGAACACTTTTTAACCAGCGTCATCAGCGACATTTATTATATTACAGAAAGTAATAAAAAAAGTCAACAATAAATTTTACTTTTTTGTAGACAATATGATTTTCTCAACTGAATTCATTTTATTAAGATCAAATCAAGTAAAATACAATCCTTAACTAGTGCAATAACTAGTGTCCTTTCAAGCAACTTTGTTTTTTTTAGCACTCATGTTTCTCCAGAGAAGCCATTGTATACCGAGAGCCTATTACTCCCATAAAGTTCTTTTCACCATTTTTCAAACAAAGTGGACAATTTCTCGTATGAAAATTAAAAAGATACGAAGACATTTTGGATTTCGTAATATCTTTTTTACAAACAACATAGCAAATTGTAGATTTTAAACTGATATAAAGAGGGTTTTATAGGAAAAAAATTGATTTTGTGCTTTAGGGAGAGCTGTTATCAAGTGTTAGCAATTAAGCTTCACCAAAACACTGCTCGACAATTATTGCAATGATTTTTACCAAGATTTCTTAATTTTGAATGGATTAGAGGGAATGTAATTAAACATTTGTTTGGTCGTATTTCCTAGGGAATTTTGTAAAAAACGATTGAACTCTGTAGGTGATTAGGTCCGTTATAGATCTTATCACGGTTTCGGTGATTGCTTGCCTATTTGGGATACGATCTGGTATATAAGGCGAACAGAACTTGATATCTATTCGCCTTTTATTTTATTCACAATCCCATGTTTTAGTTACTATTTAATTGACTATGAATTTGGGCAGCAGCCAAAAGGGCAACTTTATCTTTCATTATATCTCCGGGTTTATTTCCTTCTCCAAGAATATATCCAGCAAAATTTATCCCCATAAAGTCAAAAATATGCTTAAATTGTTGAATCATAGGGAGCCCCTTCATATATGGGGCATCTCCTCCAACAGCAATGACAAATGCTTTTTTTGACATCATTTTCGTCTTGAAATCGGGATATTTCGGGTCCCTTAAAGTTTGAGACCAGCGATCAATAAAGTTTTTCATGATTCCTGACATACTGTACCAATAAATTGGTGTTGCAAAGATTAAAGTGTCATGTGGAAGAATATGATCGATTACAGAATTATAATCATCCCCTCTGTCCTGAAATCCATCTTCTGAATGACGCATGTCTATAATCGGCTCGATCGTATAATCATTTAAATAAATTTTTTCTGCAGCTATTCCTTGTAGAACATGTTCTGTCAATGTCTCGGTATTTCCATTTGGAACGAGTACCTCCATAAATGACGGCTATTGTCATTTTTATATCCCCTTTCCTTAACGC
>NZ_BCUZ01000230.1 GCF_001591485.1 Neobacillus fumarioli NBRC 102428 | reverse complement strand
CCCATTTCCTTTAGAAAGAAATCTTATCTTGGATATAGTTTACCAGCTGTGAGATTGGCAGGCGTGTTTGCTCCATTGTATCTCTGTCCCTGACAGTTACCATTTGATCGTCTTTTGAATCAAAGTCATAAGTAATACAGAAAGGAGTTCCGATCTCATCATGGCGGCGATATCGCTTGCCGATGGAACCTGCTTCATCATAATCGATGTTAAAGTGTTTAGATAACATCTCAAATACTTCTTTTGCACCATCTGAAAGCTTTTTCGATAATGGCAGAACAGCAGCTTTAAACGGTGCCAATGCAGGATGAAAATGCATAACAGTTCGTGAGGTACCATCTTCAAGTTGTTCTTCATCATAGGCGTCAATCAGAAACGCCAAAGCAACACGGTCGGCACCAAGAGATGGTTCAATACAATATGGAATATACTTTTCATTCGTTTCCGGATCAAGGTAATGGAAGTCTTCACCTGAATATTCCATATGCTGTTTCAAATCATAATCTGTTCTTGAAGCTACACCCCAAAGCTCGCCCCAACCAAATGGAAACTTATATTCAAAATCAGTCGTGGCGTTGCTGTAATGGGACAGTTCTTCTTCCGAATGATCGCGAAGTCTTAAGTTCTCTTTCCTTAGTCCAAGCGACAACAGCCATTCTTCCGCAAATTGCTTCCAATAATCAAACCATTTTAGCTCTTCACCAGGCTTGCAGAAAAATTCAAGCTCCATTTGTTCAAATTCTCTAGTACGGAACGTAAAGTTTCCCGGGGTAATCTCATTGCGGAAACTTTTGCCAATTTGGGCAATTCCAAATGGAAGCTTCTTGCGCATTGTCCGCTGCACGTTTTTAAAGTTAACAAATATCCCTTGCGCGGTTTCAGGTCGGAGATATATTTCATTGGCACTAGTTTCTGTTACCCCTTGGAATGTTTTAAACATTAAATTAAACTGGCGGATGCCGGTAAAATCATGGCTACCGCAATCAGGGCAGGCAATGTTGTTTTCCTTAATCAGTTCTTCCATTTTGGAAAATGGCAGACCGTCAACGACCATTTCGACACCTTTTTCTTCCAATGCCTGTTCAATTAATTTGTCAGCTCGGTGACGGGCTTTACAATTCTTGCAGTCAATCATCGGATCATTAAAGTTCCCAATATGGCCGGAAGCTTCCCATGTTCTTGGGTTCATCAATATGCTAGCATCTAAGCCCACATTGTATGGGGACTGTTGTACAAACTTTTTCCACCATGCCTGTTTAATATTATTTTTAAATTCTACGCCTAATGGGCCATAATCCCATGTGTTTGCAAGTCCGCCATATATTTCTGATCCAGGGAAAATAAAGCCTCTGTGTTTGGCATGTGAAACAATTTGATCCATTGTTACAGTCATTGTTCAAAACTCCTTTGTAAAATTTCTATAAAATAGGCTCTGTTAAAGGTAGATG
>NZ_BCUZ01000229.1 GCF_001591485.1 Neobacillus fumarioli NBRC 102428 | reverse complement strand
TAAACAATTAGAAAACTCGCCGGCTGGCGAGCGATAGAAGGTTCATGAGGTGTAGTTGCACTTATACCTGATAGAAAAGCTTTCCGATCGGCTATAGAAAAAAACTGGTTTATGCAACCAGTTTTTTACGCATACATTTTTGATTCTTCTTTCTGGAAAAAGGTTTTCATGGCGTGGAAAACATCAGCTTTTTGTTTGAGGATATAATAGCGGAAACGCTCATCTTTAATATTTTTATAAGCTGACATTAAGGTTGAATGGCGATTATATTGATTAACTTCCCCATAACCGAACATGTTGGAAACTTTCATTAATTCCTCTACCAGCTTCACGCAGCGGGCATTGTCAGAAGTCAAATTGTCTCCGTCGGAAAAATGGAATGGATAAATATTATATTTCCTTGGGTGGTATTTGTCCTCAATGATCTCTAATGCCTTCCGGTAAGCCGAAGAACAAATAGTCCCCCCGCTTTCGCCTTTGGAGAAAAAGTCTTCTTCAGAAACTACTTTTGCTTCGGTATGGTGGGCAATAAATTCGATTTCGACTGTTTCGTATTTCGTCCGTAAAAATCTGGTCATCCAGAAGAAGAAACTGCGTGCCATATACTTTTCCCAAATCCCCATACTTCCACTTGTATCCATCATCGCCAGCACGACAGCTTTTGAATCCGGCTTTACCACTTCATTCCATGTTTTAAATTTCAAATCGTCTTTGTAAATCGGGTGAAATGACGGCTTACCGGACATGGCATTTCGTTTAAACGCAGCCATCATCGTCCGTTTCTTGTCGATATTGCCTATTAGCCCTGTTTTGCGGATATCATTAAACTCAATGTTCTCAACCAAATGCTCTTGTTCTTCTTTTCGTTTTAAATTTGGCAATTCCAATTGTTTAAATAATTCTTCTTCCAGTTCCATTAATGACACTTCTGCCTCATAGTAATCTTCTCCGGCCTGATCACCAGCTCCCTGGCCCTTGCCCGGTCCTGCTTGGCTGCTTGAGCCATCACGTGCCACAACATCTCCTACTTGACTGTCACCGTCACCTTGGCCCACGTGTTTGTTTTTGTCATAATTATAGCGAATTTTGTATTCGTCTAAAGAACGAATTGGAATTTTTACCACATCTCGACCATTTGACATAATAATACTTTCTTCGGTAATGAGGTCTGGTAAATTGTTTCGGATTGCCTCCTGGACTTTTTCCTGATGTCGCTGCTGGTCATCGTGGCCTTTACGGTGGAGGGACCAATCTTCTTTTGAAATCACAAATTGATGGTTTGGTTCTGTCATTATTAAAACCCCTCCTTATAGAAATTTTCACTTCTAGATGCACACTTTTTTCGCGCCATACATACAATAACCCGAATGAAAAAAATGAATAAAATATTGGATTACTTTATCCTATGCAAGTTCACAAAATAATTTACAAATTATTTCGACAATTGGTTAATCGCCTATTAGAAAAGCGCAAGCGCCTTGGTCAGCCTG
>NZ_BCUZ01000228.1 GCF_001591485.1 Neobacillus fumarioli NBRC 102428 | reverse complement strand
GACATAAATGAGACGACTAAAGACGTTTACAGGCGCTAAACGTCCAGCTTAAAGTTCAAACGCTGAAGGCATACTCACAAAAGACTAAGCTCATTCGTCAACTTTGAATTTTTCGTCCTTAGCAAAAGGCTTGTCTTTATTTAAATATTCGAAAACTAATCCTATTAAATAGAACAATTAGACATAAAATGATAATCGCACCAAGCCAAGTAGGCATATTTATTTTGATCATTTTTTGAAATAAGATAAAAATAACTATCATTATTATTCCAATAAGCATACTTTGCAACATAAGCCTAATTTCCATTTTTTACATCCTTTTCAAAATAATCACATAAATACCATATCACAGCCCAAGCCCAGCGGCAACAACCTCTCACTTCCGAAATCAGACATCCAAAACACTTCCTGCTATAATGAAAATAAACAACAACAGAAGGTGAACAAGTGATGGAGAATGTATTGGAAATTGTTGTCCGCTCGACCGAAATTGATGTGAATGGCCATGTCAATAATGCAAAGTATTTGGAGTATCTGGAATGGGGGCGTGAAAGCTGGTATGAAGAAGCGGGTCTCTATTATGAAACATTGCTGAAGATGGGAATTCAAACCGTCACTGTCAACATCAATATCAATTATCGGAAAGAATGTAAACAAAATGACCGTCTCTCGATCAAAACACGGCCAGAGCGGGTTGGCAGAAGCAGTTTTGTCCTGCTTCAGGAAATTTACAATCAACATGGCGAGAAAGTTGCCGACGCCCTTGTCACATGTGTCACGATGGATGCTGAAACGAGAAAAAGCCGTGAAGTTCCCGATGAATTGCGGGCATTATTTGATTAGTATGGAGGCATACCAGATCATGCCTCTATTTCTTTTGACTCTATCTGAATCTATGAATCAAGGAGTCTATAAATGGAAAGGATTTTGGCTTTGAAAAAGCGAATGGCTAGTTTGGCTTTTATTATTTCCCTTATTGTTGCGGTAATTTTCTATGTGCAATCGAATAAACAAAAGCCAGCACCCATGCCAACCGGGCTCAATCCAATCGTTAAGGAACGAACCCAGCAATTAATCCAGCAAGCTGCTAAAAAAGGAATTACAGTTGTGATTACGGATGGTTTTCGCAGTGCAGCAGAGCAAGACCGGCTGTATCAACAGGGGCGGACGGTCAGCGGAAAGATCGTCACGAATGCAAAAGGAGGCCAGTCGTATCATAATTATGGGCTTGCGGTGGATTTTGCGTTAAAGACCCCTTCTGGAAAAATCATTTGGGATATGCATTACGACGGGAATAAGAATGGAATACCCGATTGGGACGAAGTAGTGGCTATTGCAAAAAAATTAGGATTTAAATGGGGCGGCGATTGGCCTCGTTTTAAAGATTACCCTCACCTGCAAATGGATTTTGGCTTAACCCTAGCGGATTTACAACATGGAAAACGCCCGAAAGAATCTGCCATAACAGCTGACTCGAAATAAAGGGGCTG
>NZ_BCUZ01000227.1 GCF_001591485.1 Neobacillus fumarioli NBRC 102428 | reverse complement strand
GCATGTTCTAGCGCAAATTGAATCACAAAGTAAGCGAAAAGTCCTACAAATTAGCCGTTATTCAAGGGCTGCACTATGGAAACCAGCGCATATTTGGCTTCGAAAGATTGAAGGAAAAGCCATTCCTTAATGATCAAGTTTGTCGTCGTCCACAGGTCTTAAGGTATAATTCTTGTAAATAAATTTCCAAATGGACAAAGCCACCTTTATTTAGGTATTTAACTTTTTGGCTTTAAATTGGAAAGTTTATTATACTGAAAATTCCAATAATTTTTATGCAACACTTGTGATCTATGATAAATTTGCACAAAACTTACCCCTTTACCGTCAGGTAAAGGAATGGGATCGTTATGGTCTGAATACAAATGACAAAAATCTTTCGAATTGGGTCATTCGTGCCTCACATGATTGGTTATTGCCTATTTACGAAAGAATGAAAGTTTTGATGATGGCTAAATCGCTATTGCATGTTGATGAAACGTATGGACAAATTCTCAATCGATCCGATGGGAAATCTGGTCAAACCAATGCATATAATTGGGTGTGTCGAAGTGTTCCATGCCAAGGACCGCCAATGACTCTCTTTCATAGTGCATTATCACGGGCTCGATCTGTCCTTGAGAGTTTCATTGAAGGCTTTTCTGGAACAATTATTTGGGATGGTTATTCTGCTTACGATAAGTTGGAAGGTGTTACCTTCGCAAATTGTTGGGCGCATGTTCGTCGTTATTGGCTGAAAGCGGACAGCAAAAATGGACGAATCGGTGTAAGCTATTGTGACAATTTATATCTACTTGAAATGAAATTTAAACATTTGTCTCCAAGTAAGCGTAGAAAAAAACGCCAAAAATACTCGAAGCCAATTGTAGATAAATTTCTTGAATGGGTTGAAATGTCACCATTTTACGGGAAAAATGCGCTTGCGAAAGCAGCTGAATACACATTAAACAGGGCAAATGAACTCAGAGCATTTCTGAACGATGGACGTATCGAAATTGATAATAATCCTGCCTAAAATGCCATTCGCCCCAACGTTATAGGCAGAAAAAATTGGCTTTTCAGTGTTAGTGAAGCCGGTGCAAAAGCGAACGCCATTTGTTTGCAGAAACCGCCCAAAGTAACGGCATTGATTTCTACGAATACATAAAGAAACTTTTGACGGATCTACCGAATCTCGGCTTTCATCAAAACCCTGAAATACTAGATCAATACATGCCTTGGTCAAAAATGATTCAGGCAGAATGCAGCAAATAAATGAAATAAGCCGTAATTCGATTGAAAAAATCAGAATTTACGGCTATTTGTGTTGCGGACCGGAAGGTACGCTTCTTTGTGCGCCCGGCATGGGTGTAATCTCTAAGGTGAAAGTCCCGAACTGCGAAGGCAGAAGTAGCAGTTAGCTTAACGCAAGGGTGTCCGCGGTGACGCGGAATCTGAAGGAAGCGGACGGCAAACTTCCGGTCTGAGGAACACGAACTTCATATAAGGCTAGTT
>NZ_BCUZ01000226.1 GCF_001591485.1 Neobacillus fumarioli NBRC 102428 | reverse complement strand
CAACTTTCGCAGAGCGAAAATCGGCTTAATTGCTTGATGTGACTGGATTAACGGTGAATTCAATACGGAAGTTGCAAAAATAGAAAAACACCGCTTCGTTTGGTAAAGTGAAAGCGACGAACAATCACTACCACGCAGAAGAGGTGTCCTCTACATGATAGACCAAAACGAACAAGAGAATCAACTTCCAAATGAAATCAAACAGGCTTTTAAAGAACTAAAAGTGCTTCAACACTTGAGAACAGCAGGCTTCAAGAAGAAATTCGGCTATACCTGTTCGTTCTTATTCCAGCTTGTCTTTGTGCTTCTGTTTCATCACAAGAATTGGTTTCGCTTGCTGGAAAGCGAGAAAAGTGCATCCTTCCCTGGCAAGGATGCGGTCTATCGATTCCTTAATCATAGTGGCTATGCATGGCGTCGGTTCTTATCCTTGCTCAGTTCTTTTACGATCAGTAAAATTCAGCCACTTACAGGAGAAGATCGCGTTTCCGTATTTGTGATTGACGACTCCATGTATGAGCGAAATCGCAGCAAGGCGGTCGAACTACTTTCCAGATTTAAAGACCATGCGACGGGGTGTTACTACAAAGGATTTCGCATGCTCACGCTCGGTTGGTCGGACGGCCATACGTTTATTCCCGTCGATTTTACTTTGCTCGCTTCTCTCAAGTCGCAATTGAACGGCATCATGAAAGGGATCGACAAGCGAACGTCCGGTTACAAGCGTCGGATCGAAGCTTTGTTGCCTGCGCCTGAAGTCATTCCCGCTATGATTGATCGTGCACTTTCCGCCGGAGTGCAAGCTTCTTATGTGGTCATGGACAGTTGGTTCACCCATGCTCCGCTGATCCAAGCAGTGCTTGACCGCGGTTTAGATGTGATTGGCATGGTCAAAGCGGACAAGAAGCGTTATCTTGTTGGCGGGCGCCGTTTATCCCTGCAAGAACTTTACTTTGCAGCAACTCCGGTTCAGGGAAAGAACAAAGGGATTTTGCGTTCTATCCGTACCGAATTGTCTCCGGGGATTCCGGTTACAATGGTCTTCGTACGTCATCGTTCAAAGAAAAAGGAATGGCTTGCGATATTGTGTACTGACCTCTCAATCCCCGTTGAAGAAATCATCCGGATCTACGGAATTCGCTGGGATATTGAAGTATTCTTCAAATGCACAAAATCCTTGCTGCGTCTGCAAAAAGAGTTTCAAGGACGATCTTACGATCTGATGCTTAGTCACACTACAATTGTCTTTTCCCGTTACATATTGCTGGCATGGCAACATCGGCAGAGTACAGACAACCGCACATTAGGAGGCCTGTTTTATTTGCTATGCGATGAAGTAAGTCAAATAGATTGGGCGGTTGCCTTAAAACAACTCATCGAATTGATCGAGGATATCGCCAAGAAAGCCAACAAGAAAATCACAACATTCATTCAGAAACAACTTCAGCAATGGATTGCCGGTTTGCCCAGCTACATCAAGGTCTACTTGCCGAAATTAAGCTGCGAAAGTTGAG
>NZ_BCUZ01000225.1 GCF_001591485.1 Neobacillus fumarioli NBRC 102428 | reverse complement strand
CAGATTGTAGACAAAAGGCATTCCGAGTGGTCCCATTTGGATGCCTTTTTCCATTTTTAAGCACTTATTTTACGGATTGTGCAGTTTTTAGACCCCTACGGGGTCAATTTTTATACCATTTTTGGACTAGTCCAAGTCCATGTTGCCATCTTCTTTAGATTCATGGCAGCAAAAGTAAGCATCGCTTGCATTGACAATTTTTTCAAGCCCCTTAGGGTTGTCCAACGCATACCATGCTTTTCCTTTGCATCTGCAAAGACACGTTCAATTGTTTCCTTGCGCCTTGCGTAAATGCTTTTATTTTCTTGTGTATGGCGAAGATGATCCGCTTCTTCTAAATATTGCTCCCACACGTGACGTTCAATCAGTTTTTTATGTTCTTTACTTTGTGTGCATTGTGAAAGCAAAGGGCAATTTTTACACTCATGCGGATTAGAGAAGTATTGGCGCTTCCCATCTTTCGTCGTCGTTGTGTATTTCAATATTTGTCCTTGCGGACAGATATAACAATCATAGTATTCATCATAAACATATTCATGCTTTTTCATAAAACCTTCTTTAGTACGAGGACGAGTATAAGGCAGTGCAGGAGTAATGCCATTTTTAAATATGTATTGAGCAATAGCAGGTGTTTTGTATCCAGCATCAGCGGCAACAGCTTCAGGTTTCCCGTGCTTTTCAATGACCTTTTCCAGTAGTGGTTCGAAAATAACACTATCATGAACATTCCCTGGTGTTACAATGGTGCCTAAAACAAAGCCATTTCGATCAGCTGCAGTATGAAAAGAGTAAGCGAACTGTTTTGTGCGCTCATCCTTTACATAATAACCACTTTCCGGATCAGTTGTGCTCTCTTTAATTTCTTTAAATTCCTCTTGTTCGAATTTATCCGGAGGAAATGGTTTTTTTCCATGTTCCTCACGGTCGCTGTTAATCTCATCTTGTAAACGCGTTTCGTATGCTTTTGCTTCTTTTCGAACTACCTTCTTCTCGAATTTATGTTTATTTGCACTCGCTTTAACATGTGTAGAGTCAATAAACACGTGTTCACTACTAATTAATTTCTTATCTGAAGCTTCTTTCAAAATACGATAGAAAATTTGTTCAAATAAATCCGTGTCCTTGAAACGGCGCTCGTAATTTTTACCGAAGGTTGAGAAGTGTGGTACCGTATCATAAAATCCAAAGCCTAAAAACCAACGATAAGCCATATTTGTTTTAATTTCCTCTATAGTTTGACGCATTGAACGTATACCGAAGGTATATTGGATGAAAGCCATTTTGATCAATATTACAGGGTCAATACTCGGACGTCCCCGTTCGGAAGAATACACATCTTCAACAAGTGAATAGATAAATGAAAAGTCTAAAGCTGCCTCAATTTTACGAACTAAATGGTTCGCAGGAACAAGTTGGTCCAGAGCTATCATTTCTATTTGATCACGATTAATTTGTGTATTTTTCGTTAGCATTTCATCCACCTCACCGAATCTCAATATCTTAATTATACAAAAAAGACTGTCGGCAAACCCGAATTTTTTCGAATTTGTCGACAGTCT
>NZ_BCUZ01000223.1 GCF_001591485.1 Neobacillus fumarioli NBRC 102428 | reverse complement strand
GAACAAAATCGCTAACGCGACCTAAATCACGACCCAAATGATAATTACTCACTTGGGTCTTTTCTCGCTCGACGCATTGGACCATTGCAAAAAGGGCAGACTACTTCTACTTCTTCATTTTCTTTTAAATCAAAATGAAACTCCTCCACTACATATTCAGGAACCTCGTCTTCCTTTCCACAATCTAAACATTTAAAAATTAACACTTTTATCTCTTCATTCAAGCCGAACGGGTCGTCCTCATCCAATGTTTCTAGAAATGCTTTACTTAATTCATCCTGCTCTTTGTTTTTGGCCAAGACTAATCCTCCTTAACCTTTTAACTGACCCTATATCCTCCATATAATGATACAGGAATCCATAATCCGCATGAAATATTTCAACTAAGTCCAACTCTCGATGGCAGTGAAGGCAAATAAATGGATCCTTATTAAATGCTTCTATCATGCGCTGTCTATAGGTTTTCTTTTTCTTTTTTCTCTCTAATAATAAAGAAAGCTGTTTTGTCCGCATAAAAACATACAGACTTAACACCTGATTAGCCTTTTTATATGATCGTCTGCTATACAAACCAAAACGACCAACCATTCGAAAATGCTTGGGCTGAATATGTTGTATTAAGTTAAAAAGGAATCTATATACAGGAAGAGTTTCATCTATCCTTTTACCAGTTTGATGATCCTCATACCAAAAATGAACAGTCTTTCCATCGTATTTAACTATTCGGTACTCGGCAATAGCTGGCCTAGCCAAATATCTACCTATGTATTTCGCTGCTCCTTTGGCATCCTTCATTTTTCGTTCAGCATTTACATAGAACCCTTTTGGATATCGCTTATATAAATCATCAATGAGATTCTTGGCAGAATTATTATTCGGAAACCATGACTTTAATAAATCTAATAGTACCTTTTGCCATGACCTTCTTAAGAATTCATATGGAATAAATTCAGTAGCGACCCACTCATTACGATTATCTAAAGCGCCTTCTGTAACTAAAGCATGAATATGGGGGTTAAACTTAAGGTCCCTTCCAAATGTATGAATGACCGTAATAACCCCCACCTGTAACTGACGTTTTTTACGTTTACGTTGATAATAAAATTGGAATACCTCAGCTACTTTCTTACTTAACTCATTTAATTTTTTACGGTCTTGAAAAAAGACATTTCTCAATTCTTTCGGAATTGTAAATACCATATGACGATGTGGAACATTAAAAATCATTTCTTGTTGTTTATCTGACCAATCATCTGTATATTTCTTACCACATTTATGGCAAAAACGACTCTTACAAGTAAAGCAAACAAAAATTGGATTGGGACCTCCTTCGCATCCTAAGCATTCATATCTTGCATATCCCAAATCACGAGTACCGCACCTAATAGCTTTTTCAACTGTTTCTTTTATATCTTCACGATATGATTCAGGAAAGCGGTCAGAATGCATTCTCCAAAATCCATCAAAATGATCCTTTAAAACTTGTTTGATAACTCCACTTTTGGCCCTACTCATATCCAAAACCTCACAGATAATATACGAACATTATACCGAACACTTATCCACAAGTCTAGAAATTTATAAATTCC
>NZ_BCUZ01000222.1 GCF_001591485.1 Neobacillus fumarioli NBRC 102428 | reverse complement strand
TGAATTATTCATATAAAATCAGTAACTTAGATTAACCCCTTGTTTTTCAAGCCTTTCCAGCTTTCTAGTTTCGCACGAAAAAAATGAAAAAAGAATCCATTTCTGTTAAAGTTTAAGTAACTACACAAAAAACAAACAGAAAGGATTCTTTATATGGTTACTTTAACGCAAAAAACGCTTGAATTCAATCGTAAAATTAAATTATCAAATGATGGAGGTTCTCTTTCCTCCGATACAGGTGAATTCCTTTTTAGAGAATTCGATGAAAAAATCGGTTTTTCTAAGACTTTAGCTAGATATCTGAAACTTAATGATTCAAGAAAATATTATCTACACTCAAACGAGAACTTATTGCGCCAAAAAATCTATCAGATCATTGCTGGGTATGCGGAAGACGATGCTGCTGATCAGTTGACCCATGATCCTGTGTTTAAGGAAATTATCGGAACTCCTGCACTCGCTTCCCAGCCTAGCTTGTCTCGCTTTTATACTCGATTTGACAAAGATTCGATCGAGCTATTACATCAAGCAAACCAAGAACTCCTGAATAAAATTCATCGTTTTCGACAATCGACAAAATTATTTATCGACTTGGACTCCACTCATTCGGATACATATGGAAACCAGGAATCTTCGTCTTATAATACTCATTATGGCACCATGGGTTTCCATCCTTTGGTCGCTTTTGATGGAGCGACCGGTGACTTTTTAAAAGCACAACTCCGCCCAGGAAATGTGTATACATCGAATGGTGTGGTCGAATTCATTCGCCCTTTAATTGAACATTACAATGAAGTCTTTCCAGAAACCACCCTGTTTCTTCGTGGAGATAGTGGTTTTGCTGTCCCGGCATTATACGAGTTGTGTGAAAAAGAATCGGTTTTGTATATCATTCGGTTGAAATCCAATTCCCAACTCCAAAGTCTAGCGCAGGAGTATCATCCTTCTTCAGCCCCTTTAGACGTTTCAAAAACGGAGACCTATTTTGAAGAAACCATTTATCAAGCAAAATCATGGTCAAAACCAAGAAGAGTCATTATTCAATCGGTGCGTCCTGCAGGTGAGCTGTTCTTCACGCATTCCTTTTTCGTGACCAATTTCGAATGGGCTGTTCCTCAAGATATCGTCAAAGCTTACCAAAAAAGAGGGACGATGGAAAACTACATCAAGGAGGCAAAAAACGGCTTTTACTTTGATCATATGAACAGCCACGCTTTTCAAGTAAACGAAGTAAAAATGATGTTGACTCTCCTTGCTTATAATTTGACCAATTGGTTACGAACCCTTTGTTTTCCAGTGGGACAAAAGACCATGCAGATCGAAACCATACGCACTCGATTGATTAAAGTAGCCAGTAAAGTGGTCAAATCAGGCAGAGCACTTTATTTCAAACTATCATCGAGTTTTGTGTACCAAAAATTCTTTTGGGACGTACTAAATCGAATTCAAAAGCTTCAATTAGAATGACCGAAAGAATGCTACTCCCAACTGAAAAAAGTCGATTTTTTCAGTCAAGGGGGAAGTATGCCCAAAATACGGGAAATAACCATTGGGAATTAAGTCATTTTGGTTAGATGGCTATAATTTATGTCGAGAAGGCGATTAAGTCAAATTAGGGTACTGGATTTTCATTATCATTTTTTAGCTGTGAATATTTCAG
>NZ_BCUZ01000221.1 GCF_001591485.1 Neobacillus fumarioli NBRC 102428 | reverse complement strand
GTATTTGGCAAGTAAAAAATGCATTAAACGGCAATTAAAAATGTAACCACTTTGCCAACATTCATTTTAAGCTTTTAGTAAAGATTCTTTATAGCGATGACTATCTCCATTGAAAACAACAAGATAAGAATGATGAATCAGTCGGTCAATGACTGCTTCCGTCAAAATGGGATCGCCAAAGACGTGATTCCATTGACCGAATTGGAGATTTGTCGTGATAATAATGCTCTTTGCCTCATAACACATCGAAATAACCTGGAATAGTAATTCTCCACCTTGTTTGTGCAACGGTATATAGCCGAGTTCATCAAGGATCAGGCAATCCAGCTTTTCAATTTGCTTAAACAATTTAGGAAGTGTTCCTTTTTCATTGGCTTCAAGTAGCCGATTTACCAGGCCAGCCACGGTGTAGAACTTTACGGACTTGCCAAACTTTTGTATGGCATTTAAGCCGATCAAAGTTGCCAAATAAGTTTTGCCGGCACCTACTCCACCGTAAAAGATAGCATTCTCCTGCCGTTCAATGAATTCACCATTTAGTAGAATATCCTTAGTCATTCCTGCCGGGATTTGAACCTCACTCCAGTCATAAGGCTTTCCCTGCACTTTTGGAAGGGTTGCCTGGGTCAGCAGAAGGTTGGTCCGACGTTCTTCACGCTGTTGGATTTCCGCCTCAAAAAGCTTTAATAAAAACTCCTCATGAGTCATAGCTTCTACCTCATGGAAATGCTCCTTAATCCAGCTAAGCTTTAACCGCTTTGCGTAGGACTGAATTTCCTCGCGCATTATGCATCGCCTCCTTTATGAAGCTGATCATAACGGTCGAGCCCTCGCGTTGCTTCTGGAAGGGCAGGGAGCGTCATTTTCGGTTTCAATTCTTTCCTAATTCCACGACCATTAATAAGCTGGTAGAATACTTGTTTAATGGCATCCACGGAGGGATGCCCGTGTTCCGAAGCGATGACAAGCGCTTTTGTTATATGTGTGAAATCATGTTCCTTCAAAATCAGCGATAATAGTTTCAGCGCTTCCGATTTTTCAGCCACTGTACAGGATTGAAAATAGTTTTTCCATTCCTTCGGAAGCTGGTCGTAGAAACTAGTATATTTAAGTGCCGTAGGGCGTTTGGCCATTAAGTTCAAATATGGCTGCCACTTCATCGATTTTCGATATTGACCATAGAGCCGTGAATGCTTCACAACGAGCTGATGCTCATCATTCAAAATCTCTACTGTATTGTATGATATCTTTACGAGAACCTCTTTAAGCGCATATCTTGGTGAAGTGGAATACAGATTGAGGTCCACCTTCACATAGCCATATTTATCGGCTTTCAGGGTTTCATATCTTACAACCTCGTATTCTTTCGCCGGCAATACTAAAAATGCTTTCCTATCCTCCTCGAATAGATCAGAAATTGTACGCTCCTTTTGATAATGCTTCCTAAAGCGATCTTTTTCTGCCTTCTCCCATAATTCCTTATTTAACTCATCTAAATCAATGAAATGAAGACCGGGGAGGAGAAAGTTATTTCTTATATACTTGACCATTGCCTCCACATGTCCCTTTTCATTTCCGCTTGCAGGGTTACAGAATTCATATTCAAAGCCGTAATGAAAAACGAAGTTTTGGAATACCTCTGTTAATTGCCGTTCTCCATTTGGCAATACCTTTTTAACGGCAGGTGAGAGATTGTCAAAACGAATCGCTTTTGGTACTCCTCCCATGTAATGAAATACTCTCTTTAAACCTTCCAGAAAACAAT
>NZ_BCUZ01000220.1 GCF_001591485.1 Neobacillus fumarioli NBRC 102428 | reverse complement strand
CTATTTTCTATCACCGCTTTAAAAGCAGCTTCTTTAATATATCACATCCATCTCTTGAGTGTCAATAGCTTTTTGAAAAACTTTTTTTGCTGTTTCACACTCTTGAAGAGGACGAGATTTAATATACCATGATTAATAAATGTTTGCAATATATTTTTTATATTTTTTTCTAAAACTTACGTTTGGCTTTTTATTTCCGCTTTTATTTTTAATTTCCTATCATCTATTACAAACAATAAAAT
Source organism: Neobacillus fumarioli NBRC 102428 (assembly GCF_001591485.1). Lineage (GTDB taxonomy): Bacteria > Bacillota > Bacilli > Bacillales > Cytobacillaceae > Neobacillus > Neobacillus fumarioli. The sequence goes on along the minus strand of NZ_BCUZ01000220.1, from coordinate 1,681 downwards.
ACCAGCAATCACAATTAAGCCTCCCAAAATTTGCGACCAGACTACACGTTCATTTAATAATAAGTAGGCAAGAATTGTTGCACCAACCGGTTCAAATAAAATGGCCATCGATATGGTTGAAGCACTCAGCCATTTTATTGTCCAATTAAATAACGAATGGCCGAGTAAGTTTGGAAACAGCGCCAGTAAAACAAAATATATCCAATCACTTGCTTGGCGTGGAATTATGGATTCCTTTGCTGCTAAAGCATAAATAAATAGAGTAATTGTACTCATAAAATAAACAATAAACGTGTATGTAATTAGTGATATTCTTTTTCTAACTGTTTGGCCGAGTAATAAATACCCTGTGACAAAGGCACAAGCAACAAGAGCAAGGAAGTCTCCAAATAACGCCGTTCCGCTGATGTGAAAATCTCCCCAGCTAATTACAACACTTCCTGCCACAGCGATTATACCGCTGCTAATAGCTTTGAATGATAATTTCTCTTTAAAGAAAATGAAAGTTCCTACGAATGCAAATATCGGCTGCAACGTTACGAGAACAGTAGAACTTGCAACCGAAGTGTAGTTTAACGACTCGAACCAAAGAATAAAATGAAAAGCAAGCAAGATCCCTGCCACGGCAGAAAATAACCAATCTTTTTTGGTAATCAACCTCATCTCACGCATATGCTGCTTTTTCAAAAATAGCGGAAGCATGAAAATAACCGTGAAAAAAAGGCGATAAAAAGCTATAATCCCTGAAGGTGCTGTGCATAACTTAACAAAAATGGCAGATGCAGATACTGATAGAACTCCAAGTGTTAAAACCAGATACGGATTTATTTTTGGTTCTTCCATAACTGACTCCTTTATGTGTACAATCTAAGGTAGAATTCATTTCTTATCGTAAATGATTTTCTTGTTATTTACCAATATTACGAGCTTACTTTAAGAAATTGGACGTGAATACATATGAATAATACTGATACCGATATTTTAATAAAACTAGGAATATCCGCTGTTTTCGGACTTATTATTGGGTTTGAACGCGAATTAAAGCGAAAGCCTGTCGGACTAAAAACCAGTCTGGTGATTTCAGTGGTCAGCTGCCTTTTGACGATTGTTTCCATTCAATCTGCTTACTTTTTTCCTAATTCTGATAAAGTTAAAATTCAGATGGACCCGCTAAGGCTTGCGGCGCAAATTGTATCAGGGATTGGTTTTCTCGGTGCTGGTGTCATATTAAGACGGGGGAATGACAGTATTTCTGGTCTGACGACAGCTGCGATGATTTGGGGGGCCGCCGGCATTGGAATTGCTGTGGGTGCGGGTTTTTATTTAGAAGCATTTACTGGTGTTGTTCTATTAATCATCAGTGTCGAACTAATTCCATTTGTAATGAAGCTTTTTGGGCCAAAACAATTGCGGGAAAAAGAAATAATGCTTCAACTGTTAATTCGCGATAAATCAAAAATCGATAAAACCATTACCTTCCTAATGGAGAAAAAATACAGTATCCGCAGGCTGCGCATTAAAGATTTAGACAATGGGGATCATTTAGTTCAAATATTAGTCGCTGTCGATTACCGTGATAAAACAACCGATGTATATGCTGCTGTTTCTGAGCTAGAGGGAGTAAACCAGGTTGAAATCGAAAGCATCAGCTGAGAAAAGCGCAAGCGCCTTGGTCAGCCTG
>NZ_BCUZ01000219.1 GCF_001591485.1 Neobacillus fumarioli NBRC 102428 | reverse complement strand
AAGCAAAGTTCTGCACTTTCGAGTTTTAATCAAGACACGACCTTCGCTATGGGAATTTAGGTCAGCAAATCCAACACATTTCAAAAGAAAGATTGGAAAAACCAACTAATAATCACATAAACTACCACCATAACTTTAATTTATAATATTTTCCACGTCAAATTTTTATCTACTATTCTTCAAAAATAGAAATATAGACCTAGTTAAATTTTTGTACATACAACTTATGGCTTACAAAACTATACCTATCTATTTTTCTATAAAGCAATGAATCTTTCGGTGAATATTATGCTGCTATAAAAAACGGATAACCCTCATATGGTTATCCGTTAAGAAGATTATTTTCCAATAAAATCTTGTGTCCAGTAATTCCCTTGGGCTACGTATCCAACACCAATGTAGTTATAGTTTGGATTCAAAATGTTGGCACGGTGGCCAGGGCTATTCATCCATGCATTAACAACCTCTTCAGGTGTCTGTTGCCCCTCGGCAATGTTTTCCCCTGCATAGCGATAAGTGATCCCAAATTGCTTCATCATATCAAATGGCGATCCATATGTCGGGCTTGTATGGCTGAAATAGTGATTAGCAGACATGTCCCGTGATTTTTCATGAGCCATTTTGCTTAGTGTAGTATCTACTTTCAATGCAGGCAGACCGTATTTTGCACGCTGCTGATTCGTTAAATCGACCACTTTTTGCTCAAAGGCACTTAAGGTGCTAGTGGTTTGCTTTACTGGTTTTTTTACTGCAACAGTTTGATGTGTTGCAGGTTTCGTAACTTGATGGGATTGCACTTGCATTGAACTATTCTGTGAAGTATTTGTATTAAAATAGTTTTCTATTACTCTATTAATCTCATTTATATCTGTGCCCTGATAATAGTAAATTTTTTCAGGCGCCACTGAGTAATTGGAAGCTGCATGTACATTGGTTTGAGCATGAGTACTGCCAAAAATGGCAGCCGCTGTTGTCACAGTCAGAAATGCTTTACTAATAAACATGTTAAATCTCCTCCTGTTATTTAAAGCTTTACGAAATTATCTTAACATATGATTTTTGTCATATTTCAGGAAGGAAATAACATGGAAATTCATTACCTGGATTAAGGATGCATAAAAGCGGGTATAAAGCTAATAATCTTCATTGTTAGTTTTATACCCAATTCCATGGTAATCCATGATTACCATAAATTATTCTATAAAAAGGGGTTGACAGCTTTATAAAACTTGTTTGTTTTTAACAAATATTTCAGAAAAATGTCGAAACTTACATTCTTTTTAAACGTGGAATGGATCTTATCTAGGCGTTTTTTCTAAACAGGTATGCCATTCGTTCATTTTACATATGATAATAGATAAATACTTAATGCATATCTTGCCGGGTTTGAAATTATTTTTAGGAGGGAATGCATGTTCTTGTCCTTTCCAATTTTGGCTGCTCTTTTAGGGATGTTGATTGCCCAATTTATAAAAATCCCCATTCACTTTGTGACCACAAGGAAAATTAAATGGAGCTTGATGGTCAGTACCGGGGGAATGCCGAGTTCTCACACTGCGACGATCATATCCTTGACTACCGCTATTGGATTGACCTCCGGGGTTTATTCCAATGAATTTGCCATTTGTGTGGTTGTTTCTGCTATTGTCATGCATGATGCCACAGGCGTACGGAGACATGCGGGATACCATGCAGAAGTGTTAAATAAATTATTAGTCAATTTTAATAACCTTGTTGAAACCTTAAAAGACCCAAATGTGAAAAAAACAGAGTCCCGGGAAAAACTAAAGGAACTATTAGGCCACCAGCCGACAGAAGTGTTCTTCGGCGCCATAACCGGCATTATTGTAGGGTATTTAACCTATTTGATTTATCCATTTTAAGGGGATATCCCCAGCTTTAATGGATAAATACCAAAAATAGTCTTCATTCGGGGCATGAAGGTCAAAACTTATGTGCA
>NZ_BCUZ01000218.1 GCF_001591485.1 Neobacillus fumarioli NBRC 102428 | reverse complement strand
AAATGCTATTTCATTTTACCTAGTTAATCAACGGTCTCATTTATTAACCTATTTATCTCCTGGGGCTGGCTGATCTACTCCCTTTATATGGTGTCGATGTCCGTCGTCTTCACTTGTGTAAAAATCATAATAATGGACATGCATTCCATTCCCCACTGGAATAGCAGGTCCTGAATAGGCCTTATAATGATGGGTATGGCCGTTTTCGAAGAGTACATATCCTTCAGTGTAATGAATATGGTTACCATCTTCGGTCTGTATTGGGGGAGAAGTAACATCCAAGCACTGATGAGCATGCCCCGCATCTACCGAAGTATAATCAATAGAGCCATGAGTATGGTGCGGTACAAACCCTTTAACGAAATCATCCTTTCCCACTACCATTTAGACTCACCCCTTCTGAAATAATGTAAATGCTAATTTTTAGGACTAGTTCCAGCTTCTCCTTTCTTTAGGTATGGTTTCACTACAAATGATATTTAGTAAAAAATGAGATTATGTTTTAAATATGAATAGCTTTTTAAGGAGGTTTTAATCACTGGTGTTACGGCTTCCTCTTGAACAATCATAAATTAAAAGGGTACTTGTCCTCAGTATTATGACTAGTCCTGTTAAAGATTATTGAATAAACTGAGTGAGAATAAGGATTAGGAGATGGTTATAAATGAGCCGAAGAGACTTTGATGATGAAATTGAGTCAAGTTCAATGAGTAATAGAAGACGCAACACAAATGTTACCCGTAATACTATGACTAGTATTAATGCTTCCTCTTGCCAACAACTTGCCGATATTATTGGAGGCATGGTTATTACAGCGACACCGATCTGTGTTGTTCAACGTCTCCGAAATATTAACGCAACTATTTTAGGTCGCAGCACACGTTCCCCACTTGCACTTCCATTTGCTCTTTCCTTCGAAAATAATATCGGTGGTAAGACTCTTAACCTTGGGGAAACTGTAATCCTCCAAAGAGAAATTAATCCATTTCTATCAGCTTTACGCAAAAGAGGTATTACGATAACAGCATTGCATAACCATTGGTTGTTCGAGGAGCCACGATTAATGTATATGCATTGGGAAAACGTTGGAGATCCGTTTGAGTTTGCAATTAATAGTATCGAAGCAGCCAGGGAAGCTATGTTATTCTAATAATCCATTTGTAATAAATTTAGAAATCACAAATGGCCTTATGGAACTAACAAAAATTCCAAATCATTATAAATAGACTTGGTTATCTTTCACCTTCAGCTAAAAAAATAAAATGAGACCTGTCCTATGATATTGGTCTAATCCCGTCAAAAGTCAATGTATATGCACTGGGAAAATACAGGAGAACCTTTCGAGTTTGCTTGAAACAGTATTCAAGCAGCAAGAGAAGTTAGGCTGTTCTCATAACTATGCCATTTGTGATATGTTCGGAAATCATAAATGGCATTATCTTTGTAATTTTGGTCAATCCCCTCACCCTCTAATAAAGTAGTTGTATTGTCCCGCCAACTCATAAGGACATCCATTTGGGAATTATTCAGGAGTTTTTACATATAAAATCGAATGAGCGGGTGGCAATTTTTCCATGGAAGAAAATCCAAGAATTTAATAAAACAAAAGTTCATCATCGCATAAAGAACTAATGTTTGTATATAATATTGATAATAATAATTTAATTTTAAGAAAAAGGTGGTGCTTTGGATAGATCGTCTGTTAATCCGCTCCATTGAAGAAAATATGCCATTAGAGATGATTTACCTGGCCGATAACCATGAAATTACCCAGCGAAAACTAATTGTTAAGGAAGTAAATAACGAATATATTGAGACCGTCGATTAACTGGATAAAATGAAGTAGCATTGAATTTATATGCAATCCCATAAATCGGGAAGGCCTGTTTTGCATATCTTTTCTTCAAAAAAACATGCATTTTAATGAACTCAAACAAACAAATACGTAGTTGGAACTAAACACCATTATTTATTATGCATATTTATT
>NZ_BCUZ01000217.1 GCF_001591485.1 Neobacillus fumarioli NBRC 102428 | reverse complement strand
AAGCCCGAATTATAAAAAATAGCGTGTCCTTATGGCACGCACGACGAATAGCCAACAACCTGAGATTTTTTTCAGATAGTTGGCTATTTTGTACATGTAGCTTGGATATTTTCCGACCAAGGCATGTAGTTATGTAAAAGATCTGGCTGCTGATGAATTGGTAAAGTTGGCAGTTCAGTAAGTATCTTGACTAAATATCGATAAAAATCGATACCATTTGCTTTTACAGTTTCAGCTACACTTAGACAAATAGCGTTCGCTTTTGCACCTGCTTCGCTTACAGAGAACAGCCAATTTTTGCGGCCGATTACGTTGGGGCGAATCGCGTTTTCCGCCGGATTATTATCGATTTCCAAATGACCATCACCAAGAAATGCTTTTAAACCATCTGCACGACTCAACGTATATTCAGCTGCTTTCGCCAACGCATTTTTACCGAAGAACGGTGAGCGCTCGATCCAAGCGAAAAATTCATCCACGATGGATTTTGATTCTTTTTGTCTCACTTGTTGGCGTTCTTCCGGTAAGAGGTGTTTAATTTTACGCTCAATCTGGTACAACCGATCGCAGTAATCAACACCTATTCGTCCATTTTTACTATCAACTTTTAACCAATAACGCCTCGTGTGTGCCCAGCAGTTGGCGAATTGTACGTTAGGTAAATGACCGTAAGCTGAATAGCCATCGCAAATCACCGTTCCTTTAAATCCGGCGATGAAGTCTTCCAATACAGCTCTGCTTCTTGATAAAGCACTTTTGAAAAGGACAATGATAGGCCCTTGGCTTGGTACGCTACGGCATACCCAGTTATAAGCGTTCGATTGGCCGGATTTTCCGTCGGAACGCTTAATGATTTGCGCATAGGTTTCATCCACATGAAGCACGGATTTGGCTGTTAATAATTGCTTCATTAAATCATAGATTGGTTGAAGCCAGTCTTCGGCTGTACGAATAACCCAATTAGATAGATTCTTATCATTTGTAAGTAGACCATATCGTTCCCATTCTTTCACCTGGCGGTAAAGAGGCAGGTACTGAATAAACTTATCGTAGATAAGTTTTGCCAAAACAGTTGGTCCTGCAATGCTGCGTTGAATGGCAGCTTGCGGTGCTTTCCCACGCTTGATTTGTGCTTTTTGAGTGGTATCTTTTTTGCACACCGTGCACTCATAGGCATGCTCGATATGTTGCACCCGCTTCATTATAGCTGGAATGAATTTTGCTTCTTCACGTGCTATTGTTGTACCTACTTCTGTCATTTGATGAAGACAACAATCACATAGCGTATTAGCTGGATGATGGTGAACTTCTTCTATCTCAATATTGGAGCTAAATGAATCGTTTCTCTTTTTCTTTGATACTTTACGGATAACGGTATAGCTATCTGTTTCCGTGCTTTGTTCTTCTGTCTGCTCAGAATCGTTAAAAAACGGATCGTCCTCAAATAAAGATCCTTGACCGTCGGGTGCTTGATACTTTGACTTTTCTGATTTAGAACCATATAAAGCTTTGGTTAATTGGCGAACTTGTTCAGTTAATGCTTCTATTTGTCGATTTGACTGAGCCAGTTGTTGCTCTAGTAATCGAATGATACGTTCATTTTGCTCTTCTTGCTTCGGATTACCATTCGTCAAATCGTTCACCACATTTCCGTTCAGTTTCATCTAAGGATGATTATACCATTCGGAATAGAACATTTAAAAGACACCTTTTGCAGATTTCGCAATTGCCTTTGGCTGCTGAAGCGATAGTCCTTCTAATAACCAACGAAGCTCTTGCTGTGATAGGTTTCGCACTTCATTTTCGTCTTTCGGCCATTGAAGTATGCCGTTATCTAATCGCTTATAAAGCAAGGCGAAGCCATCACCATCGAAGTACAAACATTTATAACGATCCTTGCTCCAACCAGAAAACAAAAAGATAGAATCGCTGTATGGATCTAATTCAAATGAATCTTGAATAAGTGTTGCGAGGCCGTCAATTCCTTTACGCATAT
>NZ_BCUZ01000216.1 GCF_001591485.1 Neobacillus fumarioli NBRC 102428 | reverse complement strand
TTATCGGGAAATAGCTCAGCTTGGTAGAGCACTACGTTCGGGACGTAGGGGTCGCAGGTTCAAATCCTGTTTTCCCGACCATTTAAATATTATTTCCGATGATGGAGTGCATACATTGCACGCAGGAAATTTCTGTTCAACTCAGGCCCTATATAAAACTTTGGCGGCGTAGCTCAGCTGGCTAGAGCGTACGGTTCATACCCGTAAGGTCGGGGGTTCGATCCCCTCCGCCGCTATTATTTTATCAATTGTAAGGATATCCAAGTTTAACTGAAGGAATTTGCTTAAGTAACCTACAGATGGGTGAAACTGCATAACGTTTCGAACTTTTTCCATTCAGCAATAATAGGGGCATAGTTTAAAGGTAGAACAAAGGTCTCCAAAACCTTTGGTGTGGGTTCGATTCCTGCTGCCCCTGCCAAAATTTTATAATCCAGCATCAATAAATCTTATTAAGCCGGTGTGGCGGAATTGGCAGACGCGCACGACTCAAAATCGTGTTCCTTCTGGAGTGTCGGTTCGACCCCGACCACCGGTATTATGATACTGCTTGCGAATGCAGTGAAATCAACGTTTCTTACACATTGTAAGAAGCGTTTTTTATTTATCTTTAATACGATTCTTACAAAAAAATCTTGTACATAAAATCGTGTGAGTACCCTGTCATTAAACAGGGAGGAATTTAAGAATGGCAAGGCGTACAAATGAATTATCAATTTAAGAATTATCCATTATCAATAGAAATACAAAGACGTATAAAGAGCGGATCGTGCTTATTCAAGCAAAGATGAAAAATCAATTACAGAAGTATATTCAGATACAAGGGGTAATGGAAACAGACGCTTTGTTTGTCACTCTTGATGGAGAGAAAATGTCAAAAAGGCAATTCCAAAATAGAGTTACTTTTTATGGGAAGGAAGCGGGAATAAAAGGGTTAGATGCTCTTGTTATACTTTTTAGGCATACATTTGCAAAATTATTTAACACTAAATGACAGGATTGTTGAAGAAGAAAAGGAAAATTTAAACACTTTATAGTATTAGTAATGGGAAAATTTTATTAAGGTGGTAACCAAATTGGGAATGTCTAACTATTATCAAAAACTTCGAGAAAAAGTTGGCAGTGAATTGATTTTTATGCCTTGTGTGGCAGGAATTATTCGAAACGAAGTAGGTGAAATTTTGTTACAGAACAAAGGAAACGGTGAGAAATGGAGCCTTCCAGCAGGAGCAATAGAAATTGGCGAAGCACCTGCACAAGCTGTTGTACGTGAAGTGTGGGAAGAAACAGGATTATATGTTGTTCCAAGGAGGTTGATAGGGGTATTTGGTGGAAAAGATTACCGTTACCAATATCCGAATGGTCATCAAGTAGAGTATAACGTTTTTATGTTTGAATGTGTTATTCAAAGCGGGGAACTGAGTCCAGTAGATGATGAAACTGCTGAACTTCAGTATTTTAATCCAAATAATATGCCAGAACTTGCTTTACCTTATTCTAAACAATTATTTACGAAAACAGATAATAATGGGATGAAACGTGGTTAAAGGAGCTTTCTAAAAAATAACTTTTCTTGTTAGACGAACGAGTGATTCAATTATATATACAACTTTCAAAGACCATACTATCTTTTTCTTTTAGCTAAAAGGTCAAATGACTTTTACAATGTTAGATTTAAAAAAATTCAATCATTGAGTGGTGAAGACTTATATTAATAAAATGGATTAAATGTCAAGTCAATGAGAATGAAAAAATTTCATTCTCTATTGCCAAAGAGCTAATTTAGTAAAATCGGCAAGTTTGTTAATATTACTTAGTAATAATTTGGGGGGGAAAGATTTGATTACTCATTTTGCGGATTTAGAATTAAACACAGTTTCTATACAAGGTGTTAAACAGTGCTATGCAGATCGTTTGCAATTGCCCATTATTGTTGAGTCTGAGGAGTTTATTCAGTTTCAGCTTACACCTTTTACGACTTTAAGTTTTAAAGAAACAGT
>NZ_BCUZ01000215.1 GCF_001591485.1 Neobacillus fumarioli NBRC 102428 | reverse complement strand
AAAGAAAAGTATTTTCTTCATTGGGCACCTTCCCTAATAGTAGTGGACTTAGTTTATGAAGATTGTGCTTTAACTAATCAGCTTTTTTATTAAAAAGCACAAATCCCAAAGCGCAACAAGAAACCATTCAGCGAATAGAACCGGGAAAATTTCAACAGAAGGTTGGGAATGAGAAGGAATTTTTCAACATATAGATAATAATTAAATATAGCTAATAAAAAGGGGGGGACATCGTTTTAGTTTTTACTAAAGAAATCGAGGGGGTATAGTGTGAAACAATCGGATGTAAACGTCTACAAATTTCTGATGCCATTGTTTTTTTCCGGGGTTGCCTTCTGTTTGAGTTTCTACTTCTGTATATTAGGTGTTTCTCTTTATATTTATTCCCTTCCCATCTATGCCTTTTTACTACTCATCTCTTTGTTTCTGTTTTATCAAACCGATAAGAATCTAAATGACCTCATGAAAAATGGAAAAACCACCTTTGACCACTATCAGTTTTATCACAACAGCATCGGCATTTATTTAATTTTATCGTTTGTATTATTTGGAGTTTCGATTGCCTATATGCCTTTTTATTACCACGGAGGTTTTCTCTTTGTTTGGTACTGTGGCCCCATGTCGATCCTTTGCTTTATAAGTTTTATACAATCCCAAAAGAGGATAAAACTTTTGAAAAAGAAATACCAAAATAAGGATCCTCATTACAAACAGCTTAAATTATAACTTCCAAGCCCTTTCTGATAAATGATCGGAAAGGGCTAGTTCTTAATGATGAAAATAGATTGAAAGCGCCCTTATCATTTGGTAATATATGCGTAATGGAATTTAATAAAAGCATACTAGGAGACAGCGATGAAAAAAATAAATATGACAATTGTCCTATTCGTGTTGATCAGTACTTTATGGATGGCAACAAACCAAACAACCTACGCAGCAGAAACTAATCAAAAGGGCATACCAGTTTTGTTATACCATCATATATTAAAGAAAAGTGAGAATGCTTTTCCTAATGATTCAGCGATCATGGACTTTGAAGAATTTGAAGCACAAATGAAATATTTACATGACCACGGTTTCTATACAGCGACGTTATCGGATTTAGCGTTGTATTTGCAAGGCAGAAAAGCCCTGCCTGCGAAAACAGTCGTCATAACCTTTGATGATGGCCATAAAACCAATTATTTATATGCCTACCCGATTCTAAAAAAATATGGTTTCCATGCGGGAGCTTTCTTAATTACTAACCGGATCTCGCAAACACCAGTTCCTTTTGATCCAAGAGATCTGCAATTTTTAAGCTGGCCTGAGATTAAGCAAATGACAGATGTCTTTCAATTTGCCAGCCATACAAACGGTTTGCATTATACAATAGACGGAAAATCAGCATTATTAACGGAACCTGATGATGTTGTTTTGAAAGATTTAAAGACAAGTAAAGATTTAGTACATACGGAGTTTTTTGCTTATCCATTTGGAGCCTATAATCAGAAAACCATTGAGCAATTAAAAATAACAGGTTACAAGTATGCTTTTACAACGGAAGGAAAGTATGTAAAACCGGGTGATGATCCTTACGAGCTCGGCAGATTCGTCATTACTCCGTCTACAACAGAAAGTAATTTCGAACAAATCGTGAATGGAGAAAGCTCTACATATGGCTGGCATAAATACTCAGGCAAATGGTATTACCTGGATTCAAACGGCAATAAGTGGACTGGCTGGTTATATTCAGATGGGCATTGGTACTATTTGGATCAAAATGGAGCTATGGGAACAGGCTGGATAAAGTCAGGCTCGAAATGGTACTACCTTGAAAAAAACGGAGAGATGAGAACCGGCTGGGTTAACATAGGGCAGAAATGGTACTTCTTCTACAAAGACGGTCACATGGCCGCCAATACAGTCATCAACGGTTATAGGCTAGGCTCAGACGGAGCTTGGCAGTAAAGCGCTATCTAACAAACGTCCCGGATAAAATGACCGTCCGGGACATTGTATTTTAAATACGAAAACCAGCATAGCTGGTCTTATTAAAAAATTCACACCACAGTCCTTGATCGTGTGGTGTTTTTTTGTGAGGCTCTGTTATGGTTGATTTTCAGCAGGGTACTCACTTAGTCGGAAGAATTGT
>NZ_BCUZ01000214.1 GCF_001591485.1 Neobacillus fumarioli NBRC 102428 | reverse complement strand
CCAAAATAAAACTCGCCGCTTGGCGAGTTTCTTTATTGAGCTTCCTGTACAGTGCTTTCACCCAAGAGCTGTTTTTGCTTGGCTGCAGCATTTACTTGTTCATCTGCATGATAAGAAGAGCGAACAAGCGGTCCTGCTTCACAATGGCTAAAGCCTTTTTCGAGCGCAATTTGCTTTAATTCATTAAATTCTTCTGGACTGTAATATTTTATAACCTTTAAGTGGTTTTTTGTCGGCTGTAAATATTGACCAATTGTCATAATATCCACATGATTGGCTCTTAAGTCATCCATAACCTCAAGAATTTCTTCTTTCGTTTCGCCAAGGCCAATCATTAAGCTTGATTTGGTCGGTACGTCTGGCTGCATTTCTTTTGCCCGACGCAGAAATTCAAGAGAGCGGTCATATTTGGCCCGCGCCCGAACTCTTGGAGTCAGCCTTCTGGTTGTTTCAATATTATGATTCAAAATATCCGGCTTTGCATCCATTAAAATACGCAAATTTTCTTCCTTACCGCCCATATCTGACGGAAGCACTTCAATGGTCGTAAATGGATTTTTCCGACGGATGGCACGAACGGTTTCCGCAAAAATAGCTGCACCGCCATCTTTTAAATCATCGCGGGCAACAGCTGTTACAACGACATGCTTCAGGTTCATGATTTGCACCGAATCAGCCACTCTTTCCGGTTCCTGCCAATCCAGCTCTGTCGGTAGTCCCGTTTTGACAGCACAGAAGCGGCAGGCACGGGTACAAACACTCCCAAGAATCATGAAGGTGGCCGTTCTTCTTGCTCCCCAGCATTCATGGATATTTGGGCAGCGAGCTTCTTCACACACCGTATGGAGATTCTTTTCGCGCATTAATTTTTTCAATCCGGTATAAGATTCATTTGTATTTAATTTTATTTTCAACCATTCCGGTTTTCTAAGTATTTCATCTCTGTTACTCATTTTTGCACCCCTTACTGGTTCCTATGTCGACTGAACTCTCCTTTTGTCACTTTATCATACTGTTAAAAGAACGACAAGCGGCTGGTACTTTCTACACGGAATTTCTGATTTCCAATTTTTTGTGTAAATGAAAAATCAGAGAATCCATAAACTAACTTCGTACATGAATGGGAAGGAGGATCCCTTTTGTGCGGGTAATTCTAACGACTAGTACTTTTCTTTTATTTTTACTACTATCAATGGCTGTTAGGGATGCTCAAGCGGCAGAGTTGCAAAATCCGAATGATGAAAGAATGAATCTGTATAAAAAAGTTGAAACCGTCACCCATATTCCCTGGTACTATTTAGCAGCCATTGATCAATATGAACGAAATATCCGCCAGGTCCGCCGTGATTTGCCAAAACCCAATAGTTTGGTTGGGATTTATATTCCACCGGAAAAATGGGCGGGGCTGGCTAATCCAAATATCAATGAAGAAAATCCCGCCATTATTCAATTTTTCAATGGATTGGGAGTGGATGGAGATGGCGACGGCAAGGCAAGCTTAAACAGCGACGAAGATGTTCTTTATGCCGTTGCCCATTATTTGACGGGTTTCGGTGTGGATCAAGATAATATAAAAATTGGCTTATGGAATTACTATCACCGGGATAAAACGGTCGGCATCATTACGGGCTATGCAAAAATATACCGCCATTTTGGCCGGCTTGATTTGGATAAGCGGGTATTTCCACTTCCGCTCAGATCCAATCACAGTTACCGCAGTACATGGGGAGATGCCCGAGGCTGGGGCGGCAGACGGATGCATGAAGGAACCGATATTTTTGCAGGTTACGGCGTTCCTGTAAGGGCGACTTGTTACGGCATTATCGAAATGAAGGGTTGGAATAAGTACGGGGGCTGGAGAATCGGGATTCGCGATATTAATAATACGTATCATTACTTCGCCCATCTGAGCGGATTTGCCCCAAATCTCCATATTGGACAAGTGGTCGAGCCCGGGATGGTGATCGGAGGAGTTGGCAGCTCTGGGTACGGTCCTCCGGGCACATCCGGCAAGTTTCCGCCTCATTTGCATTATGGGATGTACAAGGATAACGGAATCACAGAATGGGCATTCGACCCTTATCCGCACTTGACCAGATGGAAACATCTCGAGCGCTGGGAAATGCGAAAGAAATAGGACTATCCGTTTTGGATGGATAGTCCTTCATTTTGGATTCAC
>NZ_BCUZ01000213.1 GCF_001591485.1 Neobacillus fumarioli NBRC 102428 | reverse complement strand
CAGCCCCTTTGGTTTGGAATCCGTTAAAATTTGTTGGTTCTACGGTTTTTTTATTAGCCGCCTGTGGCTTTTATTCTTAATACTTTAAGGGGCAGAGCCAAATATGTTTTATAGGGTGGCTGAAGGACAAAACAATAGTCGAGTATGAGGTAAAGTGGTGTTCATAGGGTGGCTGAAGGACATAACAATACTCGAGCTTTAAGCAAAATGGTGTTCATAGGTTGAATGAAAGCCCAAACTATAGTTGAGTTGCAAGCAAAATGGGTCGATAAATTTCGGTAGCTGAAGAGGGCTGCCTTGCACTTTTTTCAAGATTCCAGTAGGATGAAAAGGAATGTGAAAGGAGAGAGGCAGCGTGGGAAGCCCCATTCAAGAAAAGAATAATCAAGTGGAATTTTTGAAGAAGCGTTTAAATATGTTTTTAGATGTGCTGGATGCCATTGATCCGGAAGAAGCGGATCTTGATGATATTGACCGGTTAATTTCAATCATTGATGAATTGGAATCGAAATGCCGGGAATTCCATAATCGTGAACTAAGCGAGTCTGCAAAATAACAGGCTCTTTTTTATATAGCAGGCAGATAATGCCATGTATTCGGTTGCAAGCTTAACCTTTAATTCTATTGTCTATAGGAGTATAATAAAAAACGGTAAATATAGAGGACATAGGGAAGGGGAAACTGAAAGTGAATATTGCTAAATTTGAAGAGAGCATGTATCAGCTGGTTGTCGAAACTTCAACAAAGCTGCCAAAAGATGTCCGACGTGCTGTGAAAGCGGCTAAGGAAAAAGAAAATGCTGGCACGAGAGCGGCCATGAGCCTTGCCACTATTACGAACAACATTAAAATGGCAGATGAACAAGTATCGCCAATTTGCCAGGATACTGGGCTGCCGACTTTTAAAATTAAAACTCCTGTTGGTGTAAATCAAATTGAATTGAAAGCAGCTATTAAAAATGCGATTGTTCGTGCTACAAAAGATGGAAAACTTCGTCCAAATGCCGTTGATTCGCTGACAGGCAAAAATAGCGGAGATAACCTTGGAGACGGTGTTCCAGTCATCAAATTTGAACAATGGGAAAAAGACTATATCGATGTCCGCTTGATTTTAAAAGGCGGGGGTTGTGAAAACAAAAACATTCAATACAGTTTGCCATGTGAACTCGAAGGACTTGGACGCGCAGGCCGCGACCTTGACGGGATCCGCAAGTGTATCCTCCATTCAGTTTACCAAGCACAAGGTCAAGGATGCAGTGCAGGATTCATTGGGGTCGGTATTGGCGGCGACCGTTCTTCAGGCTATGATTTGGCAAAAGAACAATTATTCCGTCCGCTTGAAGATGTGAACCCAAATGAAGATCTTCGTAAGCTGGAAGAATATATTTTGGAAAACGCCAATAAGCTTGGAATCGGAACAATGGGCTTTGGCGGTGAAGCTACTTTGTTGGGCTGTAAAATCGGTGTCATGCACCGCATTCCTGCAAGCTTCTATGTTTCTGTTGCCTACAACTGCTGGGCCTTCCGCCGAATGGGAGTTTCGGTAAATGCAGAAACTGGTGAAATAATTGAATGGGCTTACCAAGACGGCGAGTTTATAGATTTTGCCGAAGAGAACGAAGCGGCACAAGAAACAGCTGCAGCCCGTTCCGAAGATGTGATCAAACTGCAAGCACCCATTACAGAAGAACAAATCCGTTCTTTGAAAGTTGGAGATGTTGTAGTAATCAATGGCATGATGTACACCGGCCGCGACGCCATTCATAAATATTTAACGGACCACGATTCTCCTGTTGATTTGAATGGACAAATTATTTACCACTGCGGCCCTGTTATGTTGAAAGATGAAAATGATGTTTGGCATGTAAAAGCTGCTGGCCCGACAACAAGTATTCGTGAGGAGCCTTACCAAGGCGACATTATGAAAAAATTTGGCATTCGCGCTGTTATTGGAAAAGGCGGCATGGGTCCGAAAACATTAGCTGCTCTTCAAGAACATGGCGGCGTGTACTTAAATGCCATCGGTGGTGCAGCTCAATACTATGCAGATTGCATTAAGAGTGTCGAAGGCGTTGACCTAATGCAATTTGGTATTCCAGAAGCCATGTGGCACTTGCGTGTAGAAGGTTTCCGTGCTGTCGTCACTATGGACTCCCACGGCAACAGCCTGCATGCTGATGTTGATAAGTCATCTTTAGAAAAATTAGCTCAATTTAAAGAGCGGGTGTTTTAAAAATAGTTTGCAACGATAGGCCCATCAAATTTGATAGGTATATTTTTTGG
>NZ_BCUZ01000212.1 GCF_001591485.1 Neobacillus fumarioli NBRC 102428 | reverse complement strand
CCCCTGTTTAAGGTTCTTGGTTTTTGCTGATGATGATGCCGGTTTGGATGGAGTCTTCTTTGCCGGCTTTTTTGGCGAATATTTTGGCGATGTATATTCCTTCGGGCGGCAGTTGTTCGGGTTTGAATTCTTTGCGGATTAGGCCTTTTTTTACATCTCTTTTGGTGTCTAAAAAGGTGATAAAGCGGTAATCTTCCGGGTTAAATAGGGCAATGCCGAATTCTTCTGCTCCACCAGGTAAGTACACCTCGTAGCGGTAGGTGCCTGGCTGGTCCCCTTCCGCAAAATCAAAGCCCATGATCCTTGGATAATCAGGCTCTTTGAGAACATATAAGTACGGAATGTGAATGATCATCCCGCCGGCCTGAAGACTTAAAAATCCGTCATAGACCTTTTGTTTAAAAATAAAAGGGTCTACCTGGAGTCCAACGGTAATGGTTTTTGTTTGCTTAGGACCTAACGTGAACGATAATGGTAAACTCCATTTCAAGCCTTCTACTTGTTTTGGGATTATAAAAGAATACGTAATCGGGTGACTGCTGGTATTTTCCACCTTTAAATTGGCCTGATGTGCATTGTTCGAACTAGAAAATTTCCCAAAGCGAATACTTCCCGGCATTACCAGTGATTCGGCCTTAATTGCCTGATTCACTTGGATTCGGCCTGCTCCTTGCTCAAACGTACGGTAGGCCATGCGGTCTGCGGTACCTGTGATCACATTCGTACCTTCAGGGTTCCCATCGCCCGCTGCCTTTCGTTCTGTTACCGTCATACTATTGTTTGGCATCAGCGGCTTGGCTGTGTTCATCAATGCAGCCTTGATTTGCTCCGGCGTCCAATCAGGGTGTGCCTGTTTAATCAAGGCACAAGCACCTGCTACGTGCGGTGCGGCCATACTTGTACCTTGCAGCGACAGATAGCCTCCCGGGATGGTCGAAGTGATCGCCACTCCCGGAGCAACGAGGTCCGGCTTAATTTCCCATGTACCCGTCACCGGTCCACGTGAACTAAAATCAGCCAGCTGGTCTTTTTCCGACACAACTTGGAGCCGGGCTGACATCCTTTGATTTTTTAATACTTTGCTAATCTGCATTCCCTCACTTTTGGAAAGGGAACCGACGGGGATCGGGCTGGATGACTCCAAGTTGCCCATAAACGGCCCCTTTAAGTTGTTGTAAATGAGTACAGCTTTCGCTCCCGCATCAAAAGCGTTCTTGGCCTTTTCGGTAAACGTTAATGTTCCGCGTTTGATCAAGACTATTTTCCCCTGTACATCTGTTAGTTCCTCCTTCCTGCCAATGCCTCCATCGACAATCTCCAACGTTCGGTCAAGGACCCACTTTGCTGATCCCTCCATCGGCTGAATCCGAAATTTATTTCGAATTCCTTCTATTAATAAATAGGGAATTTCCAATGTTGGAGTAGAAGCGCCAACAGAAATGGCTTTCGATGCTGTTCCAGGCGAACCGACTGTCCAAACATTGGGCCCGGCATTACCGGACGCCGCCACCGCAACAATGCCGTTGTCGACCGCGTGGTTCAACGCAAGGCTGATGGGTAGATCCGGCCCATTAATATCATTGCCGAGCGAAAGGTTCATAATATCTACTTTATCTTTAATTGCCTGGTCAATCGCAGCAAGCACTTGCTCTGTCGTACCTCCTCCGCCAGGTCCGAGTGCACGGTAAGCAATAATTCTTGCCTCCGGCGCAACGCCTTTTATTTTTCCATTTGCGGCGATAATGCCGGCCACATGGGTTCCATGAATGGTGGCTTGTCCGGTAGCTCGGGTTTCCATCGGATCTCGGTCATTGTCAACAAGGTCGTAACCACCTGCATAGTTTTTTTGCAGATCAGGATGTGTATAGTCGACACCGGTATCGATTACCGCCACAGTGACACCCTTGCCTGTTAGTTTTTGATTTTTGGAAAAAGAATCGCGGATCTCTTCGCCGCCGATGATTTTGACACTTTCCTCCGTTTCGACCCGATACTCTGTGACCGGGGTAATGTGTATGACCTGCTCCCTTGATGCAAGCCGTGCAATGGCCTCGGGGCTGCCCTGTACTGAAAAACCGTTAATGGCTTTTTGAAAAACATGACGTAGTTTTACCTCTTTATAAGGGTGAATCAGCTGTTTGATTTGGTTTTCCGATTGTGCACTTTTGAGGATCACAATAGCAACGGTGTCTTGAGTACTTTTTGGAATCGGCGGATGGATGAGTGTTTTTCCAGCAGCTGCCGGTGCTTGAAAGGCTAAAAGAATAGCAAGTAGAAGTTTCATGCAAAAAATCCCCTTTTTTCATAGGGTTTTCTTTAGTGGGGAAAATATGCGGAATTGGCAGGGAA
>NZ_BCUZ01000211.1 GCF_001591485.1 Neobacillus fumarioli NBRC 102428 | reverse complement strand
TCTTTGATTTAGACACCTTGGATCTTAATTCCCTCAATGGTGTCCGAACCCCCTTATGTAAAAAAAGAGCAAACCCGCAGTTTGGTTCGCTCCTTTACTATTTATAAAAATTTAATCCCTTTTCAATCTCCGCTAACACTTCTGAATCTGTTTCACGTTCCTTGGCTTTTATTAATGCATTGTACGCTGTTTTGCCGCCGATTTTTCCAAGTGACCATGCGGCCGTGCCTCTGGCCACAGGACTTGCTTCTTTTTCTAAAACCTCAATTAAATCAGGTACTGCTGTTTCATCTTTAAAATGCGCTAGGGCAATCATCGCATTGCGCTGGATCGGTTTCTTGCCCCGCCATGAACCAGCAAGTGTGCCAAATCGATTTTTAAACTCACGATTACTCAAGTTTAATACGGGCTTTAGTAACGGTTTGACCATTTCCGGTTCCGGTTCGAGTTCTTCATGAAAATGAAAATTCTTTCCTTTATTCACCGGGCAGGCTGTTTGACAAGAATCACAGCCATAAATCCGGTTGCCGATTTTCTCCCGGAATTCATCAGGAATAAAATCTTTTGTCTGGGTTAAAAACGAAATACAGCGCTTAGCATTGATTTGACCGCCCTGTACAAGGGCACCAGTCGGACATGCCTCAAGACACTTTGTACAGCTGCCACATTGATTTTCGATCGGCTCGTCCGGTTCAAATGGAAGGCTGGTAATCATTTCGCCCAAATAAATATAAGAGCCGAACTCAGGTGTAATGATGGAACAGTTTTTCCCACTCCAGCCGATTCCCGCCCTTTCTGCAACCGCACGATCGGATAGCTCTCCTGTATCGACCATGGATTTTAACCGGGCTTCCGGTACTTTCGATAAAATAAATTCCTCCAGCTTTTTCAACCTAGCCTTTAAAACATGGTGATAATCCAACCCCCATGAAGCTCGGCAAAAAATGCCTCTTCGTTCTCCCTTCTTACTTTCGACGCGGTTTGTCATTTTAGAAGGATAAGCTACGGCAATGGCAATAATCGAGCGTGCCTCCTCCATCAATAAAGATGGGGTCACCCGCTTCTCAATATCCGGATCCTCAAAGCCGGATTGATACCCCAATTCCTGCTGACGGATTAAGCGGTTTTTCAATTCCGTGAAAGGATCTGCAGTGGTAAAGCCGATTTTATCAATACCGATTTCTTTACTGTAAGCAATGATTTCTTGCTTTAATTGACGAACGTCCATTTATATTACCTCCCTTCCTAAAAGATGATCTATTAAAACAAATGTAGGAAATTCAAGTTCACATTTATTCATGATAATCGATTTCCCTATAATTTTACAGGTGGAATCATTGGAAATTTAAAAAACATGAAAAAACGCAATGCATCGTTCTCTTACGTAACGATACACTGCGTTAGCCGCTAAGTGTAGATTTGTCGAAAAAATGACAATTTATTTGACAACTGACCTTTATAATATTACATATTGTTCACAAATTCGTCAAGTATTGATTGCAATTTTTGTCGAAATTATTATTAAAAATATAGACACAATTGCTATTTTCTCTCCTGAAAACCACATCAAAGTTTTTAACAAATACAGAATTTCCAGTAATTTCTATATCAAAATTATAGATATACTTTTATCGATTTCACTCCTTAGTTCCACCTCTATATTTTGAAGTATGTTGATTATTTTACCAGGGTCTCATGATCCTTACTAAGATACCTTGTACAAGGAACACATTAATCGAAAAACTCCATATGTGTTTTGTCCTTTTTATAATAATCCAGCCTGTCTTGTAAAGTACCAGTGTGAAATTCAAATTTATGACCATCTGGATCCGTAAAGTAAATAGACTTTTTATCTTTCTCATCTCTTGGCCGGCCTGGCAAAATGTTTACTTTCAATTTTAATTTCTTAAGTTTACGATACATGTTATCAAATTCCGTTGCTTCTATTGAAAAAGCAATATGAGTGTATGATTGGCTAATTTCATTACGTGGGATATCTTTTTCTTCATTAAGAGCAAGCCAGATGCCATTTAAATCAAAATAGGCAGTACTTCTACCCTTAACTAACAACTTTGCGTCAAATACATTTTTATAAAATTCTATCGAATCTTCTAAATTAGAAACAGAAAATAGTAAATGATTAAGGCCTTTTACCATTATATCACCTTGGAATGTTGAATTTTTTAATATTTCCATTATACACTATCTGCTGTTTTGTTGATGCAAAACGGCCGGATTACGTTTTTTAAAATAAGGCTCTGTTAAAGGTGGATGCTGATTTTATGGCATTGAAAAATAAGGGGAAGGATTCCTGCTAAATCAGGAAAATCATATAAATACCTATAAATAAGCGGATTTTTTT
>NZ_BCUZ01000210.1 GCF_001591485.1 Neobacillus fumarioli NBRC 102428 | reverse complement strand
GAGCTTTAGTTTTGGGGGGATTGTATGAAAAAGTACGGTCTATTGCTTTTTGTATTCATTTATTGTTCATGGCAAACACCAGCATTTGCGGATAATCCGGAGGCTGCTTCACGAAAGGCGGCTATCATCATTGATGACTTTGGCGGCGGTACTGGAGGAGTCAAAGACTTTCTAGAAGGAAATGTACCGATTACTGCTGCCGTTATGCCCTTTACTGAAAGTTCTAAAAAACATGCTGAATGGGCTTTTAAAAATGGTTTTGAAGTAATGGTCCATCTGCCAATGGAGCCAAAACAGGGAAAACGTTCTTGGCTTGGACCAAAACCGATTACGGTTGACCTTTCACCTGAAGAAGTACGGCAACGAGTAAAAGAGGCGATCAAAAGCGTTCCACATGCCGTAGGGCTTAATAATCACATGGGGTCACTTGCCGTTGAAAATGAGGAAATTGTTCGAACAATTGTAGAAGTCGCGAAGGAAAATAAATTGTATATTGTGGACAGCGGGACCAGTCCAAATTCGAAATTTCCCGAAATCGCTAAAGAATTAGGAGTGCCCATTATAAAAAGGGATGTGTTTCTAGATAATGTTTCATCATCATCCTATGTGCGGAACCAAATGTTAAGACTGGCAAAAGTAACAGAAATAAAGGGGCATGGAATTGCAATAGGCCATGTAGGCATAACAGGAAAGATTTGTTCCATGGGTATTTTTCAAGCAATGGATGAATTTCATAAGCGTCATATTAAAATTGTCCCGGTTTCTGAATTAGTTTCAGATGAAATCAGTAAAAATCATATCGTCGAATGAAAAAAGACAGCAGGTGCTGTCTTTTTTTATGTCCTCTTGAAAAGGAAACAATTACCTTCAAACTAAGTGCTTTTCACATTTGTATCTAGCTGGTACAATTTGTCCTGTCACAGATCTTAAAATCTAATGGAAAAAGTCAGTTTTAAAAGGAATGGAAATCATGAAATTAATTTCTTGGAATGTAAATGGTCTTAGGGCATGTGTTAAAAAAGGGTTTTTGGATTATTTTCATAGTGTGGAAGCTGATATTTTCTGTATACAAGAAACAAAATTACAGGAAGGGCAAATTCATTTAGAACTACCAGGATATTGGCAATATTGGAATTATGCCGTAAAAAAAGGTTACTCCGGAACAGCTGTTTTTACAAAGGTAGAACCTTTGTCTGTCCGTTTCGGGATAGGGGAAGAAAATTCAGAAACAGAAGGAAGAATTTTGACACTTGAGTTTGCTGATTTCTTCCTGGTAAATGTTTATACACCAAATTCACAAAGGGATTTAGCAAGATTGGGATATCGTATTGAATGGGAAGACCGGATTCTTCACTATCTCCAAGAGCTAAACAAGAGAAAACCCGTCATATTATGTGGAGACTTAAATGTCGCCCACCAAGAAATCGACTTAAGAAACGCGAAATCGAATGTCGGAAACTCAGGGTTTACTGATGAAGAACGCGCGAAAATGACTGCATTATTAAACGCAGGATTTATTGATAGTTATCGCTATTTTTATCCGGATCAAGAAGGAGCTTATACTTGGTGGTCGTATATGAATAAGGTCCGCGAACGGAATATCGGGTGGCGGATTGATTATTTTATCGTTTCAAAATCTTTAGAAGGCCGATTAAAAGCAGCTGATATTCACTCTCATATCATGGGAAGTGATCATTGTCCAATTGTGCTTGAATTGGATTAAAATTTATTGATTTGATTACTGGTTTCAATTTAAAAACAATATTCACACGAAAGCCCAATGTTTTGGTCACTGGGCTTTTTTTTGATTGGTTATTTTACAAACCATTTAAAGCGGTTCCCAATTCATCAAATTCAGGTGTCTTTTCATTGTCAGATGGACAGTCTAACTGCTCTGCATCTCCGGGGGTTAGGAGACCTTTATTGATTTCTTTTTTCTGATGGTTGGATCCCACTTTCCAGCACTCCTTTTAATCTTTTAGTATTCTTAATTTATTTTTACCTATAAAAAGGGATTTAAACTATTATAATGCAGACTCTTTACATAAAAACCTTGTCATCACAAATATTTTCAATAATTGTAATTAATTAATTGGCAGCGAAATAGATGAAATTTTGGATTGACAGAAATGGTTCAATGGTGGTATTATTTTTTATGCCGCTGATATAAATGAAGTGATTAAATATTCATACTGTATGATCTAGTTTAGTATTGAATGTAACCTTGTATAATAATTATGCGGGTGTGGCGGAATCGGCAGACGCGCTAGATTCAGGTTCTAGTGGTAGTAATACCGTATGGGTTCAAGTCCCTTCACCCGCATCATGTTTATGTAGAAGTAATTCAGCGGTATAACATTATCTTATCAAGGTAAAGATTTAAACTTCCAATCTAATATTCTTCTTTTTTCATT
>NZ_BCUZ01000209.1 GCF_001591485.1 Neobacillus fumarioli NBRC 102428 | reverse complement strand
GAAATGAGGTGTACTTTTATGATGAAATCTAAAGCCCGTATTACAGCGATTGGTACCTATGTTCCTCCAAAGAAATTATTAAATGAAGACTTGGAAAAGATGGTGGACACGAATGATGAATGGATTGTTCAAAGGACGGGTATAAAGGAAAGAAGAATTGTTGGAAACGAGGAATATGCATCTAAAGCTCTGAATTTAGGAATAGAGGAAGGGAAAGTCCAATATGGTGATACTTTATTATTATATGGCTTTGGAGGAGGACTAACACATCTAGGTCTCATTTTAAAATGGAATATACGGTAGTTATAAAATATAAAAAGGATAGCTTCCATCCTACAGCTATCCTTTCCCTATCAAAGCATTTGAATAATCTTCCTTGCTGTTTCGATTCCGTTTTCGATGCAGTCTGGGATCCCTACGCCATAATAGGAACAGCCGGCAAGGAGGATTCCCGGGTAGGTGGCTGCCATTCTGGTTTCAAGTGATCTGACACTTTTTGGATGGGTAATCAAATAATTCGGCATTTGTCCCGTCCATTTGGTCACTTCAGTGGCAATCGGCTTAGCGCGGATCCCAAGGGATTTGTGAATATCTTCGAGCGCTACCTTCAGCAGTTCTTCTTGATCCATATCTTTCAAAGAAGCAAAGGAAGGATGGCTGCTTTTATAAAAGAGCCTGATAAGGAGGTTACCCGATGTTGACGTATGCTTCCATTTCCTGCTTGTCCAAGTGCAGGCATTACAAGACAATTCATCGGTGTTTGCGGTAATGAAACCTGTGCCATCCGCAGGAAGTAATTGATCGGGAACGTCGAATCCAACATATACACTAATCAAGGAACTGTTTGTCAATCGGGAAAATTCATGTTTGATGTCTGGATCATCAATTAACATTTCTGCCGCTGTATGCGGAATGCTCATGATCATGTAATCGGCTTCGATGATTTCCTGATTGTTGAGAATCACGTGATAACGGCTGCCTTCTTTTTTGATTTTTTCCACCTTAGTATTTGTTAAAATCTCAGTGCCGCCAAGCTTTGCTTCAAACGCATTAATCAGGGAGTCTAAGCCGTTTTGAAACGAAAGAAACTTCCTTTCCCCGCCTTTAAATTTCTGTTTATTGGCTTCAAGTCCTTTGATAATACTTCCATATTGCTCCTTATAATCGATCAAAAACGGAAGGGTGGACGCAATTGTTAGGTCACTCAGGTTTCCGGAATACACACCGGAGAGGACGGGAGCTATTTGTTTTTCAACTAGTTCCGTTCCAAGAAAATACCCCAAAAAAGAACCGATCGAATCGTTTTTCGTAAAGGTTTCATTTTTGGTATAAAAATCCTTCAGTGCTGCAACTTTGCCTTCTGCTGAAATGAGTGTACTCTTTGCCAAGGATTCAATGCTTGCGGGAATGCCGAAAACCGAATCTTCAGGGATCGGTTTCAGCTCTCCGTCTGTGTAAATAAAGGAGCGGCCCGTCGCATTGTAGACAATTTCCTGTTCCAATCCAAGCTCTTCGATGATAGGCATGGTCTCGATTTTACGAGATACAATGGAATCTGCTCCGGCTTCTATGATAAATCCATGTTGTCTTACGGTTCGTATTTTTCCGCCAAGCTGACGGGATGCTTCCACTAAAATAAGCCTAAGGTCTCTATACTGTTTCCTTTTTTGTAATTCATACATAGCCGACAGTCCTGTTACACCGCCGCCGATCACTACGATTGTTTTCACTTCTGCCACCTCTAATCAATTCCATACTAGCCTCTTTTAAGTGTATCATACCATGAAAAGTGTCAGGCACCATCAAAGATGATTCAAAAGTAACTTGTTATCCACATATAAATTTGTAAAATGCAAGTTGTATATAGAAATATTAAAAATGGCGAAACACTGTGAACTTTCAAAATGGATTCGTAAAAGGAGAAATTTTTATTATGACTGAGAAAAAAGTAATCAATCTATCGTCATTAACGCAAATGAAAGAAATTGATTCAAATGAAAAAAAACTATACCCGTTTCCAGTATATGAGGAGCTGAGAAAACATAATCCAGTCCGTTTTGACCCTGATCGAAATTGTTGGGACATCTTTTTGTATGAAAAGACAATTAAAAAAGGGGACGCTGTTACGATCTGGGTTGCATCGGCAAATCGAGACGAAGCGAAATTCTCTCAACCGAATGAGTTTATCATTGATCGTAAACCGAATCCGCATTTGACTTTCGGTAAAGGAATCCATTTTTGTTTGGGAGCTCCACTGGCCCGCTTAGAAGCAAAAATTGCCTTTGAAGGAATATTTGCAAAAATGAAGGATTTAAAATTAAAAGAAGGAGCGCAAATAAAGAGAACACCGTCTCCGCAGATGTATGGTTTTGTGGAATATCCAATCGTATTTACACGGAAATAAAGAGGATAGCTTAGATTAAGT
>NZ_BCUZ01000208.1 GCF_001591485.1 Neobacillus fumarioli NBRC 102428 | reverse complement strand
CCAAAAAAAGATGATCATAAATTGACCATCTTTAAAGCATTTTTTCGAGAAAGTCTTTTGCTCTAAGACTCTTTGGTTTTGTAAAAAATTCATCCGGTGGAGCATCTTCTGCCAATATACCATCATCAAGGAATAAAATGCGGTCGGCCACTTCGCGGGCAAAGCCCATTTCATGGGTGACGATGGCCATCGTCATGCCTGTATGGGCAAGTGATTTCATGACCTCTAACACTTCTTTCACCATTTCTGGATCAAGTGCTGACGTCGGTTCGTCAAAGAGCATAATCTTCGGCTGCATCGCCAGAGCTCTGGCAATAGCAACCCGCTGTTTTTGACCGCCTGATAATCTGGTTGGATATTCATGTGCTTTCTCGTCTAAACCAACACGTTCAAGCAGTTCCAGGGCAATGGTTTCAGCCTTCATTTTTGTAAGACCTTTTACCTTGATCGGGGCATAGGTAAGGTTTTGCAAAACGGTTTTATGAGGAAATAAATGAAAATGCTGAAACACCATCCCCACATTTTGCCGTACTTTCATGATATTTGTTTTCTTATCTGTGATCTCCTGGCCATCAAGCCAAATTCTCCCGCTTGTCGGGGTTTCTAGGAGGTTCATGCAGCGCAGGAAAGTCGATTTCCCTGAACCTGATGGGCCAATAATGGCCACTACCTCACCAGCATGAATAGATGTAGATATTCCCTTTAGAACGTCAAGATTTCCGTAACTTTTATATAAACCTTCTACTTTAATCACTGCGTCTCATTCTCCCTTCAAGTACTTTTCCACAGAAGGACAGGACCATTACCATTAGATAATAAATCACCCCGGCAATCAATAAAGGTTCAAAAAATGAATAGTTATCCGAACCTACTTGGTAAGACCGGCGCATAATATCCATGACGCCAATCGTGGTGACGATGGCGGATTCCTTTGTGAGAGTGATCAATTCATTCATAACCGCTGGCAAAATATTTTTTAATGCCTGGGGAAGGATGATATCCCACATCATTTTCCGATAGGGAACGCCTAGCGCAACTGCAGCTTCTCGCTGGCCTTTATCGACCGCTAGAATGCCCGCACGAATAATCTCCGAAACATAAGCACCGGAATTTAAGCCGAAAGAGAGGATGGCTGCGGTATAAGGAGCCATTTGATAACCGAAAATCTCCGGTGAGCCGAAATAAATCATCATCAGCTGCAGCACCATCGGCGTTCCACGAAAAATCGATGTGTACGCATTGGCAATTGTGCCAATCACTTTCACCGAACTAATTTTGCAAAGAGCTAAAATGGTCCCGAGAATGAGTCCCAAAATGGCGGCAACCACAACGATCTGAAGCGTTACGACTACACCTTGCAATATATACGGTATTGAGGGGATAAATGGGGTGAAATTTAAATGCATGTTAAATTTCGTCCTTTCTCTAAAAAATAGAGAAGGCGTTCAGAAAGCAGTTGAACGCCTCCAGAGAATGAAGCTATTTCATTCCGCCAAACCATTTCACAATCAGTTTCTGCAGTTCGCCATCTTCCTTCATTTTTTTCAACTCATCATTAAATTTAGCTGTTAAACTGCTGTTTTTCGGAAAGGCAATAGCTGATCCTGCTTCGTCCGCTTTATCACTAATCGTAAACCCTGTAAGCTGCTTGTTCTTTTCCAGAAATCCTTTGGCAACCGAGTCTTCAATAATCGCTGCATCAAACCGGCCGGCTTTCAATTCTTCAATAAGATCCGGAATTCGGTTGCGGTCTTCAATCTTCATCGGAATCGTTTTATTGAGATCTTTTGCTTTTGTTTCCTGAATGGAACCAAGCTGAACGCCGACTGTTTTTCCTTTTAAGTCTTGAACAGTGTTAATTCCGCTCCCTTTTTTGGAAATGATCATATATTTGGCTGTATAATAAATGTCACTGAAATCAACGTTTTGCTTTCTTTTAGGAGTCGGAGTCATGCCTGCCAATACAAGGTCTGCTTGTCCTGATTTAAGCGATTCAATTAGACCGCTGAAATCCATGTCTTTCACTTTCAGCTTATAACCAAGTTTTGTAGCAATTGCATTGGCTAAGTCAATATCAAAACCAACAATTTTGCCACCTTGATTGGTGTCAACATATTCAAATGGCGGGTAATCAGCGGATGTTGCCATAACTAACACTTTCTTATCTGCCGCCTTGCTTGTATTTTCACTTGAAGAACAAGCTGCAAGCATCCCAACCGACATCATGGCGACAGCTAATAAAATAATTACTTTCTTCATTATTTATATTCCTCCTATAATTCTCAAAATTTTAATATACATAAATTAGCAAAGAATTTATGGATTACTAGTTTGATAAACTAATAATTATTCACTGAAATGAATTTTAACACAAATTAATAATTATGCAAATATATTTTTAAAAACTCATCAATATTTTTATTATGAAACTTTTCCCAAAAGAAAAAGGGG
>NZ_BCUZ01000207.1 GCF_001591485.1 Neobacillus fumarioli NBRC 102428 | reverse complement strand
GTAAGCGTCAAATAAAACCCACCTGTATCCGATTCATCATTCATGAGACAATGGCCTCAAGCACATGAAAAAGGAGGTCAAGATCTCATGGATCGTGAGCAACGGATCCGGGAATGGACTTCTCGCGTGGAAGAGTACCGAACCAGCGGACTTACGATGGCCGCATGGTGCGAGGCGCAAGGCATTTCCATTCATCAATTGAAATATTGGCTGAATCGTTTGAAACGGCTATCCGATTCGAGTCGGACAAATGCTTCTACCATGGGTTGGGTACCAGTGACCGTGACATCCTCCCCTGAAAACCAGAACCCGGATCCAGGGGTTGTCATTCGGATCGGCCAGGTATCCATCGAGGTCGCAAACGGTTTTGATCCCCAACTTCTCCGTCAGGTTGTTCAGACCTTGATGCCCTTATGCTAAGCATTCCGAATTCGATCCGCGTCTATCTTGCCTGCGGCAGCACCGATCTCCGCAAATCGATCGACGGGTTGGCCGCCCTGGTGCAGGAAGGATTCGAGCTGGATCCGTTCTCTCCCGCGCTGTTTGTCTTCTGCAACCGGCAACGGGACAAAGTAAAGATTCTGTTCTGGGACCACAACGGCTTCTGGCTCTTCTACCGCCGATTGGAGCGCGGGAGGTTTCCGTGGCCGATGGCTCCATCCGCACGGCCGCTTGAGATGAGCGGCCGCGAATTACGCTGGCTACTGGACGGCCTGTCGCTGGAACAACAGCAGGCGCATCCTGCCGTTCGGGCAAAGTATGTCATTTGAAACAATTCACCCTGTCAGCCCATTGACCACAAGGAATCCGGGGATCGGTGTAGAAATGAATCGGTATGGAAAAGAAAACGAACGCTCTCACCCCTACCCTTACAACGGAAGAATATGAGGCTCAGGTTGCCAGGCTGGAACAGCAGGTTGCCGAACTGTCGGCCAAACTCAAATGGTACGAAGAACAGTTCCGCCTCGCGCAAAAAAAGCGCTTCGGCGCCTCCAGCGAGAAGACGGATCCGAACCAGTTGGAGTTGGATCTGTTCAACGAAGCAGAAGTCCTTGCCACGCCGAAAGGCGAAGAGCCGCCCATGGAGAAAATTACGTACGAGCGCCGGAAACCAGCCGGTCCACGCACAGCCAAACTGGACCATCTGCCAGTGGAGACGGTGACGTATGAGTTGAACGAAGACGAACGGGTCTGCTCGTGCTGTGGCAACCCCCTTCATGAAATGAGCTCCGAGACGCGTCATGAAATTGCGATTATTCCAGCGCAGGTGAAAGTGGTGCAGCATGTGCGCAAGGTATATGCTTGCCGCCGCTGCGAGCGCGAGGAGATCCGTACGCCGATCGTAACGGCCCCGATGCCAAATCCCATCTATCCGGGCAGCCTCGCTTCTCCTTCGAGTATGGCGTATGTGATGACACAGAAGTATGTGGACAGCCAGCCGCTGTACCGGCAGGAGCAGCAATTTTCCCGTCTGGGACTTTCGATTTCCCGGCAGACGTTGGCCAACTGGATGATGTACGGCGCCGAGTGGCTGTCGCTGCTAACGGATCGCATGCGTGAGCATCTGCTGAAGCAGGACATTCTGCATGCAGATGAGACGACGCTGCAGGTGCTGCGCGAGCCGGGCAAATCAGCCGAGACGCAATCGTACTTGTGGCTGTATCGGACCGGGCGCATGGGCCCGCCGATCGTCCTGTACGACTACAAGCCGACGCGAAACGGGGAGCATCCGCGAAACTTTCTTTCGGGATTTCGCGGCTACCTGCACGTTGACGGGTATTCCGGTTACCATAAGGTGCAGGGCGTGACCCTCGTTGGATGCTGGGCGCATGCGCGCCGCAAGTTCGACGAGGCGCTGAAGGCGATGCCTGCCGGACAACCGAAAACCGAAACGGCGGCCCGACAGGGACTGGAGTTTTGCAACCAGCTCTTTGCGATTGAGCGAGGGCTTAGGGACGCGTCGCCGGAAGAACGCTATGCCGTCCGAATGGAGCGAAGCAAGCCCATCTTGGAGGCCTATTTGGCATGGCTTCAAAAGCAACGGCCCCGAACGCTGCCAAAAAGTCTGCTCGGACAGGCGATTGCGTACAGCTTGAACCAATGGGACAAACTGACGGCTTTCCTGCAGGATGGTCGTCTGGAGATCGACAACAACCGCAGCGAAAGGTCGATCAAGCCATTTGTGATTGGACGAAAGAACTGGCTGTTTGCCAACACGCCTCGCGGAGCAAAGGCCAGCGCGACGATCTACAGCATGATTGAGACCGCGAAAGAGAACGGACTGAATCCGTTCCAATACTTGAAGTATCTGTTTGAGCAGCTTCCGCAGCTTGCAGATCCAAAAGATACGGAAGCGCTGGACAATCTGCTGCCTTGGTCTCCAACGTTACCGCTTGTATGTCGAACAACTCAATCGTAACCTATTTTATCGAAGCCCTCATCGGATCAACAGGTGGGGGTTATTTGACGTTTACC
>NZ_BCUZ01000206.1 GCF_001591485.1 Neobacillus fumarioli NBRC 102428 | reverse complement strand
AGTCAATACACCTACTGAGTTTTCATAGAACTTTTGACACTGCCAAAAATCGAGCGCGCCAACTCAGACAGCTAATGATACTTTATTATACCCTTAATTTTCCAATTTAAAGATTTATTTCATAAAAAAACCCTTGCTCACTCCTAATTGGAGGATACAAGGGCTTCTATTATAAAATAAACATTCCCACAAGTCCTGATATAATAGCCAAAATAACCACAGATCCTGCTGTGAAGAACAACACCTTATTAGGGAAGGATCGTCCTACAAGAAGGAGCGACGGAAGGCTGACAGACGGCAATGCAATTAACAGAGCAGCCGCGGGGCCGCCACCCAATCCAAACGACATGAATGTTTGAATAATTGGGATTTCAGCAGCCGTTGGAATCACAAACAGCATGCCGGCAATCGCAAACCCAATTACCGTCAGTAAGCTATTTGATGCTGCATCACTAATGTGCGGGAAAAGCCATACCCGAAGTGCACCAATCACCAAAACAGAAAGAATATAAGTTGGCACGATATACAAAATCATGCTTCCAATCGATTTTATCCACCTGGAAGCAAATGATCCAGATGCTTCTTGAGCTGCTTTTTCTGCCATTTCTTCCATATCAACCGAATTTGCATTAGGAGCAAACCGATTTGCCAGATAACTTACGCCAAATGTTAAGATCAAACCAAAAATCAAGCGAAGAACGGTAAATTTCCATGATAAAACAAAAGTCATGAAAATGAACGTTGCCGGATTTAACGTTGGATTGCCCAGCCAAAAGGCTAAGCTTGCACCGACTGAAACCTTTCTCTTCCGAAGACCGACAGCGATCGGCGCTGCACAGCAGGTGCACATCATCCCTGGAAGTGATGCAAGTCCAGCTTTTGCGGTACTGCCAAAAGAGTTTTTTCCAAATAGTTTTAACAGCCAATTTGCCGGCAGTAACACCTGCAGCAGCGATCCTAGTAAAATACCTAGCACAGCAGCTTTCCAAACAGCATTAAAGTATGCAAGTGCATAAGACCATGCACTGTCCCAAGAGACTTGCGGCAAATTCGGTTTATCTCCCAAAATCGACTTCCCGATAGAATGGGTTGTTGCTGCCATCATAGACTTATTATAATACGGAACCCATTTTACATAGGCAAGCCCGGCAATCGTAATCAATATAAAGATCACTGCAAATACAACAGTCTTTTTGGATTTTTCCTGAGGTGATGCTAAAGAACTGTTTACTTGAGCCATGTTTATAATACCCCCAAATATATATCATAACTTTTAAAATTGTATCATAATAGGTCAAATTTATGATGATATTTCTTTTTTTAAATTAATTCACTGTTTGCCAATGATGAAGAAAAAAGAGCACCATATCGATGCTCTTTGGTTAAATCACATTTTTCTTACTGGAAAAATGTTTATGGTCTATTTCTTCCTCATGTTTTGCCTGCAGCAATTGCTTGATGGCTTTTAATTCATCTTCAATCCGTTAAAGGTGGCTTTGCATATCATCAATTTCTTGTTCTGCTTTGTAGTTGATCGCAAAGTCAATAATCGATTCATGCTTATCGCGTGCTGCCTGACGGTTTTGACTCATCATAATGATCGGAGCTTGAAACGCAGCAATAAATGATAAAATAAGATTGAGTAAAATAAACGGGGGTTTATCAAAATGTTTTGTAACAGACAAAGAATTCCAAATCATCCAAAGTGAAAGGAATAAGCCAAAATAGATGATAAACCGCCAGCTTCCTCCAAAAGATGAAATCCGATCGGCTAAGCGATCAGCCCATGTGGTTTTGCGGAAATATTCCTCATCTAAATGTGCTAAAATACTTTTCTCATAATTATCAACTAAACGGTCAATTCTTTTTGTATCCTCTTTATTCAATTCAATATCAAAACCATGAATGTTTGCAGCTTCTTCTATTTTGTTTTGAGTCATATCTTGCTTTTTCAGATTGTTAAATTTCATGTTCATTGCACCTCCCAATCTAGCTGGGAGTCATTAATCCGTATATCCCTTAACCGGAAGTCAAGATTTTCCCAGACGCTTCCGGACAGAGATTTGAGCAATTAATGCTCCCGCCTTTCATTTTGATATTTCCTAGCCTACTGCCGGGACTGTCCACGAAAATCTCACACTCCTTCGTTATATAAATATATTATTCTTGTTAAAATAAATGGTGAATCTAATTTCTAAATAACAAAAAACCCACCTTTAGACAAGGGGGGTAATCATTACAAATAAATGTAATTGTTCCAATCCCCCTAGTTTAGCTTTAGCACTATACAACGTAGAGAAGATCTCAGCCGCGTTAAGTAAAGCCTTAATCCGGCAATACCTGTTCTACCCATTGGCGTCTTTCGACGTTTCCGGGCAGCGGCCTATGTTTGCATAGAAGCCTCGCCTAACGAGAATAACAATAACAATCAAACGGATATTTAAATTTAACTTCTATTTTATAACTTGAGCTCATGAATGTCAATAGGCACTGATGAAAAA
>NZ_BCUZ01000205.1 GCF_001591485.1 Neobacillus fumarioli NBRC 102428 | reverse complement strand
CAGCCCCCCTTTTATTTGGCAATAAAATATTTCGAAATTAAAAATAGGTTTCTCTTTTGGAGATTTGGTAGTAAGATTATGTATAGAATATGTGTAGAAGGAGAATATCATGAGTCAACACCAAGCTGTGGTACAAGCGAAAACTCAGAATGCCGCGGAAACCACGATTTTTAAGATTCTTGTGATCATTGGACTGTGCCATTTATTGAATGATTCGATTCAAGCAGTTGTCCCGGCAATGTTTCCGATTCTAGAGAAGTCAATGGGCTTATCATTCACCCAGTTGGGCATTATCGCATTTGCCTTGAACATGGTTTCGTCTGTCATGCAGCCGGTGATCGGGACTTTTACCGACAAGAAACCGAGACCATATGCATTGCCGATCGGGCTTTCCCTTACCTTTATTGGAGTGCTTGGGATCGGATTTGCTCCGAACTATGTATTGATTGTTATAGCCGTTATATTTGTCGGATTCGGCTCTGCAGTATTTCATCCTGAAGGGTCAAGGGTGGCCCATTTGGCAGCAGGAAGCAAGAGAGGTCTTGCCCAGTCTATTTATCAGGTGGGAGGTAATACTGGTCAAGCTTTAGCCCCTATGATTACAGCCCTTATTCTAGTTCCGCTCGGCCAAATCGGAGCTTCTTGGTTTTCGATTGCTGCCGCTCTCGCCGTTGTGTTATTAATCTATATTGCAAATTGGTATAATCGGAGATTGCAATCTCCTTTCTCTATGGTTAAGAAAAATAAAGCCCAACCTGCTGAAAAGACTGGCGTTTCAAAGGATATTATAAAGGCATTAGTACTTATCTTGCTGTTTATTTTTGCACGGTCTTGGTATGTTTCTGGCATGACCAATTTTTTTGCTTTTTACGGTATTAAGGAATTTGGTCTTTCAATCAAGGATTCTCAGTTGTTTTTATTTGCCTTTTTAGTGGCAGGAGCATTCGGGACTTTCTTTGGAGGGCCGCTGGCGGACCGATTTGGCAAAAAAGTGATCATCTCATTCTCCATGTTAGGCTCATTGCCTTTTTCAGTGCTAATCCCACATGTACCGCCAGTTTTATCCTTTATTTTTCTTATTATCACTGGCTTTATCATTATGACGAGTTTTTCAGTTACTGTTGTATATGCCCAAGAATTAGTTCCGGGGAAAATCGGTCTAATGTCTGGATTGACCGTAGGGCTGGCATTTGGAATGGGAGCTATCGGCTCAGTCGGCCTTGGAGTGATCGCAGACTCCATTGGATTGAATTCCATGATTACTTGGCTTGGTGTGCTTCCGTTACTTGGGCTAACAGCTTTCGTCCTTCCAAGGGATCAGAAACTTCAAGAATGGAATCAAAAAGCTTAAAAGGGTGGGGTAAAGAAAACCCATCCTTTTTGCGCTGACCCCATGATCGTGCAATTCTTTATCTCACTGTGTTAAAGATTTCAAAGTTTCATATAATATAATGAACTGCAAAAAAGAAAGGGAGTGCATTTCATGAGAACCCCCAATTATCATGAATTTTATGAGTTGGCATTCATCCCGATTGGATTAAATGATTTTCTTGCTTTGAAGGAAACAGAAGCATATGATGAAGCCTTTTCACATTGGCTTATTGCCGTAGAAGGAGTGCAGCTCGACCATAAATACATTTATTTTCATTGGAAAGTGAGTATCTATCCCGCCACTATTGACCGTGATTTTAATTGGAAAAAGCCTTATTATTATTCAGCTAATATGAAGTCAATGGATCAGGCGATATCCCTTGCGTCAACTTTCGTTGCTGCAAGTAAACAAGATCAGCTCTCTCCAGCCATCCTCTTAGCAAAAATCAGTTAACCTCATAAGTTTTCCTAATCGTTATCTCCCCCTTTTTTAATCTCATATGTGAAAAAACATACATATATTACTTCCCATGTGTTGGAAAATTGACAGTGAAGGATTATTTTCTTATAATAATTTTGAATTCGAGATATTTGGTAAATGATTAAATAATTTTTAAAGGATGAATTTTATGAAGGAAAATGATTCTATTTCAAAATCCTTAAAACTATTTATTGTTTTGTCGAGAGCTTATAAGGCGATCAATGAACATACTAATAAATATATACAGGCTAACGGTCTAAATCCTACAGAATTTGCTGTATTGGAGCTTCTGTATCATAAAGGCGATCAGCCGCTTCAACAAATCGGCGGGAAAATTCTGCTTGCCAGCGGCAGCATTACTTATGTTGTCGATAAGCTGGAACAAAAAGGATTATTAAAACGAATTGCTTGCCCAAAAGACCGCCGTGTTACGTATGCGCAAATAACGGATGAAGGGAAACAGTTAATCCAGCGGATTTTCCCTAAACATGCTGAGAATATTGATTCCCTCCTGTCCAACCTTAGCGATGATGAGAAAACAGAAGCCATTACATTATTGAAAAAATTGGGATTGCCCGCAGGGAAATTTTAATTCGGCCATTGGCCGTTTTTTTATTGCATAACCATACTGTGTTATAGGTATAAAACAGAAATATAAATCAAAATTAAAAATGTTTAATATCTACTAATC
>NZ_BCUZ01000204.1 GCF_001591485.1 Neobacillus fumarioli NBRC 102428 | reverse complement strand
ACACTACCTTAAAAATAGGTAATCAAACTAGTCCGCATATACAAGTCTTTACATAGACTATTGATGTAACAAGACAAATTTAATTGGAGGTCATATAACGATGAAAAGAAATATAGGATTAGGTGGTTATCCATCCAATATCATGCCAAATCAGGTTGCTCCAATGCAGCCATTTCCTGGTCACTGTCCCCCGCAGCCTTGTCCACCTCAATACTGTCCGCCTCAAGTGTTCCCGGCACAGTATGATCCACCGCTTGTATCACCTGCACAGCAATATGTAAAAACCAATATATTTAATAAAGTCGTCCCACATGTTCATCCTTCTCATACCACAACCGTTAACAAGCTCATGGTGAATCATCAGCACTATTTTCCACACACAGAATCCTGTGTCAATGAATGCTGCGAAACACACACGATGTGCGGTATGCCGTATAATCCTTGCTGCCCATCAGGACCGTTTGGTTACTAGTTGACTTTACCCCCATCAATAGGATGGGGGTTTTTGCTAGAAATACAAAAAACGTTGTATTTACATAGTGATGGATGATAAGCTAAATGAAGAAATGAATCTTGTCTTTCCAGCAGAGGAGAATTGTAAATGATCTTTAGACAATCAGTGGAATCGGACATTCCTGGCATTATGGATATTATTCACCAGGCACAAGCTTACTTTAAAGAACAGGGAATCGATCAGTGGCAAAATGGATATCCAAACCGTGAAGTGATCTTGAACGATATCAAGAATCACTATGGATATGTCCTTTTAAACGATGATCGTATCGTTGGCACCTTGTCCGTTTCTTTTGACGGGGAGAAAACCTATGAGTCTATTTATCATGGTAATTGGATCAGCCATCAAGAATATGCTGTCATCCACCGGCTTGCGGTTGACTCGAACTTTAAAGGAACAGGCCTATCTTCGATTATGTTGAAACATATAGAGGAAATGTGTTTACAAAAGGGTGTCCACAGTATTAAATTAGATACCCATAAAGATAATCATTCCATGCAGAAGCTAGTGAAGAAAAATGGATTTCAATATTGCGGGATTATCTACTTACAGGATCAAAGCGAACGCATTGCGTTTGAAAAAATTTTAGAAGAATAAACAAAACAAGGAGCTGCGAGGCTCCTTGTTTAATAGATCACAACTGGTTCATATTGACTAAGATTGTTATATACTTCTTCCATGATATTTGTCGGTGTGTTGACACAGCCGCCCGAGCCATTATGAAGATAGGCAGTACTCGACCAATTCGTACGCCAACCGGCATCGTGGAACCCTTGCCCATCATCCGTAAACGGAGCCCAATAATTTACTTTCACTCGATAATGCGGCTGCCCATATTCACTGCCCTCGAGAATCGATGGGGATTTTTTATACAGGATAAACCATACTCCGGGATGGGTGTCTGCTCCGACATCATGTCTCCCGGTCACTACATTGGTCGTAAGGACCATCTTACCATTTTTATAAAGCCAAATCCGCTGTTCGGCGATTGATACTTCTGCATAGGTGTCGCCAATCCCGTTGTTTGTTGTGGTATTGAAACCTGTGGCCATGTGATCCCAGCCATTTCCATAAATATGGGAAGCTACCACTGTACTTTGCCCGTTTTCAAAGGCTTCTTGAATCTGTTTTGCTTCCTTTGCAACATTTAAAGCCCAACCATACGATTGGCCTTGAACCGTTATCACAGTACCCGAATGGGTTTTAAATAGGAAACTCTTATTTAAAGTAGATTGTGAAGCATTAATTTTAGCAATCTCATTTTGCATATCTTTTGGATCAATGCTCACTTTCCCGTCTTTTGAAATGGACGCATGTTTAATGACATCACTGCCTTTTAAAGGATAAACTTGATCTTGTACCTTATAATTCACGGTCCTTTGAAGAAGGGCTTGCAGTATTTGCTTCCCTTTTTGAATTTGCGGGTCATTTTCTTTAATAGGTTGTATGTATGCTGAATTCAGATGGATTTCACTCTTATATTCCTGCTTCTGATATTGTTGTAAGATTTCTTTCACATCATACTGCTTACCATCTATACTTTTCGTGACAATGATTTTACCGTCTTCCAGATGGACTCTGCATCTTTAGGTGCTTTTAAGTTTTTATTCATTTCATTCAGTTTTTCCTCTAATAGCTGTTTCATCGTTTGGCTTCGATACTGGTCTCCTGCACTTGGTAATAATGCATAATTCTCTTTCTTGGAAGAAGGGAAAAATGTCTGCTGTTTCGTTAATACTTTTTTAACCTCTGGCAAATCCCGATTCGTAAATGCCATCTTGGCATCGTTTCCATCGAAAACCAAGGTTTTCCCAAGATATACTTCATTTTTTATTATGGAAGATTCTAATTCCTTTAAAGCTTGATCTGCTGTCAGTCCGCCGACATTAACGCCATTGATTGTGATATAGGAATTGAAATGGGTTTTCTGATAATAGTAAAGACCACCCAATGCAAGTGCTCCGACAACTATTACACTCCCTACACCCATCTTCCAGTTGAGAAACCTTCTTGGCGGATTAAGCCTCGATTCTTCTATTTTTTCGACTTTTTCTTGAGCTGCACTTTCCAAAAACCATCCCTCCGTGAACACACACAAACATCAGTGTTTAAACATTCTACGTTGTTTCATTATACCTTA
>NZ_BCUZ01000203.1 GCF_001591485.1 Neobacillus fumarioli NBRC 102428 | reverse complement strand
GAAACCAGCTCTATTGAGAGCTGGTTTTTTTCTATCATTCTTTAATACCAAAATCCCCCGTATGGATAGCCATAATAAGGATAGCCATAAGGGGACAACAATGCACCTGTTGCTAATCCTCCAAGAAACCCTCCTAAAAAGGGTGCTCCATAACCATAACCCCACGGGCGTCCATACCCCCAGCCCCATGGACGGCCGCCATAATGACCGTAATGTCCATAATGACCGTAACCAAAGCCGTGGTGGATCCTTAGATCATGATCGCCTATGATTTGGAGATCAAGCGGTGCGGGCATTAATTCCGAATTCATAACAGTCTCCCCATTTCATGATTTTTTCTTAACTTTTAAATGAAGAATGGATAGCCAAATCCAAAGCCAAAGAATGGGTATCCGAATCCAAAGCCCAATGGGTATCCGAAGAATGGACGGCCCCATCCCCAACCCCATGGTCTTCCCCAGCCCCATCCCCAAAGGCGGGAATCTTGATCTGTATAATTCAATGCAGGTTCATAGGGCAAATTATTTGGAATTGAATACATATTATTATTCATAAGTTTGCCTCCTCAATTTGTAATCCTTACACAGTAAAGAATATGCAGATGGCAGTAGGGATTCTTGGGCAAGCGCCCGCAAAATTAACTTTTTCTAGTTATTCATATAGAAAAAAGACTGTCCTTCATTAAAAAAGACAGTCCTTTGCCTTGTTAACCTTCTGTTACAGTAGGATTTTCCCGATCCCTTATGTCCTCACTTTGATCAATAAAGCCGGTATTATAGGAATTCATGATTTGCTGGCTTACTTCATTTGTACCCTGTTCATCAAACTTAAATAAATACTGCTTGTCGGGATTTTGTTTGACCATTTTGTTCATACTCCTTCCTATATTTATTCCTCCTTTATTATTCGAAAAGCGAAAAACAGTTATACGTGGGTAAATTCTGGGTGAGAGACAGTTTTTCGTGAAGGAAGCTCCAATGTGTAGTAGAATAAAATCAACTACATAAATTGGAGGCAATTATGAAAGAGCATTTTGCTTTCGACCAGCGTCTTGGTATTCAGATACCTGAATTAGTAATAGAATGGGACGAAATTAGCAGAGAGATGCAAGAAGATATTCTCTTTTATTGGGAAAAGATACGCGGCACGATTCCTGACCGGATAAAAGAGTTGGAGGCCCAAATTAACCGAAAACAAGCCCAGCTTTCTGACGAAAACGATTTCGGACGGTCTTGTGAATTAAACTCCGAAATTGCCGAATTGGCTTCCATTATAAATGATTTATGGTTATGGTATAGAGTGGATCAAAATATTTCCGGGAAAATTCACCAATAAAAAACTCCCAAAATGGGAGCTTTTTTATTGATCTTTTTTTATTTCTCTAACAACATGCCCAAGTTCAGGCAAAATTAATTTGGTCATGGCGAGTTTAACTGCCCCGGAAGAACCCGGTGTAGCAAATACCGCTTTATTTTTTATCACGCCGGCAATGGCCCTGGAAAGTATTGCTGCAGAACCGATATCCTCTTGGTAGCTTAGCATCCGAAACAGCTCGCCAAAACCCACGATTTCTTTTTCAAGTAAGCCTTGAATTGCTTCAATCGTCACATCCCGCTTCGCAATGCCTGTGCCGCCATTTGTCAAAATCACGTCCACATCTTCACGTTCACAGCCTGTTAAAATTTCATTTTGAATCTTCTCTCTCTCATCTTTAACGATTACATAATCCACAACGCGATGTCCATCTGCCTCCAACAATTCAATCATCAGTCTGCCGCTTTTATCTGTCATCGGATCCCTCGTATCACTAACAGTAATCACCTTACAATTAACGGTTTTAGGTGCTTCTTGTTTGTGCTCTTTTGTACTCATATTAAAAGATCGCCTCTTTTTCTTTTAAATAACGTAATTGATAATATTTTTGGGCCATCTCCGTTACTCTTCGTGTCAGATGATAATTGACACCTGCCCCTATGGTCATACTTATTATCGGAATCCCCTGAATCAGTTTCTTTCTGAAAATCGAAATAACGAACGCTTTCAAAAGCTGCCGGGCCGGCTGTTCAATCCATGTAACATCGGTCATCTCGTCATTCCCTTCATAAAAGTACGGATTTTCGCCAACTTTTAAATCTTCAGTCAAAGACAGCCAGCCCTCTTTTTGCAATCTTAGCGGCAATGTCGCCGTATGGAACACTTTTAACGATTGTATGATTTCATATGGTGTATTTACTTCAAAGCCGTAAGCAAAAGAGATTAATTGAACAGCCCGTAAATTGATCATTGCCATGGCTGGTATATCTGTTCCTAAAGCAAGAGCTCCTCCTGTTCCAGACAAACCGCCTTGAATAAACGAATAGAGACGGTGCCTGGCTATTTGCTGATCAGCTATGTACTCTAGCTTCTCTATCTCCAGTTTGCGTAAATCTTCTATATTATTTAAACCTTTGTCGAATATCCTTCCTTGCGCAAGAATTCTTTTCTTTACATCCAATTGCAGCTCGGACCCTTGAATCATGCTATGTAAATGAAATAACCATGTATCCAGAAGGGAAAAAAATTGACGTTGAATCTTTATTGGCAATGCTGAAAAGGAGCGTTCTAAATATTTTTCATATGTTAATTGAAAGTCATTCGGTTCATACTGCAACAAATTTTGCTCCCATTCGTGAATTTCCGCCAGTACCTTTCGATCGCGCTCCGTTAACGCCATATTTATACCCTCCCCTATGAAGAAC
>NZ_BCUZ01000202.1 GCF_001591485.1 Neobacillus fumarioli NBRC 102428 | reverse complement strand
GGTAAATAAGGGAGGAGTGGAAAGATGAAGATTGCGGCACTTTATGATATTCACGGGAATTTACCAGCCTTGAAAGCAGTGTTGAAGGAACTCGAAGATATTAAACCGGATTTAATTGTCGTTGGAGGGGATATAGTTTCTGGGCCAATGCCTTCACGAACTTTGGACCGGATTTTATCCTTGGATTATACGGTTCACTTTATTCGAGGAAATGGCGATAGAGAAGTAGTGATGGCTTTTGACGGCAAATCACTCCCACCTACTATGTCTGAAAAGGGTCGAGAGAAGACACAATGGGTCGCTGGACAGTTAAATCGGTCTCAGAGGGATTTTCTATCTCAATTACCAGAAACAATAACCCTTCATGTTGATGGGTTAGGTGATATTCTATTTTGTCACGCTACACCTCGTAGTGATGAAGAAATCTTTACACCCCTTACGCCTCAAGAACGGCTCAGTACTATTTTTGCAGACATTCAGCAAAAGATTGTTGTGTGTGGACATACGCATATGCAATTTGAGAGACAAGTGGGCAGTGTAAGTATTGTTAATTCTGGGAGCGTAGGGATGCCATTTGCTGATGAACCAGGAGCATACTGGTTACTACTTAGCCCAATGGGTTATGAATTTCGACGGACGATATATGATTTTGAGGCAGCTGCACGTGAGGTTAGAGCGAGTGAAGATCCACAAAGGGATGAGTTTGCTGAAGGGAACGTACTTAGGGTTCCAACAGCGACGAAAGCAGCGGAATTTTTAGAGAGCATGGTAATGAAGAACTGAGTGTTACTGCGTTAACGGGGAGCGTTAGTTCAACAAGAAAATCAGAAAGAAATATGCCTGCATGTCAATATAAACAATGTGACGGATGTTGTTTTGCTACCTGAGTCCTGTACAGAAAAGGACTCAGGTTATTAAATTATTCCAGGTTTCTATCTAATAAAGCTCCTGTTTGTTCTGCCATCACACGAGCGGGCAATGGCATTCCATTCTTGAACCACCATTCTACTGCTCCAACGACCGCTGAACCAAAAAATTGAAGAATAACTTCTTCGCTTAATCCTTGATTTTTTCCTTTGGTGGTATCCACATCAGCTTTAAACTCTTCAATAACTAATTCAAGAAACCGGCTGCGAAAATAGGGTGCACCTTTACTTGCTAACATTGTTGAAAAAAATAAATAATGACGCTCAAAGTATTCGTACCAGACATAATTTCCTTCTTGAAACGTCAGGTCAGCTGCCGATTGGCACAGTTCTCGGAGATTGTCCATATGTTCTTCAATCATCTTATCCAAAAGATCGTATTTATCTGTGTAATGAAGATAAATAGTTCCTCTATTCACATTCGCTCTGTCCGCAATATCCTGAATAGTAATGTCATCAAAACTTTTTTCTCCCAATAGTTCAGTTACAGCATTTTTTATCGCTACTTGGCTTTTGGCTATTCTTCTATCTACTTTAGACATTTAATTCACCAATCTTTCTAAAGATAATCATCAATTTAAATTGATTTGTTGAGTAATGACCGAATTGTACTGATTTAACCATTGAAAGAAGGAAGGGCTTTTTTATAATTATAAACAGATGTTGATTAATCAATCAATATTAAATTTTTAAAACATCATATATAACTAACTTTTGGAATACAAAAGTAAATTAAATTCAAACTGGAGGCATATTTGAACCGTGTTAAAAAAGAACAAGGAAAATGTTCTTAAAATGACAAAAATGAGCAAAGCCCAATTAAGAGGTATTTAGGTTTCGATGAAATTCATTTAGCTCATGGATAAGAAATCCTAATGCTGGAAAACCTTACTCCTTATTATTTTTCATTAATGACTGACACTATAAATGTTCGAAAAGGGGGGACACTCTTTGCGAACATTAACCTTATTAAGAGGTCAGCCTGTTTTTGAAACGAAAAGCGGGATGAAAATTGGTGAAGTTTGTGACCTGTGCATGGCAAACAGCGGAATCGTAACGGGCCTTTTGATTCGAACGGGCGTTTTCTTCAAACAGACACGTTTTTTGGATATCCAAAAAGTGGCTTCCTTTGGCGCGGATGGTGTTATGATTGAAGATCAACATCATTTGGAAAAGTTGGACCGTCCTGAATATACGTTTGCCCATCAGAACTCTCTTGAAGGAAAGCTGATGATTTCGAAAAGCGGAGATTCTCTTGGGTTATTAAAAGATGTATATTTTCAGGAAGAATTGGGCACAATCGTAGGGTATGAAATAACGGATGGTTTCTTTTCAGACATTACGGAAGGAAAACAAGTCATTCATTCCGATAAGCCCATAACGGTTGGAAAAGATGCCATCATCGTTGATGTAAAAGAAACGTGAGGTGTCTTTTCATGTTTAAGTGTCCCAATTGTCAAAGCAAAGATATCGGCAAAATTGGCATTAACCAATATTATTGCTGGAATTGCTTTATCGAACTCTCTGTTTCCAAAGGGATCATTCATACCCACCAAGTCGAGGAAGATGGATCACTAAGTTCCTTAGATGACTTGTTTGAAGAAGAAGAGCGTCATTACACCCTTTAAAAAATTAAAAGAGGTGAAACGCATGAATAAATTTATGACTTCGATGATTGCTTTTGGTGCAGGGATCGCAGCCTACAATTTGGTACAAAGAAACAATTTAATGTCAGCCCGCAATATGAAAAAAATACAAAAAAACATTAAACGCGCTATCACTTAACTTGGATCCTCCTCAACTTGAGGGGGATTTTTTCATCGTTTA
>NZ_BCUZ01000201.1 GCF_001591485.1 Neobacillus fumarioli NBRC 102428 | reverse complement strand
CTATTTCTACGCCCTGAAGGCGACTTCTTCAATATATCACATACCAAAAACTCTGTCAACAACTTTTTTGAGTTGTTTATGGGGTAGTAGCGACGTTTATTAATATATCAACTTGTTTTAAAAGTGTCAACACTTTTTTCAAAAATATTACCCCTTTTTTCTCCCTTTCTTTCCCTTCCACATATATTTTAAACACTCATTTGGAGATGCAATTCGTTTAAATAAGGAAAATAATACTTTATACCTTTCTTCCATTGCTCTTTTTACAATTTGATCAATGCGTTCATCTCTTAAGTCAAAAAGGATTTCATCGAGTTCTCTTTTAATTAAATATTCTATTTCTTTTACTTCTTTTTCATTAATGAGGAGCCCAAGCATCAAATAACCTCCAGAAAAATTCTAGTTATAGTAGTAATTTCCAGTTAATGAGATTTTATTATTAAACTTTTACATATTTTTTTGAGGGTCAGCATAGGTTTGAGACTAGAAGGTA
This sequence comes from Neobacillus fumarioli NBRC 102428, assembly GCF_001591485.1. GTDB lineage: Bacteria > Bacillota > Bacilli > Bacillales > Cytobacillaceae > Neobacillus > Neobacillus fumarioli. The sequence goes on along the minus strand of NZ_BCUZ01000201.1, from coordinate 2,324 downwards.
TTGGACGAGGTGGGAAAAGGATGAATTTCTTTTTTATTTTAAACGGGAAGGCTTTAAAGAATATAGCTCTTATCTTAATTGCTGCGTTTTTTACTGCATGGTTTATGTATATGGAAAACATAGCACAAATACCTGTTTTCTCTGCAAAGGATGGCCCAAAAGCTGTTTATCGCGGAGAAAAAGATGTTGCCCTGACATTTAATATTGGCTGGGGCGATGAAAAGGCAGAACCAATTTTAGATACATTGAAAAAAGAGAATGTAAAAGCGGCAACTTTTTTCCTCTCAGGTTCATGGGCAGAAAGACATCCTGATCTAGTGAATAAAATTGTTAAGGATGGCTATGAAATCGGCAGCCTCGGTTATAATTATGTGGATTACACAGAATTGGATGACGCTCAAATTGCAAAGGATATTTCTAAAGCACAAGAGGCCTTTACGAAATTAAACATTAAGGATATTAAGCTTTTACGTGCACCTACTGGGAATTTTGACGAACGAACTTTAAAAATTGCCAAACGATACGGGTATACGGTTGTTCACTGGCGAATTGATTCAAAGGATTGGCAAAATCCTGGTATAAAAGCTATTGTTGCCAATGTTCATAAAGCAGAAAAAGGCGACATTGTCCTACTGCATGCATCTGATTCAGCCAAACAGACGGCAAAAGCACTGCCCCTAATTTTACAAGATCTTCAGCAGAAAAGATTGAAGCTTGTTACAGTATCAGACATGATTACTAACGGCGAGGCACATTCTAAGGAAATTAAATAGCCTTTACTCAAAAACCGCCCGATGAGTTAAACGGACGGTTTTTTTGTTATTTTCCTATTTGAATCAGTTGCTCGTTTCTCAATGACCCGTTTTTGCTGTTCTAGTTCCGAGCGCAGATTTAATGTATGAAGAATGAATAATTGATATGCATTGCAAGCCAGTAAAGTGAACATCATTGGGTAAAACAAGGTTGATTCCTTTACTCTTAATGCTGGAACCCATTCTATTAAGGTGGCGACAATCATAAAGAAAAGCGCAGGAATGAAAGCTCTCTGATTTGTTTGTTTCATTTTAAACCAGGCTGTGACAAACCCTAAAACTAAGATAAGCGCGGCTTGTCCCACATATGGGAACACTGGGCTGCCCGGTTTAGCGAAGCTTTCATATCGGAGATAAACCAGGTCAAATAATGCAAAAATAATCAGCACAATTTGTACAGAATTCCAAAGTGAAACAGATTTAAATATCCCTAAACCAAATCGATGAATGGTTAAATAGGCAAAAAATCCCATCTGGCTGATCACACTAAACAAAAATCCCATCACAATAAGCCAAATCAGAGCAGATAAAATATCTGCCACTTTAAATTCCGTAAGATAAGTATGAAATTGACTCCAGCGAACAATAAATCCCACAATAGCTGTCGTGATTCCGCCAACTATTAATGTGGAGAAAAAAAGTCTTACCCAATTACGGCTTGTCACACATGAAACCTCCTTAAAAAACGCAAGGTGTCTGAAACTGAAATATACCTGAAGTCGAAATATATGTTTTTATCACAAAAATGAAATAACTATTTCTTTGATTGTACCAAGCAAAATTTGAAAAATCCAGATTTTACGTTATCATGCATAACTTTTAAGGATTTTCTTCATCCTAACTTTAAGGATGCTTATGTGAAAGGAGCTTAAGAATGAAAGCAAAACGGAAGTTGCTCCTCCTGCCCTTCATCATGTTTTTAACAAGCTGTGGAGCCAATGAGTCTAACAGTATCGGTCAGCAAATGGACTATGACCAAACGAAAAAAATGGTTGTCGATATTCTCAAAACCGATGATGGCAAGAAAGCAATACAGGATGTTATGTCTGATGACAAAATGAAGGAAAAGCTGGTCATGGACCAAAAGGTCGTTTCTCAAACAATCCAGCAAACATTGACTTCAGATAAAGCGGTTGAATTCTGGAGAAAGGCATTCAGTGACCCGAAGTTTTCCCAAACCGTCGCCAAAAACATTAAATCAGAAAATGAAAAGTTACTCAAAAGTTTAATGAATGACCCTGAATATAGAAACATGATGATTGAGGTTTTTAAAGAGCCCGCCATCCAAAAAGAACTGACAGATGCGTTAAAAAGTAAAGATTACCGCCAACATTTGCAACAAGTCATAACAGAGACGATTGACAGCCCTTTATATAAAGCTAAAATTCAAGAATTGCTGTTAAAAGCTGCTGAAGAGACAAAAGCAAAAGCCGGTGGTTCACAAGGGCAAGGGGGAGAAAAGGCTGGAGGGAGTACGTAATAAGAAAAGCGCGGGGCGCCTTGGTCATCCTG
>NZ_BCUZ01000200.1 GCF_001591485.1 Neobacillus fumarioli NBRC 102428 | reverse complement strand
GGGTCCATTATACTTCAAGTACGAACTCTACGTACCCATCGGTGTAATTGTCCATTTCATCGGAGTCATATGGTGAAACCGGTTTTTTTGATCTCCTTTTAAGCGCCTTGCGGAGCTTGTGCTCGCTTAATGCATGGGCAGCAGTTCCTTCAGCTGCGGCTTCACCACTGTTATCATCAAATTCCAGCTCAAGCCTTGCCGATGGTGTGCAGTTCATCCATCTATGGGCTCCGGATGCAGAGAGAATTGCATGTTTACTCATTTCAATCCCTTCGCATCTGCAAGCAGCGCGGCGTACTTGCTTGGATCAATCTCGCTGAGTTTAGATGCACCATACTTTTGTAGTAGAGTCCTGACTTCAGCTGTAAATCCGTCATGACTCTTTTCCGCAAGTACCGCCCTTACTTCTTCCAAAGTGATCTGCTTTTCTTCAGGCTGCTTTTCAGACTGAGGCTGCTCTGCCTTTGTAACGTCTTCAGGCTCATTACTTGCTATTGCATCAGCCACAGCCTGAACACTATCAGCCAGCGATCTAAGATCTGATACTACATCGAGAAGAAGCTTGATTTTGCTCATAGCCCACACCTCCTTCCTTGATTTCCTTGATTTCTACCGTCTCGACTGAGTCGCCGGGGGTAATTACAAGCAGGCTTACTTTTTCCCCGAATAAAAAATCGAGCATTCTACTTCGGATTGTCTTTCTGCTGCTTTGAATTACTGGACTTATTTCGCCGCCTGGTTTAGCCACATTGATAGTGACTTTGTGTTTAAGGCTCATATTCCATCTCCTTTCCGGGGGCGATTTCCTGCCCCTCACCGATAAGCGAAAAAGAGAGTTCTTTCGAACCCCCTTTTCAGGAAAGATTTTTGAAAAAGGGTTCTTGCGAACCCGATCTCAAGAAAGAATTTTTTTTAATTTTTCGTGCATCTTTTTCAGACGGTTACGAATGGCTGCTTCTGTAACACCTTCTTCTGCTGCAATATCAGTATTGGAACGCTTCTCAAGGTATACTTTTTTGAAGAGTTCTTTTTGCTGAGGTAAAAGGCATTCCATGGCCTTGGTTAACTTGTCCAACATATCTTGATGTTCAACTTTCTCTTCAGCTTCAATGCAGAGATGTTCAGGGTTTGCACTATCATCTGATAGATACTTATTACGATCATTTGCCGCTCCGCTTTCACCATCATGATAGGCATCTAAGTGAGTTGTAACTCTGTAATCGTATCGGCGCTGCTCGTCCACTTCATAATCATCCATGGAATGGAGAAGCTCGATATCAGCTTCGGTGACTCCGTCTTCACCTGGAGTGATAGTAATTTTTGTTCCTTCAGCGGTGGAATAAATGTAGTTAGTCCTCTTCTTTTTACTTGTTTTGTACGCTCTTTTCATAATTTGACTCCTTTGGTTTTCAAAATTTGGCTTTGAAAATCCGCGAGAGCCTTTCGTCATCCGCAGAGCAGAAAAAAAGACGGGCAGGAAACACTTTCAAAGTGTTCATCCTGTCCGTCTAGCGGCTCTGCGGATTATTTCGTATGTTTGCTTGATTACTAGTCTTAAACTGTCTCAGAATTGATAACTTTCATGGTGCCATCTTCCATGAACTGAATAACTGTCTTAAATCCTTTATGGACAATTTCAACTATTTTATTTGAAGAATCTGCTCGACAAACTGTCTTTCCATTACCATTCTTAATTACTTCCATGTTCTCACCTCCGATCCACTTCATAAAGATAATATGTTTTTATCCACGCAATAAATTAATGCGTTCACAAATATAAAATTGAAATTTGCGAATATATGTGATATAATTGTAAAAAGTTGTGTGCATCACAGACGGACTGCAGCAAATGAAGATGCTCAAAGTTCCATAAGCAGTAGACTTTCGGAGTATTTTCCGGATATTAACGCATTCAATACTCCTGAAAAGTGCGCTAAAATTTTCAGAGATATCCTCATTGAGAGCGCAATATCAGGAAAAAACAAAAAAGCCACTTCTACAACAAGTAAAAGTGGCCAATTAGTAAGTGATGACGGGATAAAGAATGAGTTTGGTCTACGTCTAATTATGGAGACAAACGGTATTTGCCCCAACGATAATTGTTATCAACCTCTGTATGTTACGAGCAACGGTAAGACTGCAGCAAGTTATGAAATTGCTCAAATCGATCCAAAATTGAAACCTGATAGCTATGAAAACCTTATTGCTTTGTGTCCAAAATGTAAAAATAAGTATTTGATATCTCCAAGTCAAGACGATATTAAACGTATGGCAGATATTAAAAGACATCTTATGCTAGAAGCTAATGCTATAGAAGCTTTGGCTAATTCAAAGATAGAAGCGGGTGTGAATAGAGTTTTAAGAAAAATAAGTAATACTCCAGTCACAGAATTGATTCCTTTAAATTACAATCCTGTTGAAGTAAAGAAAAAGATTAAGAGAGACAATGTCCCCCTTTTTATCAAAATTCAAAGCAGCATTAATATCTACTATCTTTATGTTGAGAATTTATTTCAACAGTTGAGTAAGGAAGGTCAATTACGGTTTGATCCATTTTCCATGCAAGTGAAATTAAACTATTGGAATCTACGTGATCAGGGTTTATCACAATCTGATATTTATTATAAATTAGTCGATTGGCTTGCTAAAAACACAAATGAAAGTAAAGAACCGTGCGAAGTGATTGTTTCATATTTCGTACAGAAGTGCGAGGTGTTCGATGTTATTGCCGAATAAAATATTCTCATATGACGAAAGTATATTGTCTAAATTCCCTCTTGTGCTTAAAGAATTGTCGAACTCTCCATTGTCAGTAGTGTCTCTATACTTGAAGATACGCCATCTGGTATCTGATGTGAGTGAATATATAGT
>NZ_BCUZ01000199.1 GCF_001591485.1 Neobacillus fumarioli NBRC 102428 | reverse complement strand
GAGAGCCCGTCAAAAAAGACGGGCTTCTTGTTTTTGGGACCTTAGAATAAGGACCCTATGACAAGTTTCACTTTACCAAACCCAAGCAGCACCAACGATAATTAACAAAATGAACAATACGACGATTAACGCAAAGCCGGCACCAAATCCGTCAGCCATTTTCTAATACCTCCTATTACAATTTGTGTTATTTCCCTGTTATCATATGTCGAGGATCTGTCCAGTGTTATGGGCAATCATCCTAATTTAGGAAAAGTGCTTTTAGTATGATTTTTCTATTGGATAACGTGAGCTGAATCAACTATACTAGTAATAGTCGTTTAATCATAACGACTTTATTTTTTTAGAATTTTGGTGAAGTAAAAGTGCCATACCAGGTAAAAATTGATGCTTTTGAAGGGCCGCTTGATTTGCTGCTCCATTTAATTAACCGGCTGGAAATTGACATATATGATATTCCGGTCGCTCAAATAACCGAGCAATACTTATTGTATATTCATACGATGAATGAACTTAAGCTGGATGTTGCCAGTGAGTATTTAGTAATGGCGGCAACTTTGCTTGCGATAAAGAGTAAAATGCTGCTTCCAAAACATGAGGAAGAAAATCACACTGATGATCCGGAAGTTTATGAAGAAGACCCAAGGGATGAACTTGTTGAACGGTTGATCGAATACCGAAAGTTTAAAGAAGCGGCTCAGGATTTAAAGGCATTGGAAGAAGAACGGGGACTGATGTATACAAAACCTCCAAGCGATTTATCCGATTTTTCAAAGGAAATTCAGCCTGGAAAGACAGAAATAAATGTATCCCTCTATGATATGCTGGCTGCTTTTCAAAAGTTGCTGCGCAGAAAAAAACTTCAGCGGCCAATTGCAACTAAAATCACTCGTCAGGAAATCTCCATTGAAAAAAGAATGGAAGAAATTATGACTGAATTATCACAGTTTAACGGAAGAAAAAATTTCTATGAATTGTTTCCCATTCCAACAAAAGATCATATTGTGGTGACTTTTTTAGCTGTTTTAGAGTTGATTAAACGAAAAGAAATTGATGCCTGGCAGCAAGAAAACTTCGGGGATATTATGATCCGAGCTGTAAAGGAAGGAGGAGATGCGTATGAATATCATTAATTGGACAAGCATACTTGAAAGTCTCTTATTTGCAGCTGGAGATGAAGGGCTTTCGCTTAAGCAGATTGCGGAAGTACTGGAAGTGGACGAGATGAAAGCACAAGAAATTATTGAGGATTTAAGGCTTGAATACAGTAAAAATGACAATCGCGGCATCATGCTGATCGAACTTGCCGGTACATATCAGCTTGCTACAAAGAAAGAAAATGCCATCTATTTAAGAAAGCTCGTCGATTCGCCCAATACCTCAACATTATCGCAGGCAGCATTGGAGACATTGGCGATTATAGCTTATAAACAGCCCATAACCAGAGCTGAAATTGAGGAGATTCGCGGGGTTAAAACTGAGAGGCCGCTGCATACCCTAATGGCTAAAGCATTAATAAAGGAAATCGGCCGGGCAGATGGCGCAGGAAGGGCATATCTATACGGCACAACGGAAGAGTTTCTTGATTATTTTGGGCTCAAAAGTTTGGATGAATTGCCAAAGCTTCCTGAAAAAGCAGAAGAAGAATTTATTCAAGAGGAAGCAGACTTGTTTTTTGAGAAATTTCAGGAAACGATTAACTCCTAATACCCAATCAAAATATGAGAATATATGCTAAAATATATATACATTATGAAGTAATTTTTAAGCGGGATTTAACGTATGGTGGATAAGGAGCGGGATTAAGGTGCTGATCAAAGAATGCAAAGGCTATGAATTAGAGAAAGCACAACCGAACACTTCCGAGGATTTTTTTAATCGGAGTGAAGTAACGTTCAGCGATGATGGAATCGAAAAGACATTGCATGTATTGTATGTAAGGTATTTTGATGAAATTTACCAAGAGTTTACCCCGTACAAACAGGATCCTATTTTTGTACAGAATGGCAGGGAAGTTGAATTTAAAGATATTGTTGCCTTGGTTTGTTTATTGAAAAATCCTGGCCTTCGGAGTAGAAAGCGTCTCTATATCAATTCAAAAGAGGAATTCGCTTCTTATTTTCGAAATATCAATTTTGATAAATTGCCAGAAATTTTTCTTGCCCTTAAACAAACAAATGGTTACAATCTGCGTTCGCCGCTGGAGTTTATTTTGCAGCCGCAATAAATGAAATGTGGAACAATACTAGGAGGATGAATATGGGAAATACATTAGTCAATTCACAACTTCAGGATGTGAAAGCTTTTTTGTCAAATGTCATCGTTTCTTTTGGGAATTTTTTAGATGAAACATCATTGTCACAATTTCAGTTAGAAAATGAAGAGGAACGCTCTTACACAAAAGTGATTTTTGCTCAATTACGCAAACTTGTTGTATATAGCGAGGAAGGTTTGGATGCTTGTTCCATCATTCTCCAAAGTGAACCGTTTCAGAAAGCGGCAGCAGAAAAAACTTTATACAAAATTTATCATCAGTGTATTGAAGAGTTCTTTGCTCCTAAGAATGATGCTTGGTATGAAGACAGCCGATCAGCTTATACCGGCAGAAACTCGATCAAGTTTTACCGCGCGATTCCAGAAAGTGTCAGCCAATTAGTCAAAAGCCTTGAAGGTGAATTTCAGCGGATTAGAGAAGAATTGGAATACTACGAAACCGACTACCGCACAAAAATGATGCAATCAAAATAGAAAAGCGGAAGCGCCTTGGAAAGCTCCGACGGGCAAATGTTTCTTCTGCACTCAAAGTCTGCCCTTTTGACTTTTAGTGCAGAAGGTTATTTGACCCCGAGGGGATAGGCGCTGAAGCTAGCCAAATAGAAAAGCGGAAGCGCCTTACCTTGGTGCTTTCGCT
>NZ_BCUZ01000198.1 GCF_001591485.1 Neobacillus fumarioli NBRC 102428 | reverse complement strand
GGGTCCATTATATATTTCCGTAAAAAATAGAAATAGAAGAAGAGAAAAACTTAAGGAAAATGTAGAATTTTGTAAGAAAACTTTATTAAAAAGGCAACAAATAACTATATCTTTTTTGCTTTTTTTCGAGTATTATACAGTTAGTGAGGTATTTTTGTTTTGAGTATATTATTGAGGTTTTAAGACAAACTTTGGATAACAAAAAATAAAATAGGGAAGGCAAATGGTGCGCCACCAGTTTAACTGGTTCTAGTGGGTTCGATTCCCACCCCGAAATTTTTTAAGCAAGTTAAAAAAATTTCGAGGGTGGGCCGCTTCTTTTGACATGGAATCGGTATGCCCTGATTGGAGGGATCAACATGCTCAAGAAACGGGAGCTGCAGGACTGTCAAACTCTTTATGATTTAATGACGCATCCAGATGTCTTCCCTTTTATTCGTCATAAATGCGCCTCTTACGAAGAATTTCTGTTTATCACGAAACAGACAATCGAGGCAGAAGAACGCGGAGAATTGATTTCCCGTACGATTCTTGATGAATGGGGCAATCCGATCGGCGTCATCAGCCTGTACGATCTCGAAGACAATGCCGGATTCCTGGGCACTTGGCTTGGGAAACCGTATCACGGCAAAGGCTATAATCAAATCGCAAAATCGGCATTCTTCCAGGAACTGTTTTACGAAAAAGGAATTGAAACCGTGTTTATGCGGATCAAAAAGATCAATATCCGCTCCATAAAAGCAGCAGAAAAACTGCCCTATACAGTGAAAGCAAATGAAACAAGAAAAAATATATACGACCAAATCAATGCCCATGGAGATCTATTTGATTTATATGAAATTCCAAAAGATTTATATACTTTGCACGTTATGAGAAATGTCCCTTCAGAATCAGAAAATGATCTGTTGGAAGCATAGAAAAGCAATCGGCCGTGAAGGTCGATTGCTTTTTTAAAAAGTATTCTGTATTATTCCGTTACGTTTTGTTCCATTGTTTCATTTACTTCATTAATACCCATTTGGAGCAAAAATTCTTCTAATTCCTCGTCCGTTAACGTTTCAAATCGGCCATCATGAAAAAATACCTGGGTTTGATTGGGGTTAATTCTGTTCAGATTAAAACTCATTCTCTTTGCTCCTTTCCTTGATGATTAATTTCTATTATCTTCAAAAGAGCCATTCTTCATACTAAAACACACTGGGAATCACACAATCATTTTCAATAACTTATGGGCCTCTATTTGCATAATATAGAATATCGAAAAAGATTTTAACACCAGAAATTGACATCAACTTCCTGAAAGGAGGAAAATGAATGTTCCCATGGAATTTATTCCCTTTTAATAAAGACATGAAGGACACGCTGCAAAAATTAAAACCGGAAGAAATTGATAAATATGTACAGGATATCATTAGCAAAGTCATGCCTAACAATATGCGGGATATGATGAATCCAATGGAGATGTTTAATGGTTTTGGATCTTCTCAAGCAGCTCCCCAAGCAGCATCATCAGCTGGCATGTTATCATCATCCGCTTTTGAAACCCATGATTATGTGTATGTCCGGATCCCAATCAAAGACGAGGAATGGATTAAAAAACTTCGGCTTTATCATACCACCAACCAACTGATTGTTGAACATATTCCACAGCAGGAGGATAAACACACGATTACTCTGCCCGCCATTGTAAAAAAGAAAGGTGCATCGGCAAACTATAAAGACGGCATCCTGGAAGTAAAAATCCCTAAAAATATCGATATGCAATTTTCCCAAATCGATGTGATGGAAATTTTATAATAAGCGAAAAAGACAGCCGTCTAGCTGTCTTTTACTTTTTATTTATCTCATCATCCATATTCATTCCGTTCATTGAATTGGTATTCGAATTTTCAGGTGTACTCGGTGTGCCAACAATAAATTCTTTTTTCGGCATATTATGCATATTTCTTGCCGTCACGTGAGAAATGATATAATAAGTTCCTTCCTCGGAAAACGTTTTTTTCAGACTGTAAATGCCATTTTTGGGATGCTTTATTTCAATTTTTTCATGCTGAGCGGCATTTGCCCGCCAAATCTCAAATACCACTTCATCAGCATCGTTAACCGGTTTATTATCTTGAGTTACCTTTGCCTCAAACGTTACGGACTCATTCGGTTTTATTTTGTCCGGCTTTACGGATAATTCTACATTTAATATCTGCGGAATTTCATTCGTCTTTTTGGTTTCATTGCTGCATGCTGAGACCACTCCGAGTAAAAGAAAAGATATGACGAGTATCATCACCTTTTTCATGATCACACATCCTTGATTAATTTCTCCAGCATTTCAACGTAGATCCTGATTAAAAGCGGTTTTGCCTCCGGAGAAATCTTGGCATTTAGGATTCTTTTTACGGCAAAATAAAATTTTTCATATGGAGTTTTTCTTACCCTTGGATGGGAGTTTTCATCTAATAATTCTCGTTTTATTGCTTCAAGTAAAATTTCCTCACTTCTGATTTCATTATTCTCTAATAAACGATTATGCCAAATAGTACGATATTCTTCCAATAACCAATCGAAATTTTCTGACAAACGAATACCCCCTTCCTCTCTATCTTGCATTGTTACATAAATGATGGCAAAAATGCAAAAAATAAAGGTTAAACATATTTAGAAAGGAGAATCAAATGACTACTCCCTATCGTTGTCCAAATTGTAAAACCAATCGAAGCCGATTTAATGTTATCGAGCAAGTAGTACATCCTGTCAAGCTTGATCCTCAAACAGGGGCTGTTGTTTATGAGTATCAAGAGAATGAATTAGAACCATTTCATATCCGCTATAATGGTCCGGTATACCGAATCCAATGCGGGGCCTGCGGTTTAATCGAAGATGAGCGAACCTTTATCAAATTTGGTGAGCAGCCCTATTAACAGAAGGGG
>NZ_BCUZ01000197.1 GCF_001591485.1 Neobacillus fumarioli NBRC 102428 | reverse complement strand
CCCCATTTTTTATGCTAAAAAGTATATTTTCAGAGAAAAAAGGAAAAATATTCATGGAAAGGGGTGGAAACAATGCCTAAAGAAAAAGAAAGGCAGCAAAATAGTCCTACAATTGCTCCGGGCATGGACGATCAAAAAGAGTTGGAGCAAAGTGCAAACCCGGAAGAAATTGAAAGAGGAGAATATACTAGTGTCACAACTCTTTCCTATGATGAGGTTGACCCTAGTTAAGAACAATCACACTGCCTTTCTTGGGCAGTTTCTTTTTTTCAAGAAGGTAAATAATAGAGCATATTAATACAAAGGAGACCCATATTTCGTTATCCTATAAGAAGGAAATGAATACGAAAGGGGCAAGTTAATGTCAGGAATGCAAGATTTATCATTGGCGGAACAAAAGAAGGTTATAATGGAAAAAATTCAGCACCGAAGGCTAACGAAAAGGAAAATTTTCCAGAGGATTTTGTTAATCACACTTGGTGCAATTCTTTATGCAGTAGGGCTTGAAATCTTTCTGGTTCCTAATAAAGTAATAGATGGAGGAATCACAGGTGTTTCAATTATCCTTTCTTATATTACTGGCTGGAAATTAGGAATATTTCTCTTTCTGCTTAATCTCCCATTTTTCTTTATTGGATATAAACAAATCGGAAAAACGTTTGCCGTTTCTACACTTTATGGTATCATCGCACTTTCTGTTGCCACCACCCTGCTCCATTCAGTTCCAGCCTTTACTCAAGACATCCTTCTTGCGACTGTTTTTGGCGGAGTAACACTTGGGATAGGGGTAGGATTGGTTATTCGGTACGGCGGTTCATTGGATGGTACTGAAATCCTCGCCATCCTCTTTAATAAAAAACTTCCATTTTCTGTTGGAGAAATTGTCATGTTTTTTAATCTTTTCATACTGGGAAGTGCTGGCTTTGTTTTTACATGGGATCGGGCTATGTATTCGCTTATCGCTTATTTTGTCGCCTATAAAACGATGGATATTACGATTACTGGTCTTGACGAATCGAAATCTGTATGGATTATCAGTGATGTTGCAGATCAGATGGGTGATGCCATTTTGAATCGGCTGGGGCGAGGAGTTACATATTTGAAAGGAGAAGGAGCATTTTCAGGAGATAATAAAAGAGTCATCTTTTGTGTCATAAACCGCTTGGAAGAAGCAAAGCTGAAGGAAATAGTGGCTGAATATGACACTAATGCGTTTTTAGCCGTTGCGGATATAACAGAAGTCCGAGGCGGAAGATTTAAGAAAAGAGACATTCATTAGAAGCTGTAAAGACTATTGCAGCTTCTTTTTTATGCTAAATTTTTCTTCCTTATGATATTAAAATGATATCGTAATGGTGAAAGATGGAAATAAAGGGGGTTGGTTTGAAAGAAAAAGAGATCGGCAAAGTAAAATGGGTTATTGGGACTTTTGCTTTTTCTAATATTTGTGGTACTTGCCTTCATTAGTTTCAGCCAATTTGTTAACACAGAAAACGTTGTAATGTTTGCAGCTGCTTTGTTGTGTGCATTATGTGCTTTATTGCTTCTTTCAGGATTTACAATTGTTCAGCCGAATCAGGCAAAAGTGTTTACGCTATTTGGTAATTATTTAGGTGTGATGAAACAGGAAGGTTTTTGGTTGACAATTCCATTAACTGTTAAGAAGACGGTTTCGCTCCGGGTGATTAATTTTAATAGTGATAAACTTAAAGTAAATGATTTGGAAGGTAATCCGATTGAAATTGCTGCTGTTGTGGTTTATAAGGTATTGGACAGTGCGAAAGCTATATTTGGTGTTGAAGATTATAAAGAGTTCGTTCATACTCAAAGTGAGACAGGTCTCCGTCATATTGAGAGCCAATACCCTTATGACAACTTTAACAATGATTATGAAATTTCATTAAGACAGCATTCTGATGAGGTAGGAGATGAGCTGACAAAGGATTTACAAAAGCGGCTCAGTATTGCTGGAGTTGAAATTATAGAGGCTAGAATCATGCATTTAGTGTACTCAAGTGAAATTGCCCATGCTATGCTGCAAAGACAGCAAGCTAAAGCTGTGTTAGCTGCCCGGAAAGTGATTGTCGATGGAGCAGTAACGATGGTGAAATCGGCGATCGATCAATTAAGCAGTGAAGGTATTGTGGAATTGAATGAAGATAAGAAAGCACAAATGATTAATAATTTAATGGTTGCTTTAATTTCTGAAAAGGGAACCCAGCCGGTTATTAATACAGGAACGATTTATTAAGGTCGTGGTAAAGTGGCTGAAAAGAAGCGGTTTTTATTGCGGATTGATCAAAACCTCTATGATATGATTGAGAAATGGGCCAATGATGAATTACGCAGTGTCAATGCACAAATGGAATTAATATTAAAAAACGCATTAAAAGAAGCGGGCCGTTTCAGAATTTCGGGAAATAAGCATGAAAAATGAAATCTTGTTTTAGTAATCTTCCAAAAAACTTGTCGTTTGATAAGGGGATACGTTGTTAGAGTGTAGCGGTTTTTGTCGGACTTTGCGCTTCCCTCGGAAATATTTATAAAATAAACGATCCAAAGATGGCAAGAATTCTGCCATCTTTGGATCGTTTAAAATAATAACTCGTAAACCTCATTTAGCTGATAGGCTCTTTTCTCGTCTTTCTCCTGCTTTGCGTAACGAATTTCGGTTTGAAGAATTTTATTTAAGAATGCACTTTCTTTTTGGCTTAAGTGCCTGACGAAGCTTTCTTCGGAGGAAAAATTGCCTTCCATAAGTTTTTGGTAGATATGATTGGCGATGCTGTGATGTTCATCCGTGTAGTTTGATAAGGTTTCGCGAAGATACCCTAACGTTTTGTCCATTTTTCCATCCATCCTTTCACAACCTTATTTTTTCGGAGAAGCCTTCACTATATTCATTTGGTTCAATAAAAAAAAGCAAGTATATTACATACTTGCTTC
>NZ_BCUZ01000196.1 GCF_001591485.1 Neobacillus fumarioli NBRC 102428 | reverse complement strand
CTATTTTGTTCCGTCGCTCAAAAGCGACTTTTTCAATATATCATAAGGCGTTTGTTACTGTCAACACCTTTTTTAAAAAAACAACCGTCATCTGCGAAAGTTTTGTTTTTCAATGTTTCGCAGCGACGGTTATTAATATATCAAGTATTCGATGAAAGGTCAACAGTTTTTTTGATTTTTTATGATGTTTTTTTATTCGCCCGATAACAGCGGTGAAAAATACCTTGGCCTTTTGTTTCAATATTAATGACCTCTACAAGATGTTTCTCAATTAAGTACTCTAGAAGAACAGACATATCAACAGAGTAAGGAATTAGTTCTTTGTCTTCCATTATTTCATTAAACATCCAATACTCTTTCTTGCTCAGCACTTCCATCATATGAGCTGTGCCGATACATGTTTTTGAATGAATCATAAATTCGCTTGCCAAAAATAAAAGTTCCAGCCTTTTTTCCAAGGTTTCTTCACTGTATAAGAGTTCCTCATATAATTTAAAGATTTCCGGCTGAATTTGTTTCACTTGATACCAAACCGTGAGTTCGGGATGAAGACCATTTTCAATTACGGCTAATCTTGCTAAATGATGCAGTGAATGAACAACATGGTTATAGGCATCAAGATATTGTTTGTTTTCAAATAGCGATTTACCATCCATATAACGACGTATCAGCTTGGCAAATTCTAGTCCCATTTTGACTTTTCGACCGTTAAAAGGAAACTCTTTCAGTTCTTTTTTTAGATTTGCCACATACTCATTACGATCAAAGATAATTTTAGCAAGATCAAGCCATTCAAATATTTTTCGATTGTTCCCTAATAACAGCCACTCTTGCAGTTTTGTTTCCGTTATCACATGCATGGCAGCCTTTTGGTCACCATAGGTATAATGTTTAATAAATATTGGTTTATCCGCCTCTTTGACGATTATTAACAGAATTACATCAAAAGAATCCGTAAGAATTGATTTTGGTTTTTTTTCAATCATTAAAACGCCAAGAGTATTTAACTGGCTGGCCCTCTCCTGATATATAGGCCGAAGAATGTCTTCCATTCATCTTAACCTCCAATTTTTTTCGGGTAGCAATATATGTTCGACAGTCATTAAAAAACTCCTTCTTTCATTATAGACAAATTTCGACATTCTTCTATTTTCGTATTCTTGAGAAAATATGGTATAGTTTTTCTAGGAGGGGGAGACTATGGCAAAGTATTCGAGTAAAATAAATAAGATTCGCAGCTTTGCGCTAATCTTGATTTTTGTTGGGTTTATTGTGATGTATGGAGGAATTTATTTTCGCTCCCATCCACTTATTATGACCATTTTTATGATTTTAGGTCTTCTTTGTATTATCGCAAGTACTATTGTGTATTTTTGGATCGGGATGCTGTCTACGCGTGCCGTCCAAGTCAAATGTCCAAAATGCGGAAAGCCGACGAAGATGCTTGGCCGAGTGGATATGTGTATGCACTGCCGTGAGCCTCTAACACTTGACCCGAGCCTTGAGGGGAAAGAGTTTGATGAATCGTATAATAAGAAAAAAACAACATAAAAAAGAATGACGAAACCTATTTAAACAATGGGTTTTTGTCATTCTTTTTGTCATATTAATGGGCCTCTTTGGAGGCACATTCCGGACAAGTTCCATAGATCTCCATCCGATGATTAGCTACTTTAAATCCGGTTACATGTGATGCCAACTGTTCTACTTCATCAAGACCGGGATAGTAAAAATCAACAATCTTGCCGCATTGTTCGCAAATGATATGATAGTGATTGGTTGTCACGAAATCAAAACGGCTTGATGAATCACCGTAAGTAAGTTCTTTGACAAGGCCAACTTCACGAAATACTCGTAAATTATTATAAACCGTTGCCACGCTCATATTTGGAAATCTTCCTTCGAGTGCTTTATAGATTTCATCCGCAGTTGGATGTGACATCGAGTTTATTAAATATTCAAGTATCGCATGACGCTGCGGTGTAATTCGTACACCTGTTTCTTTTAGGGTATCTAATGCTTCCTTCAACTGATTCATCGCCATGCACCTCTTTTCTGAAAAGTATTCTTAAATTATAATTGTTATAATTAGTTTACAGAGCAATAAGTACTTTTGTCAATATTGTAATAGTATAAATAGGAAGTTTTACTCTTGTTTACTGTGCAAAGTTTGCTCAAGTGCTCCCAGCTGCTTGTTTACATATCGAGCGGTAACAAATAAAAGATCGGAAAGCCGGTTCAGATAGGCAAGTACTAATGGGTTTACGTCTTCTCCCAAGGCAACTGCACATCGTTCCGCCCGTCTTGCAATTGTTCGGGCCACATGGAAAGCTGCACCTGCCGGATGTCCGCCGGGCAGGATAAAGTTCGTTAGAGGCGGCAATTTTTCATCCCATTCATCGATTTGTTTTTCCATTTCTTCGATATCAGAAGCAGCAAGCTTCCATCCGACTTCTTTTCCTTTAGGTGTAGCTAGTTCAGCTCCTACATGAAATAGGTTTGTTTGTATTTTATGATATGTCTTTTCAATTATTTCTTTACCTGGAAAATTTTCATTTTTTATATAGCTTAGTGCAAGACCGATCATGGAATTTGTTTCATCACATGTACCATATGCTTCCACTCTTAAATCTGTCTTTGCTACCCGCTGGCCGTATACAAGCGATGTTGTTCCTTTGTCGCCTGTTTTTGTATAAATTTTCATTATGTGATCCCCCTAAGTTTATTTGTACGAACATCAAAAATATTTGTAGGTAACTTTATCATATCATCTAAAGGATGGATGGAAAAAGGGGGTTATTAAGTGTGGTTTATTTGAATTCTCCCGGGCGGGTTACTTTTCCATTTGTTTTTCGGATGTTATGAACAGCTCTTATTGGTCTGAATGCACCCCGCTTTCCGTCCACTATCCTTGATTGGTAGGACGAACCTTCCGATTTTCCTCGTTTTCCGTTCCAAGCCCTCTGATTGCAACACGAA
>NZ_BCUZ01000195.1 GCF_001591485.1 Neobacillus fumarioli NBRC 102428 | reverse complement strand
TTGGTTAAGTCCTCGATCGATTAGTATCAGTCAGCTCCACATGTCGCCATGCTTCCACCTCTGACCTATCAACCTGATCATCTTTCAGGGATCTTACTAGCTTGCGCTATGGGAAATCTCATCTTGAGGGGGGCTTCATGCTTAGATGCTTTCAGCACTTATCCCTTCCGCACATAGCTACCCAGCGATGCCTTTGGCAAGACAACTGGTACACCAGCGGTGCGTCCATCCCGGTCCTCTCGTACTAAGGACAGCTCCTCTCAAATTTCCTGCGCCCGCGACGGATAGGGACCGAACTGTCTCACGACGTTCTGAACCCAGCTCGCGTACCGCTTTAATGGGCGAACAGCCCAACCCTTGGGACCGACTACAGCCCCAGGATGCGATGAGCCGACATCGAGGTGCCAAACCTCCCCGTCGATGTGGACTCTTGGGGGAGATAAGCCTGTTATCCCCAGGGTAGCTTTTATCCGTTGAGCGATGGCCCTTCCATGCGGAACCACCGGATCACTAAGCCCGACTTTCGTCCCTGCTCGACTTGTAGGTCTCGCAGTCAAGCTCCCTTGTGCCTTTACACTCTGCGAATGATTTCCAACCATTCTGAGGGAACCTTTGGGCGCCTCCGTTACTCTTTGGGAGGCGACCGCCCCAGTCAAACTGCCCGCCTGACACTGTCTCCCACCCCGATAAGGGGTGCGGGTTAGAATTTCAATACAGCCAGGGTAGTATCCCACCGACGCCTCCACCGAAGCTGGCGCTCCGGCATCAACGGCTCCTACCTATCCTGTACAAGCTGTACCAAAATTCAATATCAGGCTGCAGTAAAGCTCCATGGGGTCTTTCCGTCCTGTCGCGGGTAACCTGCATCTTCACAGGTAGTATAATTTCACCGAGTCTCTCGTTGAGACAGTGCCCAGATCGTTACGCCTTTCGTGCGGGTCGGAACTTACCCGACAAGGAATTTCGCTACCTTAGGACCGTTATAGTTACGGCCGCCGTTTACTGGGGCTTCGATTCAGAGCTTCGCGAATGCTAACCCCTCCTCTTAACCTTCCAGCACCGGGCAGGCGTCAGCCCCTATACTTCGCCTTGCGGCTTCGCAGAGACCTGTGTTTTTGCTAAACAGTCGCCTGGGCCTATTCACTGCGGCTCATCAAGGCTATGCACCTCGATGAGCACCCCTTCTCCCGAAGTTACGGGGTCATTTTGCCGAGTTCCTTAACGAGAGTTCTCTCGCTCACCTTAGGATTCTCTCCTCGCCTACCTGTGTCGGTTTGCGGTACGGGCACCTAAAATCATCGCTAGAGGCTTTTCTTGGCAGTGTGGAATCAGGAACTTCGGTACTATATTTCCCTCGCCGTCACAGCTCAGCCTATCGGCAAGCGGATTTTCCTACTTGCCAGCCTAACTGCTTGGACGCGCTAATCCAGCAGCGCGCTTACCCTATCCTCCTGCGTCCCCCCATCACTCAAACGATTAAGAGGTGGTACAGGAATATCAACCTGTTGTCCATCGCCTACGCCTTTCGGCCTCGGCTTAGGTCCCGACTAACCCTGAGCGGACGAGCCTTCCTCAGGAAACCTTAGGCATTCGGTGGATGAGATTCTCACTCATCTTTCGCTACTCATACCGGCATTCTCACTTCTAAGCGCTCCACCAGTCCTTACGGTCTAGCTTCAACGCCCTTAGAACGCTCTCCTACCGCGGACACCATCGGTGTCCACCCGCAGCTTCGGTGATACGTTTAGCCCCGGTACATTTTCGGCGCAGAGTCACTCGACCAGTGAGCTATTACGCACTCTTTAAATGGTGGCTGCTTCTAAGCCAACATCCTGGTTGTCTAAGCAACTCCACATCCTTTTCCACTTAACGTATACTTTGGGACCTTAGCTGGCGGTCTGGGCTGTTTCCCTTTTGACCACGGATCTTATCACTCGTAGTCTGACTCCCACGGATAAGTCATTGGCATTCGGAGTTTGTCTGAATTCGGTAACCCGATGAGGGCCCCTAGTCCAAACAGTGCTCTACCTCCAAGACTCTTGCACGTGAGGCTAGCCCTAAAGCTATTTCGGAGAGAACCAGCTATCTCCAAGTTCGATTGGAATTTCTCCGCTACCCACACCTCATCCGCGCACTTTTCAACGTGCGTCGGTTCGGGCCTCCATCCAGTGTTACCTGGACTTCACCCTGGACATGGGTAGATCACCTGGTTTCGGGTCTACGACTACATACTGAAAATCGCCCTATTCAGACTCGCTTTCGCTGCGGCTCCGTCTTTTCGACTTAACCTTGCATGCAATCGTAACTCGCCGGTTCATTCTACAAAAGGCACGCCATCACCCGTAAACGGGCTCTGACTACTTGTAGGCACACGGTTTCAGGATCTCTTTCACTCCCCTCCCGGGGTGCTTTTCACCTTTCCCTCACGGTACTGGTTCACTATCGGTCACTAGGGAGTATTTAGCCTTGGGAGATGGTCCTCCCAGCTTCCGACCGGATTTCACGTGTCCGGCCGTACTCAGGATCCACTCAGGAGGGAACGAAGTTTCAACTACAGGGCTGTTACCTTCTATGGCGGGCCTTTCCAGACCGCTTCATCTACCCCGTTCCTTTGTAACTCCATGTTGAGTGTCCTACAACCCCGAAAGGCAAGCCTTTCGGTTTGGGCTGTTCCCGTTTCGCTCGCCGCTACTAAGGGAATCGCGTTTGCTTTCTCTTCCTCCGGGTACTTAGATGTTTCAGTTCCCCGGGTCTGCCTTCATTACCCTATGGATTCAGGTAAAGATGCTGCTCCATTACGAGCAGCGGGTTTCCCCATTCGGAAATCTCCGGATCAAAGCTTACTTACAGCTCCCCGAAGCATATCGGTGTTAGTCCCGTCCTTCATCGGCTCCTAGTGCCAAGGCATTCACCGTGCGCCCTTTCTAACTTAACCTAAAAGGTTTAAAACCTAAATAAGCTATTACTCGGTTCTTGCTTGGTTTCTTCTACGATTATCTAGTTTTCAAAGAACGAA
>NZ_BCUZ01000194.1 GCF_001591485.1 Neobacillus fumarioli NBRC 102428 | reverse complement strand
CCCCTATCTTCATTGCGACTGTATTGCACCTTTAAAGAGAACCTGTTATTATTCACGAGCATCCTTTCCTCGATAAGCGCCGTGCCATGTCGGGCCAACGTATTCATTTAAGCGGAAACCTTGGCTGATCGCTGCGGAAACAAACGCTTTGGATACTTCCATGGCCTCATAAACAGATTTACCTTTTGCCAGTTCGGCACAGATCGCTGCTGAATTCGTGCAGCCGGCACCATGGGTATAGGTTGTGTCGATTTTGTCGGATTCATAAATTTTGAATTCTTTACCATCATAAAGAAGGTCAAGGGATTTTTCTTCGGTTTGCAGCTTGCTGCCGCCTTTAATGACAACATTTTTCGCACCAAGATCATGAATTTTGGCTGCCGCCTGTTTCATTTCATCCAAGTTCTTTGGTGTTTTCATGCCGGCAAGCTGTCCGGCTTCAAAAAGATTAGGAGTTACAACCAATGCACGAGGAATCAAGAGCTCACGCATCGCATCCGCTGTTTCCGGATTCAATACCTCGTCTTCCCCTTTACATACCATGACGGGATCAATCACAACGCGCTCTAATTTGTGCTCATCGATTTTCTTTGCCGCCAGTTCAATGATTTCTACTGTTCCAAGCATACCGGTTTTCATTGCACTAATCCCGACGGAGAAAATGGTGTCGAGCTGTTTTTCTACGAGACTGGTTTCAATCGGAAACACGCGATGGTGCCAGCCGTTTGGGTCCATTGTCACGATACAGGTAAGGGCAGTCATTCCGTAAACGCCAAGCTCCTGGAAAGTTTTTAAATCCGCCTGCATTCCGGCGCCGCCGCTTGAATCAGACCCGGCAATCGTCAATACTTTTTGAATCGTCATTTTACGAGTTCCCCTTTCAAAAAAGTTCCATTTATAGTATAAATCATTAATTGAATTATATCAGAGTATGGTGATTTATGGTGAAATTTACAATCGTGTAAAAACAGATTTGCAGTTGGAGCCTCGGCTATATTAAACTAAATGAAATAAAACAACGCTGTTTTAAAGAGTCCGAAAACGGTCGTTAATTGGACGGTTTAGGGGGTGTAGGCAATGAAGGCCGGAGCGGTTATTTTGGCAGGCGGGAAGTCCAGCCGTATGGGGACCAATAAAGCCCTGCTAAAGATAAATGGAAAACCGAACATTGAAAGAATTGTAGAGGAATTAAGGTTAGTATTTACTGATCTTATTCTAGTTACAAATCAACCGGAGACTTACGAATATTTAGGAGTAAAACAGACCCCTGACCTTTTCCCAGGATTGGGTCCGCTTGCGGGACTTCATGCTGGCTTAACAGCAAGTGAGGATGACCTTAATTTGCTTGTTGCTTGTGATATGCCGTTTGTTTCAAGCAGGCTGGCTGAGAGGCTTGTTGAGCAATGCGGTGAAATGGATGCGGTAATTCCTGTGATCAATGGAAGGGAGCACCCGTTATTTGCTATTTTCCATAAACGGACGGCCAAAAAAGCTGTAAAATGCATGGAAACGGGCCGGTTGAGCATGAAGGATCTTCTTGAGCAAATTAATGTCCGCTATGTAACGGAAAAAGAACTGCCGGAATTTAGTTCACATGAACTGGAGCGGATCTTTTTCAACATGAATAGGCCTGATGAATATGAAGCTGCCAATAAATATGTTTAGGGTGGCGCATTGCTAGACTTTGGTTAATAATGTTTATAAATGTTTGAAGGGCCAGAGGTGAACAAATTGCGATACGAAATATCGAAGGAACCAATCAATATTCAATCGGTTATTGATAAAGTGGTCGAGCGCGAAGCGGGTGCGATTACGACGTTTATTGGAACCGTCCGCGAATTAACAGACGGTAAGAAAACATTATACTTAATTTATGAAGCTTATGAAACTATGGCGGTAAAGAAGCTCGCACAGATTGGCAAAGAAATTGAAGAGCGCTGGCCGAAAGCAAAAGTGGCCATTACCCACCGGATCGGCCGCTTGGACATTACGGATGTTGCGGTTGTGATCGCTGTGTCAACGCCGCACCGTGCCGATGCCTATGAAGCAAACCGTTATGCAATCGAACGGATCAAGGAGATCGTCCCTATTTGGAAAAAGGAACATTGGGAAGATGGCGAAGCATGGGTCGGTAATCAGTTGGAGACGGTTGCGTATCCAAGCGGCAAACCGGAGGAAGGAGATTTGCATGAATAAAATACTGTTTTTTGCTCATTTGCGTGATGCAGCTGACCGGGAGGAGCTTCAGATAAAGGCAGTTGGAAAAACGGTGGCTGAGCTAAAGACCGAGTTGATGAAGAATTATGATCTGCCGCAGCTCGAAACGGTGATGACAGCCATTAATGAGGAGTTTGTCCCTGATGATGAGATTATACACGATGGCGATGTAATTGCTTTTATTCCGTCAGTTAGCGGGGGATAACTGGGCAATGATCAGAATCGACAGAAACGGACATGTTTCACGTGGAACATAAGGATTTTTGTCGAATGGGCAGCCGGTCTTTTTTTTCGAAAAATCAGCGATTCTCTTGTAGAATAAAAGTAAGATAAAAACTGAGGTGCCAAGTGTGAATATATCCTTGCAAAAATTACTAACAAAAATAGAAGAGGAAGTAAGACAAGCAAAAAGTGTACAAAAGGAGGACGTGTTACGGGAAAAGATTTACTCTATTAAAATATTATGCGAGTTAATCTTGGACGAGCATCAGGAAAAAAGAGAGCCATCGTGGAGTACAGCAGCAAAGGTTCAGCCGCCATTTGTGCAGCAGTCGATCCAGCAGCCGGCTGCAATACCACAGGCAAAGAGACTGGAATTAGATGATGGAGCAAATGGGGATTCGTTATTTGACTTTTAAGAAGCGGGAGGGAATAAGGGATGAAAGCTTTTATTATCATTGGAGCACTTAATGCGTTTTTGGCTGTTGCGCTCGGTGCTTTTGGAGCTCACGGACTGGCAAATAAGCTGGAACCAAAGTATTTGGATATTTGGAAAACAGGGGTTACCTATCAAATGTTCCATGCTTTAGGAATTTTAGTGGTTGGGTTGCTTCTCAGCCGAGGTACCGGCAGCACATTGTTTTCATGGTCCGGATGGCTTATGCTGGCGGGAATTATTTTCTTCAGCGGCAGCTTGTACATACTAAGCTTGACAAAAATCGGCCCGCTCGGTGCCATTACGCCAATTGGCGGTGTTTGCTTTTTAGTGGCATGGGTTTTGATTGTGGTAGGCGCTGTGAAATATTTTTAATAAGAAAAGCGCAAGCGCCTTGGTCAGCCTG
>NZ_BCUZ01000193.1 GCF_001591485.1 Neobacillus fumarioli NBRC 102428 | reverse complement strand
CAGCCCCTTTTCTATTTGGACAGATTTGATAAATCTGTTTGAAGTGGCTATAACTTCGGACAGAACTTCGGCCTGCAAGGTCAAACCAGTCTGAAGCGCTGGTAACTTCGGACAGAAGCGTCGTCGGAAAAGCCAATCCAGTCTAAAGCGGTGGTAACTTCGGACAGAAGCATCGTTGGAAAAGTCAAATCAATTCTGAAGCGAGTGCAACTTCAGACAGAACCCTCACGGAACCCGCCACCCCAGTTTGAAGTGAGCGCCAACTTTGAATACAGCCGCCACCGGATTCGCTAAAACGAAATCCATTATAGTTTTTTATTAAAATTCCACGAAATACCCTTTTACTTACATTGACTACTGATGGATGTTTTGAGTAGTATATTTTTGCCCTAATTAATATTGTTTTTCGTAAAAATGATGATATAAATTAAGAAAGAATTTATTTGAAAGGAGAACATTTTCAAACTATGAATCTCCTTACTTCTTTAACCGCAGCCATTTTCATAAGCTGTGTGGAAATGGTGTATTTGCTTGGAGTATTGATTGCTGTCGGCTTTCTATTAGGGGTTATCGAAAGGTACTCCAATCACATGCTTGTTAGAGCATTTGGTCCCCGCGGTGTCCTTCTGACAGCATGGATTGGTACGCCGATTCATGAACTCGGGCATTTAATGATGTGTTTCATTTTCGGCCACCGGGTAACGAGGGTGAAGCTGCTTCAGCTGAACAGCCCCGATGGGACATTGGGATATGTGGAACATCAATATAACTTGAATAGTTTTTATCAGCAAGTTGGGAATTTTTTTATCGGCTTGGGTCCGATCTTTAGTGGAATCGGTTCGTTAATCTTGGGAATGTACCTTCTAGTGCCTAAGGCTTATGAAGCATTTACACAACAGATCCAGCAGCGAATAGCCTTGGAAACATTAGATGTAAATGTATTGCGTTCCGTTGGGGAAGTACTGTT
The DNA here is from genome assembly GCF_001591485.1 of Neobacillus fumarioli NBRC 102428. Lineage (GTDB taxonomy): Bacteria > Bacillota > Bacilli > Bacillales > Cytobacillaceae > Neobacillus > Neobacillus fumarioli. Next base: position 2,408 of record NZ_BCUZ01000193.1, on the reverse strand, counting down.
TGAATTGTGCAAAAGTCTGTTTTCGTTTGAGAACCTCATAAGTCCTTCTTTTTGGCTTTTTATCGTGATCGCAATTAGCATTTCATCCCATATTGCCTTAAGCAGACCGGATATCAGAAACTCCGCTAAAGGGCTGCAAATCATTTTCATTTTGCTTGTACTGTTCAACATCGCGGGAAAAATTCTTCATATAGACAGCTATGGTCTGGTTGTTCGTATTGCCGAATACAATGCCTATTTACTGGCGTTCTCCGGCATCGCCATCCTCTTTTCTTTGATTACACTGGCTGTCAGTTTTATTCTTGCAAAAGTTAAAGGTGCCTGACACCTTTTTTTACTTTACAACGTAACAATGTTATGTTACGTTATTAATCAGAAAGGGGTTTCGATGATGAACGAGGAGTTAATCTCAAAAAAGGAATTGTTGGATTTAACGGGAATATCCTACGGACAGCTGTACCGCTGGAAGCGGAAAGACCTCATTCCGGAAGAATGGTTTATTCGCAAATCTACGTTTACCGGACAGGAGACATTTTTCCCTAAGGAAAAAATATTAGAGCGAATCGAAAAAATCCAAATGATGAAAGAAAATTTATCGTTAGATGAGTTGGCAAACATGTTTTCACCGAATGCAGCCGATTTGCAGTTGTCTGAAAGTGAGTTAGCAAAACGTAACATTGTTTCGAATGGGGTGTTGGAAATATACCTGGAAAATGAACAGGGCAGTCCTCAGTTGGATTTTTGGCGAACTCTTGAAGCTTACATTTTAGAAAAGCTTCTTCAGTCGGGAGAAATTAATCTGGATGAAGGAAAAATGGTTATTCAAGTATTAAAGGATAACCGTGCAAATCTCAAACAAAAAAGCGGGGAATTAGTCATTACCAGAAAACTTGGGGTGTCATCATGTTTATTATTGGTTAATGCAGAAAGCTTTCATTTTGAGCAGGGGACAAAAGTTGTTGCCCGAGTTTCACTTATGCACTGTATGGAAGAGTTAAAGGCAAAATTATTATAAGGGGAAATGCAAATGGAAACGAAAAAACACGGTGATCTCTACATTAATGGCATCGGTGGATCGAATGGCGGTGAGTTTGATCAAGTCAGCATTAACGGAAGGGGAACCGTTAATACAGCTATTGTATGTAATGGATTTAACTGTAATGGTGTTGGTACCATAAAGGAAAGTGTCAAAGCCGAAAAAGCAAAGGTGAACGGAAAGGTGAAAGTCGAAGGTTCATTAGAGTCTAAGGAGTTGAGCGTTGATGGAACGGCACACATCGCTGATAACATGAGCGTTGGAAAATTGACGGTAAACGGTCATGCCGCTGTTGGCGGCCGGTTGAAGGGTGAGGAGCTTCATATTAAAGGAATGTTTTCTGTTAGGGGAGATTGTGAAGCAGAAATTTTTCATGCTGAATCTCATTTTTCCATCAGCGGTTTATTAAATGCAGATGACATCGATGTAAAAATTTACGGAGAATGCCGGGTGAAAGAAATCGGCGGGCAGACGATCACGGTAAAAAGCCGCGAGTCTTTAATAGGAAGTTTACTTAAGCCATTTACAAAGACACTGCTCGTAACGGACTTGATTGAAGGGGATCTAATTGATCTGGAAAGTACGTCAGCGAAAATCGTCCGCGGCCGCTACGAAAAAGTCAGTATTCGGGGCGAAGGCACAATCGTCCATGATGTTGAATGTGCTGCTTTTCATGTCTACGGAACAAGTAAGCTTGAGGGAAATATTCTGGCAAATTCGGTGAAAGTGCTTGGTGAGGCGGAGATCAAAGGCAGTGTAGAGGCTGAGGAAGCGACCGTTATAGGAACATTGGAAATTGGCCAATATGCACGTTTGAAAAAAATGAAAATCATTGGCTCACTTGAAGCCAGTGAAAGTATTAGTGGTGAAAAGGCTACGATCAAAGGCAGTTTGTCTACTAACGGAAAAGTTGAGTTTGAAACATTTGAATCAAATGGTGGTTTTGTTATCAAGGGGCTGCTCTCAGCCGAAACGATTAAAATTGGTTTACTATTCGGTGACAATAAGGCTGAAGAAATTGGTGGCGGAAAAATTACGGTAAAAAGAGGAGCATGGCTGATTCCGTTTACAAATATTCCGCTAGCGAAAAAGGCGGGATACCTTACGGCCAAAGTGATAGAAGGTGATGAGATTTATCTCGAAAACACCAAAGCAGACATCGTCAGAGGGACAATCGTGAAAATCGGACCCGGCTGTCAAATAGGCCTTGTAGAATACTCCGCTGATTTTTTGGAGGACAAAAATGCAACAGTAAAAACAGCGAAAAAATTATAAGAAACACTCATGATTTTACACTCACACTTCGGAAGCTTTCCTTGTGGAGCTGGACAATTTCAAAGTCAAAATTTATACTTATCTTTTTAAGGGGCTG
>NZ_BCUZ01000192.1 GCF_001591485.1 Neobacillus fumarioli NBRC 102428 | reverse complement strand
CAGGCTAACCAAGGCGCTTCCGCTTTTCTAAATTTGATACACATCAATGTCCTTAAAAATAACAGGTTCATCTGTAAAAGGTGCAAAGCAGACGACTTTTTCCCCGGTAAAAGGATGGGTAAATTCCAGTTTAATGGCATGAAGCGCCTGTCGGTCTGCAATCGGCTTTCCGCCGTACAAAACATCTCCGACAAGCGGATGGCCCAGGTGGCTGAAATGAATACGAATTTGATGAGTTCTGCCTGTGTCAAGCCAACACTTAACATATGTTACATGTTGTGTGTAATCTTCTTTTAAGACTTGATAATGGGTGATGGCTTCCTGACCAGAAGGCGATACTCTCCTTCTGGTCGGATGGTGACGATCGCGACCGACAGGTTTGTTAATGGTTCCTTTTTTTTGCTTTAAAAGGCCATGTACCAAAGCGATGTAAGTCCTTTTGATTTCTCGTTTGACAAGTATACGGTCTAATATGGCTCCAGCTAAAGCATGTTTGGCGAACACAATGGCGCCTGTTGTATCCCGGTCGAGCCGGTGCACTTGACGAACATTTCTCATTTCACCGTTCGCCTGCATATGAAATTGCGCCGCATTTAAAAGGGTTTCCACGTCGTCTTTGTCATTTGGGTGAGTATTTATAAATGGGGGCTTATTCATGACTAGGACATGGTCATCTTCATAAAGGATCTCAATATCCCGATAGTAAGGCGGAACAAGAATCTCCTCTTCTTGGAAAAGAAGAAGTTCTAATCGTTTTCCAGCGGTCAGTGGTACGTTCCAGTTTGCCTCAGTCCCCTCATATCGGACCTTCTTTTCCATTCGAAAAGTATGGGTTAATTTTTTAGGAGCTTCCCACTCAGAACGAAAAATCTCCTCGATTGTTTTCCCTTCCCATTTTTCCGGAACGGCAATTTGCCACCAATCTCCTTTGCGCTCTGTCATCACTTGTTATTCTCCTATTCACTCTGGTTTTAATTACCACGTCAATACCCGTTTTATTATGTTATTCTTATCATATATAATACAGACAGAAAAAAGGGTTGGCAAAGGTGGGTTTTATTCGTGAAAATTGTTTTTGCCTCGACACCGAGTCAAGAAGAAGAAATTGTTGATCTTGTAAAATATATTTATGAAAATATTTTTCCGCAATATTTTTCTGATGAAGAAATTGAGCAGTTTGAACAGTTAAAGGTATTACAGCCGACTGATCAGCATTTTAAAGAATTCGGCACATTAAAGGATGCTTTTCAAGTGATGGCGAGTATCCAGACATTAATCTCCATTTTAGAGTCTTCACAGCTGGATGAACAGTATGCTGAACTATTCAATCGAAATGCAGCCAATTTACGGGAATTTGGCTTGTTTTTTCCTTTTGAATATGATCAGTTTACGACAGCAAAGAATATGAAACATACGATGCTTAGCATGTATTCCAAAGCGGATAATGAATTATTGATATAGAACCAAACGACCTGCAACTATTTGCAGGTTTTTTTATACGGAGGGAAGCCATTTTGTGGTACGATAAACGCGGGATTCTGGTAAATTTAAACTATGAGAAATTTGTCGGGAAATATTGGGCATTTTATAAAGGAATTCAGAATCCAAATAAAGAAATTATAGTGTGAAAAGATTTGACAAGAAGGAGGGTCCGATCAATGGACTGGAAAACAGCAGCGAAAAGATGGATGGAGTTTGAAAACTTAGATCCAGAATTAAAAAATCAATTAGAAAAAATGAAGGAAGACGAGAAACAGCTGGAGGATGCTTTTTACAAAAATTTAGAATTTGGCACCGGAGGGATGCGCGGGGAAATCGGCGCGGGAACAAACCGGATGAACATATATACGGTCCGTAAAGCATCAGCGGGCTTGGCTCAATACATAGAAGATCAAGGCAAGGAGGCAAAACAGCGCGGTGTCGTGATTGCCTATGATTCCCGTCACAAATCACCCGAATTTGCCATGGAAGCAGCAAAAACGCTGGCTACAAGGGGAATTCAAACATATGTATTTGATGAACTCAGACCAACCCCGGAGCTGTCCTTTGCTTTAAGACATCTGCAAGCTTTTTCCGGGATTGTGATTACAGCCAGCCACAACCCGCCAGAATATAACGGCTATAAAGTTTATGGGCCAGACGGTGCACAGCTGTCTCTTGAACCAGCAAAAGAAGTAATTGAAAAAATAAATACCATTGATAATGAATTAGTAATCGAAGTGGAAAGCGAGGACAGTTTGCGCGCTAAAGGGTTGATTAAAATTATTGGTGCGGAGATTGATCATGCCTACATTGAAAAAGTCATCACAATTTCTGAGAATGCGCAGCTTGCGAAAGAAACGGATCTGAAAGTGGTCTATACGCCGCTTCATGGAACTGGAAATAAGCCTGTCCGTGCCGCTCTGGCCCGTTTAGGCTATCAACATGTTACAGTTGTGAAAGAACAAGAACTTCCAGACCCGAATTTTACTACCTTAAAAAGTCCAAACCCGGAAGAACCTGCTGCTTTTGAGCTGGCGATTCGCGATGGAAAGAAGACTGGGGCTGACCTGTTAATCGCTACTGACCCGGATTGCGACCGCTTAGGGATTGCCGTTCGCAACTCAGAAGGGGAATACGTCCTCCTAACCGGAAACCAAACCGGTGCCTTACTTCTTGATTACATCTTAACGCACAAGAAGGAGAAAGGAACCTTGCCGGAAAATGGTGTCGTGTTGAAAACAATCGTAACGTCTGAATTAGGAAAGAAAATTGCTTCTTCCTTCCAATTATCAACTGTAGATGTATTAACCGGGTTTAAATTTATTGCCGAAAAAATTAAAGAATATGAAATGAGCGGCGAGCATACTTTCCTTTTCGGCTACGAAGAGTCCTATGGTTATTTAATCGGCGACTTTGCCCGCGATAAAGATGCTGTACAGGCGGCACTGTTAGCGGTAGAAGTATGTGCTTATTATAAACAGCAGGGCTTGACGCTTTATGAAGGACTGAAGCAAGTATTTGAAAGATATGGTTTTTATCAAGAAAAGCTTAAATCATTAACTCTTAAGGGCAAGGAAGGAGCCGAATCAATCAAAAACCTGTTAGCTTCTTTCCGAGAGGAGCACTTAACCGAATTGGCTTCACATAAAGTGGTTGTGATGCAAGATTATTTAAACAGTTTACGCAAATCTCAAAATGGGGAAGAAAAAATCAACTTGCCAAAATCTGATGTATTGAAATACATTTTCGAAGACGGCTCTTGGGTGTGCCTAAGGCCATCAGGAACAGAACCAAAAGTGAAGTTTTACTTTGGAGTACACAGTCCTAGCTTGGAGGAAAGTCAAACAAAGCTTGAAGCTATTGAAAAAGCATTTATGGATATTGTCGACCAAAAAATGAAAACAGCACAAGAAGCTTAAAAGAAAATCCCGAAAGGCTTTAACCTTTCGGGATTTTCTTTGTAGATGAATGAATAATGCCTGAATCGGCGTATTTTTTCATTGAAGCCCCCTTGGATATGGGTTTCATTCCCCGGATGAAGCCCAAATTT
>NZ_BCUZ01000191.1 GCF_001591485.1 Neobacillus fumarioli NBRC 102428 | reverse complement strand
GAATAGAATCATAATGTTAAAAATAACATTGTGAAAGAAAGCTCTATATTCAAAGATGTCCATCTTGTAACAGCGAGATAATCGTTCGGCATAATCCTTTAGGTAAGTAAAGGCCGGCTCAAATTGGCTGCGTTTCAACTTGTCCGTAAACCAATCGAGGTTAAAGTTTTCAATAACCGGTGCACCTTTTACATCCCGGCTCGTTAAGACGGTTCCCTTTGGAAAATAGAATCGATAATCGAGTAATGTTAACAGACTTTCCTTATATACCTTGCCCAACTGGAAAAAGTCTTCAAATACTTCTGATACGACCAGACCCATCCCGGGCTCCTTCACAAGGAAAATATTTATAAAGTCAAGAAGGTGCTGGAACTCACTGTACTCCGTGTTTATAATATAGACTTGCAAACTCTTATTCGGACTGAAAGAATAATAGGTGAATTCTCCCATTCTTGTATCCTTGAACACTTGAAATTCATCTGACTCTAGAGATTGGCCACTGACTCCTGCTAAATAAAAATAGCGATAAGGAAAAGCCTTCAGCCTAGATTCTTCATCCCATGTCATTTCAAATCCGGAAATCATCTTATTGATGACTTGTGTAACGGAAAGAGGCTCATCTGTCTTTCTTTCCGCCGTTTGGAACAATGGAATTCGGCTTGCTGCCGTCTTCAGCACCTTTAATAAACTTTCAGCATCCAGCTTTGGTTTTAAAATATAATCGACTGCTCCATTTTGAAAACTAGATCTTACATAATCGAATTCACTAAAGCTGCTTAGAACAATAATTTCAATTTCTGGATAACGTTCCTTGACTACTCTAATAAGTTCTTCTCCATCCATGATGTGCATTACAAAATCGGTAATAAGGATATGTGGATGTGTCTTTTTAATTAAATCAAGTGCCTCTTGGCCATTGGACGCTTCTCCAACAATCGTAAACCCTTCTTGTTCCCAATCAAGATAGTGGATGATCCCTTTTCTAATTAATAATTCATCGTCCACAATAAGAATTCGGCAAAGTCCCCCAGCTTGCAATGCAATCCCTCCACATACAGTTTACTGATCCATTGGGATTACTATTTAGTATACTATTTTGTAAGCGTTCAGATATATTAAATGGCACCATTTCAAAACAAATGAAATCAAAAAGCAAGAAGCACATTGGTTAGTTAACGAAAAAAAAGGGGCTGTCCAAAAAGTTCAGCTAATCGACATTGGCAGCCCTGTTTTTTTTGATTCGATCGGCATAAAATTAAATTTCACGGAAATGCCAAATATAGCTTTGGAAATCTCCATTCAACTCTGCTGGAATACTTAAACCAACATATGCAAGTTCATCCCCTCCGTATACATGATCCGTCCCTATTAATTGGTATTTTTTCTTCACATCAACCCCCATTAATTTTAAATATTTTAATGGGGAGGCTGGCTCTGCCAAAACGGAAAAATAAAAAGCCATGACTTCTGTCTGATCCTGATTTGCAAAAACCCAGGCCGTTTCATTGCCTTCAAATGGGCTGAGGAGCCGGTAGAAATCACCAAATTGGATTAAGTTTCTAATTTCTTTGTAGCGAGCCACTTGTTGTTTAACGATTTCTTGTTCAATCGCTGATAATTTAGTTAAATCCAACTCATAGCCTAAATTTCCAGACATGGCTACTGCCCCGCGCATGTCCAGGGAAGTAATACGATTGACTTGATGGTTCGGCACTGCAGATACATGGGCACCCATTGTCACAATTGGATAGACCATACTGGTGCCATACTGAATTTTCAATCGGGAGACGGCATCGGTGTTATCGCTCGTCCATGTCTGAGGCATATAATAGAGAATTCCAGGGTCGAATCTTCCGCCTCCACCAGAGCAGCTTTCAAATAATACATCTGGAAAAGCCGACGTGATGGTATCCATTACTCGATATAAGCCTAGCATATAGCGGTGCGCTGTTTCTCTTTGCCGATCGGCTGGAAGGGATGCCGATCCAACTTCTGTCATATGCCGATTCATATCCCATTTTACATATGAAACCGGCACCGTTTTTAAAATATGACTGACCCGGTTAATGATTTCTTCACAGACATCCTTTCGAGATAAATCTAGCACTAACTGATTCCGGCTTTCAGAACGGGGCCGGTTTGGGACATGAAGACACCAATCTGGATGGCTGCGGTATAACTCGCTGTCAACTGATATCATTTCGGGTTCAAACCAAAGTCCAAACTCAAGACCAAGTTCCTTTACATTTTCAGCAAGGTGATCCAGTCCCTCCGGCAGTTTCTCCCGATCTACAAACCAATCCCCCAATGATGTTTTATCATTATTTCTCTTGCCAAACCAACCATCATCCAAGACAAACAATTCTATCCCTAGTTCCTTTGCAGCCTTGGCAATGTCAAGGATTTTTTCTGAATTAAAATCAAAATAGGTAGCCTCCCAGTTATTGACGAGAATTGGGCGCTCTCGTTCCTTCCACTTTCCCCTTAATAAGCAGGTGCGATAGAGGTTATGGAAAGTCCGCGACATGTCACCAAGCCCGTCAGCCGAGTAAACCATGACCACTTCCGGCGTTTGGAATTCTTCGCCGGGTTCCAGCTTCCAGTTAAAATCAAATGGATTGATTCCCATTGTTACCCTTGTATTCTTAAATTGGTCCACTTCAGCCTGAGCGAGGAAATTTCCGCTGTACACAAAGTTAAAGGCATATACTTCACCAGTTGTTTCATTCGTTCCCTTACGAACCAAGGCCATGAATGGGTTATACTGATGACTGCTCGCTCCCCTTGTACTTTCAATAGATTGAATTCCGCGCCTTAAAGGCTTTCTTTCCAACTGCCCTTCATTATTATGCGCACCATATAAATGTAAAAACTCAAAATCAGCATCCCGAAAATCTATACACAAACTTAAGGCTCTAAGCAGTCTTAACGTATCAGAACCTTTATTCGAAAAACGGACATTTCTTGTGATGACATTAAATTGTTCAAAAACAGTGTAACTTAAGATGACTTCTAATCCGGTCAATTGATCAACCATAACAATCTCAAGCGTTTCCGCATCATTTTCGTTCTGCACATACGTTGCAGGAAGGCCTTTTAACGAAGGCTTTCCTTTCACGATCGTATGTGAACAATAGCGTAAATCGGTTATGGTGGATCCGTTTTCAAGCTGAACTTGATAAGCAGGTTTTCGGTAATCTGTATTTCCATATTGCGGGTATTCCTGCGGAAGCGTGTCCAGTGAAAAAGTGCGATCATCTTTATATGGATTTCCTGAAAAACCCCGATCAAGGAGTTGAATTTTATTGGAATGGTGATACTCGTTTATCTTTCTTCCCCAATAAAGATGAAGCAAGTATCCATCCCGGACAATTTCCATTACATAACTCGTGTCTTTTCCTTGTAAATGAAACGTTCTATTTTTTCCATCAAATCGAATCCCCACTAAATGCCCCTCCCAAATCCATCTTTTCTTCATTTTAAAAACAGAGTAAAATACCGTCAATGTTTTTTAGTAAAATTTTAACTAAATTTTTTATTTGTGTTTTATAAGAAACTAA
>NZ_BCUZ01000190.1 GCF_001591485.1 Neobacillus fumarioli NBRC 102428 | reverse complement strand
ACACTACCTATCGTTTATCTAATTTTTTAGTAATAACATCACCAATAAACTGAATTACAAACACGATAATTAAAATAATGACGGTTGCAACAAAGGTGACATCGTTACGGTTTTGTTCGAAGCCTTGAAGATAGGCAAGGTTTCCAATACCGCCAGCACCAATGACACCAGCCATTGCCGTGTAGCTGACAAGGGCAATCGCTGTAACCGTGATACCGGAAACCAGCGCCGGCATAGACTCCGGGAGCAGAACTTTCCAGATAATAGTCCCCATTGAAGCCCCCATTGATTTTGCAGCTTCAATAACTCCTTTATCAATTTCCCTGAGCCCGATTTCCACCATCCGCGCGTAAAACGGGGCCGCACCGATGATTAGCGCCGGCAGGGCGCCATTCGGACCGATCATCGTTCTAAACAGAATATTGGTAAATGGAATTAACAAAACAATTAATATAATGAATGGAATAGAGCGAAAAATATTTACTATTGCACTAATCACAATATTAACAAATTTATTATTCCACATATTGCCTGGAGATGTAAGGAATAGAAGCAGTCCAAGTATAATTCCGAGAATAAAGGTTACAACAACGGAAATCCCAGACATATAAAGGGTTTCCTTCGTGGCAGCCCACATCCCCTGCCAATCAATATCTTGAAAAGCATGATTGTTATACATTTGTGATCACCTCCGCGCCAACCTGCTGCGAACGAATGAAATCTACTGCCTTGTTGATTTCATCCTGTTCCCCATCAAGATGAATGAAGAGGGTGCCATAAGAACCGCTTCTTGTTTGCGAAATTTTCCCTTGCAGGATATTGACGGTCACATGATGGCGACGAATTAATTTGGTAATAACCGGCTGTTGCGCCGATTCCCCAATAAACGTTAACTGGATTACCAGGCCAGAGTGATAGCGTTCAAGCAAATGTTCAACCGTATCTTTCGTTTCTTCCGGCTCTGTGACTTGCTGAACAAAGCGCTTGGTAATCGGGGCTTGAGGATTTCTAAACACATCTAACACCGGACCAAGTTCGACAATCCTGCCGCTCTCCATCACAGCCACACGGTGGCAGATTTTCCGAATAACGTGCATTTCATGTGTAATAAGCACAATCGTTAAGCCAAGTCGCTTGTTAATATCAACGAGCAAATCCAAAATCGAATCTGTAGTCTGTGGATCCAGGGCTGAGGTAGCTTCATCACATAACAACACTTTCGGATTATTTGCCAGCGCTCTAGCAATACCAACACGCTGCTTTTGCCCACCGCTCAGCTGAGAGGGATAAGCATTTTCCCGACCTTCAAGGCCAACGAGTTTAATCAGCTCTTCTACCCGCTTTTTGCGTTGCGAAGCCGGGACGCCGGCAATTTCCAATGGAAATGCAATATTTTCACTAACGGTCCTTGACCATAATAAGTTAAAATGCTGGAAAATCATACTGATTTCTTGCCGAGCTTTCCGGAGTTCCTTGCCCTTGACCTTAGAAATCTCACGACCTGCTACATTTACGGTTCCCTCCGTTGGCAATTCGAGTCCGTTTAGCATCCGGATTAAGGTACTTTTACCAGCACCGCTATAACCGATAATGCCAAAGATTTCTCCCTCATGTATTTCTAGGTCAACGTCATCAACAGCTTTAAGATGACCCTGCTTGGAAGGAAAAATCTTACGGACATTTTGGATTGAAATCATTCGCTTCACCTGCTTTCTTTTCAGATTGACTGCCTATAGGATTTGACTGTTTTCCAAGAATGATTCAAAATAAAAAGCCTTTCTGCGCAGGCAGAAAGGCATTATTCATCATCTATCCTTTCTCCCATCTCTCAAAGCAAATGCTTTGTGTGAATTGGCACCATTTCAATGTAAAATTGACGGTTGCCGGGCTTCATAGGGCACATCCCTCCACCTCTCTCGATAAGAGCTAACAATCATATTCAGTTCTTTTTAAGCAATCATATTAGTACGAGAGTTATCGTACCACCGATTAAAAAATGTGTCAACGAATTTTCTACAATTTTCACAGTGGAAGGTTTTTACACAATTTTCACCAATGGTTGCCGCGCTTTTGTCAAGTAGAAAATAGACTCTAGTAAAAGGGCTGCTCTTAGCGAAGCCGCGACCGTTAGTTCCCCCTGCTGTTCTAATACTCGCAATCTTTCTTTTCCTTCCAGCAGCTGTTTCATGGCGGATAGGCTGCCGATAATCTCGTTTTTGGTCTGTTCACTATTCTCCGAATGATAGAGAGCGACAATTTCTCCATTTTTCATAATTAATTGAATAGCCTGGTCATGACAGCGTAAGCACACCCGTAAATCAGCATGCTGAATTAACGGACGGATATGTTCACGTTCCTTGGCTGCCTGCAAAAAGATATTCATGGCTTCATTCATTTCCACCACTCCGGTCTTGAAAGATTTACATATCTTAATTCAGCAGCAAGCCCTGTATTCCTTTGTTTTTTGCTCGACAATTCTCTTTGTTGATTAGAGAAAAACGTCGGAATTTGCTAAAATATATTTAGAGTTTTCAAAAAATGTAGAAAGGAAGTGCCTTATGCCTTTTAAATCCCGAACTGTGCCTGTAAAGTTAAGAATTATGCGGGCCTTAAACAGCCGGATGGTCTTAACAGAAAAAGAAAAGAAGTATTATTTTTATCTAGAGAAAGGTTACCAAGGAGAGTTGATGTTCGACTCCATGACCGAAAATCTTCACACTGGATATTTAATCATTAATGATGTGTGCCTCGAAATGAATAACTCCGAATTCCAAAACGACACCCTCCTCATTTCCCAAGGAACAATTTTTCTCTTTGAAATAAAAAACTTTGAAGGCGATTTTTACTACGATTCCAATAAACTATACCTTGCTTCTGGAGAAGAAGTGAAAGATCCATTAGTCCAGCTTAAGCGAAATGAAACTCTTCTCAGACAATTCCTTCGCAGTCTTGACTGCCATTTCCCCATTGAATCATGGGTCGTTTTTATAAACCCCGAATTCACCTTATATGAAGCCAGCCGGGATTTGCCTATTATTTTTCCAAGCCAAATTAATCGCTTTTTAGGAACATTGAATAGGACAGCATCAAAACTAACGAACAGACACATAAAACTTGCCGAGCAATTAGTTTCGGCACATATAGTAGATTCACCTTATTCCCGCACCCGTCTTCCCTCTTTTGATTATGGCCAGCTGCTGAAAGGCGTGCTCTGCCCTAATTCCCAATGCCTAGGGTTTATGGCACCTAAAGGTAACAGAACATTGATGTGTATGGAGTGTGGATATGAGGAAAAAATGGAATTAGGATTATTACGAAATATAGAAGAACTGAAGCTCCTTTTTCCAGGTGTGAAGATCACTACTAATTTGATATTTGAATGGTGCGGGGGAGTTGGTTCTAAGAAGATGGTTGGAAGAGTGTTAAGGGAGAACTATCATGTAATGGGAAAGAAGAAATATACCTATTACGAATAATATTGTAAATGAGCGGCCGAAGCTCGATGTTTTTTCGGGCATTATGAACCGCTTTTTATCTACCTAAGTTGCTCCGGTGCTTCTCCTTC
>NZ_BCUZ01000189.1 GCF_001591485.1 Neobacillus fumarioli NBRC 102428 | reverse complement strand
GCATTGTACAAAGAAGGTAAATGTATGATGAAGCCTGTTACAAATCTAATTAACCCACAATTAGGCAATCATGATCACAAACTATATATTCCAGTAAAACAGAAATTTGCCATTAGCCATATGGGCGCTTTTCTGTGGATGTTTTTTTCGATTTACCTGGCCCTTCCATGGCTTCATGATCTTGCCCATGTGGTTTCGTTTCCAATTGCTTTGTTCATCATCGGGGGCATTTCTTACATCCCGGGCTACATGAATGCCTTTTTGGTCATTAGCTTAATCTTAGACAGGCAGCCTTCCTTTAAAAATGAATACCCGAAAGAAAAAATCACCATCCTCATCGCCGCTCATAACGAAGAAGATAAGATTTTCCAAACGTTGAAATATATCGATCAGCAAGACTATCATGGAAGGATGAAAGTTTTGGTCATTGATAATGGTTCAGAGGACCAGACAGTTCTAGAAACCATCAAAGCGCAAAAGGAATTAGACATAGAGATCGAGCTGCTTCATGAAGAGACACCTGGAAAATTTCATGCTTTAAACAAAGCCCTGGCGGTTGTCACAACACCTTATGTTATTACCATTGATGCTGATACACTGCTTCATCCGTCATCTATTCGCTATCTTGTTGCCAGGATGAACTCCAGTCCGAAAGAGGTTTGTGCGGTGGCCGGCAGTGTTCTCACAAAGAACAGCCGGGAAAATATATGGACGAAGATGCAAGAATGGGACTATTTTCTGGGTATTGCCTCCATTAAAAGACTTCAAGGCCTTTACCAAGGAACATTAGTGGCTCAAGGGGCTTACAGCCTTTACAAAACCGAATGTATTAAAGAAGTCGGCGGATGGCCTGATGCGATTGGGGAAGATATTGTTTTAACCTGGCGCCTGCTCGAAAAGAAATGGAAAGTTTATTATGAGCCATTAGCTGTTTCCTTCACAGAGGTTCCCAGCACCCTTAAACACTTTGTCCGGCAGCGAGCAAGATGGGCAAGAGGAATGATTGAGGGATTATCGGAAATAAAACCATGGAAACAGCCGCAAATGTATGTGAAATATTTAACAGGCATCAATTTCATTATGCCGTATTTAGATGTGACCTACACCTTTTGCTGGATTCCCGGGCTGGTGCTTGCCTTTTTCGGTTATAACTGGATTGTCGGTCCGATGACACTGCTCGTTCTGCCTTTAACGCTGGTCAGCTATAGCATTCTTTATTTCTTTCAAAAAAACTTTGTCTTTAAACCTTTAAATCTAAGAATCCGTAAAAATATGCTGGGATTTATTTTATTCATTCTTGGTTATCAAATGTTGATGTCCCCTGTATCCGTTTATGGTTATATACAGGAGATTTTTAAATTCGGAAGGAAGTGGAAATAAAACCACCCCAAGGGGTGGTTTTGCTTATAGATTCTTATCTAGTTTTCCGGCCCTTTTGCGCCATTTTCTCCATCCCCCATAATAAATCCCTGTTCCTAAGCAAGCGCCGCAGCTGTCAATCAAAACATCTGTGATCTGCGGTCCTCTTCCTGACACGAAGATTTGGTGAAATTCATCCGAGGCAGCATAAACAATGCATATCAATATCGTGAGGATTAACTTGGAACGAATGGGCAGCTCCGTATTCCTTACTGCATTCATTACCAATAACCCCAATACGAGGTAGATCGAAAAATGCGCGCATTTCCTAATGATGTGATTAAAATCTTCTATATTTACTTTTGTTTGCCCTGTCACTTTCTCTAGCAATTTCACAATCTTTTTGGTTATTCCCATACTTAGACTGTCGGACTGAGCGGAAGTCTCTGCAGACAGGCTGAAGATTACCGCCATCCAAATGATGACCAGCAACCATGATAATACATTCCATTTACGCAACATGACTCATCCTATCATTTAATTACAATATTATACCATCCGAAAAGTATGAAAAGCTATGCAAGAATTTGATGCAAAAAAATAACGGCTTTTTTTAAAAACCGTAATTTACTCCTTTATAGGTTCAGCTGGCTCCAAAAGTTTTTCCTTCATACATTCAAATAAGTATGCAATATAGGATTTTAGTTCAAATCGATCCTCTTGAAGAAAGTTTGCTAATGGGATGTTTGCGTTTTCCAAGATTCTCTCCCCTTTAATTATAATAGTATGGGCCCCTCCTACGCCTCATACCGTGATAGCCACGCGCGCTATCCGCCTGATTTCATTATAGGTGAAAACGTTTACAAATTCAAAAACTTTTCATAAACAAGTTTCGTCAAATCTCGATTCAACCCGTCAAGACGGTATTTAACCAAAAATAGTGGCAAAAGAGGAAATTTTTTGGAACCAAAAGAAGTTCCAATTCTAATTTTGTAACATTATTGTAATAAACAAAAATTAGGCTCTAAGAGGCATTCTATTAGGGATTTTTCCATTAAAATGGCTTTTAAAATACGCCGTTTTCTGATTTTTCAATCTTCGTAGAAATGTTTTTGCAATATTAATGCCAAATATGTAACTGAATTTACATCTCCTTGTTCTTTGTTTTGAAAAAATCCGTGTTAAGATTATGGCAGTCAAGCAAGCAAAGAAACGGAGGTATAAGAATGCTTCATCAAATTAAAACATTTATAGCCGCTGCAGTACTTACAGGAACAGTAGGTACCAGCGCACAAGCGGCAACAGTAACGGTAAAGCAGGGCGATACACTTTGGGATCTAGCCCGTGAAAATCATACATCAGTTGAAAACATTCAGAAATTAAATCATCTTACGACATACATTATCCATCCGGGTGATCAATTGACGGTCACACCGGAAATCCGTTATACCGTCCAAGAAGGCGATACACTATGGGGCATCGCTAAGAATCATCATGTAACGGTATCTCAACTTAAAGAATGGAACAATTTAATGACGGATTTGATCCATCCTGGATTAAACCTATTAGTTTTTGACGGTGCCCAAACTTCTACAGAGATAAATCCGGCTCCAACAAAGGTTGAAGCTGCTTCTACGTCAGCTCCGGCTCAAGCTCAGGCTCAGCCCGTGGCAAATGCCGCTCAAGCTCAGCCAGCAACAGCTGATCCGAAGCCAGCAGCTCCTTCAAATAAGGTGATTACTGTAAAAGCTACAGCTTATACGGCTTCATGTGCAGGGTGTTCCGGAACAACCAAAACCGGGATCGACCTGAAAGCAAATCCGGATGCAAAAGTCATTGCCGTTGACCCTAATGTCATTCCGCTTGGAACCAAAGTCTATGTAGAAGGCTATGGTGAAGCAATTGCCGGAGATACCGGCGGCGCCATCAAAGGAAATCGAATCGATATCTTTATCCCATCTGAACAAAAGGCAGAAGAATTTGGCGTTCAACAAGTAAAAGTAACAATATTAAATTAGGATAGAAAACCCCGGCAGATGCTGGGGTTTTTAGTTGTAATTATACAATACCCTGATAATTCCTTTTATAAACGACTTTTTGCAAGGATCGTTAAAGGTGGATGTTGATTTTATGGCATTGAAAAATAGGCGGAAGAATTCCTGCTAAATGAAGAAATTTATATAAATACCTATTTAATAAGCGGATTTTT
>NZ_BCUZ01000188.1 GCF_001591485.1 Neobacillus fumarioli NBRC 102428 | reverse complement strand
TTTTACGCTTACGAAGAAACAATTCACAGGAAGAATCGAATGTATGCAAGCCCCCTTCATAGAAGTAAGCACCATTTGCAAGAATCTGTTGTACTTTTTTTAGCCTCTCAATTTGTTCCTTTTTGCTTGTCTTTATGAGTTTCTTCACTATCATTTTAAATCGTTCGTATTCAGCCAAGCGAAAGTCGAGAAAGACCATCTCTGTGTTTGTTTTGCATTTTTTCTGATTCTCACCTACCACCTTTCTTAGCATGATTGCAAGTTCATCAATTTCATGACAATCATCGCCATCGTTTGTTACAAATATGTCTCCAATATCTTGACAACTGAGAGTCACTTTTTCCAATAAGTTGGGGTATTCATCTATAATCAGTATGTCACGGTCCTTGACGAGTTCTCTGTGCTCACCCTTACATATCATTTGGTACATGCGATGCGGGACGCATAAGCATTGTGATTCGACTGCTTGTTGTCTGTGCTTCTTTTTTCGAATATCATCTCCAGCGATACCCCAAGCTACTTCCTTTCCTGCATACTGATTAATTGCATTTACCGTATTGACCAATTCTTCGTTTTTCACAAACAACTGCACATATAGAACTCGGTAATCATGTTCTTTTGTCATTTCAGCAAGGATACGATGCGTTTGTCTGCTCTTCCCTGTACCTGCTTCGTGGGAAAACACGATGAAGTTCTCGTTATCCCATTTGTTTTGAATAAGTATTTGCTCCTTCAATTCCTTAAAATAGTCTTCGTGTGTCATTTGCGATAAATATATCCTCCTTTACATGTGAAATTTTTCGTTTCATGTAAGGAGAATACCGAACAAATAGCAATCGTTAAATAGAAAAACGGTTCTATAACGTTTTATATAATTTCCTTACTCATATGTTAATATTTGTATTCAACAACGAGGGCAGGGATACATTGTACGATTTGTAGCACGATATACGACAAGGTTAATCGTACAAGTCCGACTATTTCCTCCTTCATTTGCTTATGATACACAAACTCAAAATTCAAGGAGGAATCATTCATTATGACAAACCAATTAGCCATCGCAATTGACTCTGGCAAGCACAGCACCAAATCAGTATCGTATATCAACGGTACGCTACAAAAGGTACGCTTTCGCACAAAAGTACAGCAAGTAGAAAACTTGGGAATTGAGATTGCAGTAAATAACTATTTATTGGAAATTGAAGGAGAAAATTATCTCATAGGTGATAGTGTTTCAGAAAATAGAAGTGATTTTAGTCTATCTAAGAATACAAAGGAACATTTGCTCTGCATATATCTTGCAATTGCAAAATTCCTTGAAAAAGCGAGTCTATTCAATTCTGGCATACCAACTATCCGATTAGCCGTTAATCTTCCGTTAAGCCATTACAAGAACGCAAAATTCAGACAGGATTTTGAGGACTTCATTTTAAATAATCAAAAGCCTGTTTCGTTGCGTGTTAATGGTAAGGCAATTATATTTCGGATTCAGTCCGTTCTATTTTTACCAGAAGGTACTGAGGGAATTTTTTCCCACATCAATGAGTACCGTAACAAGCGGGTGATTGTTTTTGACATTGGCTCATTGAATGTGAATTTCTGTGAGTATCAGTCCCTCGTCCCCAGATTGGATTCCATGTTTGTCAGTACACAGGGCATTAACATCCTACGTTCTAAAATTGTAGAAGAATTGACCACAAAGTATGCAAAATATGGCATTTCTATATCTGAAGACGATGCCGAACAAATTCTACGAGACGGTTATCTATATGCAAATGGAATCAAACAGGAGGATAGCAGAACAATCATCGAGAACCTTATTTCCTCTCATGTTAGGGAGATTCTCAATTTTGCAAAGAGCAGAGGACTGACTTTTAACAATTCGACATTATTAGCCAGTGGGGGTGGAAGTACTCTGCTGAAAGAAGCAATCCTACGTGAATTTCCTTTAGCTGTTATTGATTTCGATGGAGCCTATTCAAATGTGCTAAGCTACCTGAAAATCATGGAGGCAAAGGGACTTGTCTCGAAATAAAATGTCAATTAGCTTTAAGGACGAATTCTACCATGTCTATGAATATCTGAAGACAAAAGAAAATGTCAGCCGTTACATTTGCAAGTTAGTCGAAGCAGATATGCAGAATGTAGAAGCCAATGAAGATTTAGATACAAAAGTCGAAAAAATTGTCTACCGACTACTTCTAAATTCCCATCTACTTGAAAAGAAATCGCTAACTATCAAAGAAAACCAAGGTGAAACGGAAACTCTTTCAAGTGAGGATATTGATATTATTAATACCCTCTTCTAAGCAATAGAGCCAATATCACTTGGCTCTTTTCATTTGGATGTTTCTGTAATATCACCATTAGCGATTTCAACTTCAGTTATCAATAGGCACACTTAAAATTCTTCAAACCAAGTAGTGTGGCTGGAATTCGTTATCTCAACGCTGGGCGTTTATTATATATTCATTAGGAAGTTCGCAAAAACGATATATCACATTTGCCTTTGATACATCCGCAAAAGGGGAATGTTTCATGTTTTTGGTGAATCGCCTGGCATTTCGAGTGTCGTGGAAGTCCCGTTCCACGCTTTGATTAACAGCAAAGCAGGGAAAAACATAATTCAATCTTACAGTGCCATTTCAAAACTGAAGTGTAATATGTTTTTCCTCTGCTCGAAACATTTGACATTTCAATTTAAGTTTTTTGTCCAATTTTTTGCCTAATATATAGGTTTATGTTTTCCGAAAGTTGATACCCCTGAAAAACCTTGATATGACTGGGTTTTCGGACATTTTAGTGAAAAAAATCAAATTGTCTACTACCCTCAAGATTTTCCGTTACATGGGTAGTTCATTAAGGCTAACCGTTAGGTTTCAAACGCTATCGAACCCATGTTTCCAATGATTCCAAGAGATTTTTCACAATTTCATAGTCACTTAATTCATGTCCATTATTGTCTTGATTACATTTTTGGAAGGTAAATGTTATGTAAAAGTCCACCCAATACCATTCAATTTTAGGTGTATTGATAATATTACCAGGAATTTTTTTAATATCTACCTCTTTTTCTATTCCCTTCTTTATAAACCTTTCCCCCTGCAATTCATATTCCCACGTTTCCTTTAAGTCAGGAATTTCTACTCTAATCTCAATCCCTACTTTACCATCTACCTTCCGATTGATGTCACGCAGGATATTCTCGATATCGCCATTCTTTAACGCCTTAACAAAACAATGCCATGTCCAAGTATCATCCATCATTAGTTCCCGTTTGTGTTCGACAGCCTTTTCTAACCCCTTTTCAACATGTAATCCAACGGAATATGTTCCGTCTCCATTTTCACAAACGAAATACTTTCCGTACCTATAGGCTGGATACTCGGTGGATGGGATAAGCCACCACATGCTTTTCTCGTGGTCATACCGATTGAATGGCCGCAACGTGTATCGTTTATGTTGGGTCTTTTGGCATTCATGAATTGACTTAGCAAGGTCTTGTGAATTCTTGCAAATGATTCCCTTCATTTTTTACCACCCTATTTCGCTATATAGGTAAGCGTAAAA
>NZ_BCUZ01000187.1 GCF_001591485.1 Neobacillus fumarioli NBRC 102428 | reverse complement strand
CCCCTAAATACTTACCCATTGCCATTTACCTCTTTTGTATCATTGGAATTCCAATAATAATTTGCAGAACATTTGAGGGTGCATCAACTGTCCGATAAAGTTCATCTAAATTATTATCTACGCATGCCAATTTCCTCCAGCATGGCTTTATTCGAAATATCTTGATTGTAAATACCATTCCCTACGCTGTAAGTTTTTAGAAATACCACTCGACTAATGCACGGATACTTAGTTTCTAACTCACTGTTTAATTTTTTTTTACGAATGCTCTCTCTACCTTTTCATTTTATCGCGATATTTCATATAAAAGGCAAACATTTTAATACCGGAACCGATATCGACGGTCGCCAAAATAATCAGGAGAAAGCTGAAGAACCCCCAGCCGTTTGTTTGCACAGTATTGACGGCGAAATAGGTAAATAATCCCCCCAGTAAGAGGTAGATAAAACCGGATAACAATGGTGAACGTCTCATGAGAAAAATCCTCCGATAAATCCTGAGACCTTCTCCGCATTTCGCATCATACGTTCAAGATCGCTGCGGAACACAGATTGGACTAAAACAACCAATGTATTCATTGAGACATGTGCGAAGATAGGAACGATAATCCTCTTTGTTTTTACATATAAAAAGGCAAAAGTAAAACCCATTGCCGCATAAAGCAGAATATGCATTGGCTCCATATGGGCCAAGGCAAAAATAACCGAGCTCACCAAGGCCGAAATGACGAAATTGAAACGCTTATAAAGCGTTCCAAAAATAATTTTCCGGAACACAATTTCCTCTAAAATCGGTCCTGCAATACTAGTGACAACTACCGCTAACGGGAACGTATTGATAATTTTGATAATCTCTTTCGTATTATTGGATCCTGCAGGAATGCCTAAAAAGTGTTCAATAATCGCAGCGAAATACTGGGCAAATAACGCCAAAAAGAAGCCGGAAATGGCCCACTTAACCGAGTAACCGAAAGAGCTGCCCCTATCATTCATACCCCAGTTGCCAATTTCCTTACGCAAAATGAAAAGAATGATGATAAGGGCTCCGATAAAACTAATGATCAGCCAGACAGGAATCGCTAAATTTTTATCCATATGCAATCCAAATACCAGCAGGGGAATTCCAATCAAACTGGAAAACTGCATCAAGATGTAAACAATTAAGATCCACCAATATTCCTTTTTCAATCGAAAATCTCCTTATATTCGAATATAGTTCAACTATTATTCATTCTACCTTTAAATGCTGTTTTGTTTCAATTTTTTCAAAAGGATGTATAGAATTAACTGATTTTCGCATACTTTATAAGGTTGAAAAGAAATCTGAATTCTTTTTTAAAAAGTTTGGGTTTGATACTTGCAAAAGATTTTCAGATTCATTATTATAATAATTGTGTTAGCACTCAAAGTCATCGAGTGCTAATAATGATCGAAAACATATATAATTTGAGGAGGTTGTTTGAATGTTAAGACCATTAGGTGATCGCATCATCATCGAATTAGTTGAATCAGAAGAAAAAACTGCAAGCGGTATTGTATTACCGGATACAGCTAAAGAAAAACCTCAAGAAGGAAAAGTTGTAGCTGTAGGTAATGGCCGCGTTCTAGAAAATGGAGAACGCGTGGCACTTGATGTTGCTGTAGGCGATCGCATTATCTTCTCAAAATACGCTGGAACTGAGGTTAAATACCAAGGAACCGAATACTTAATTTTACGTGAAAGTGATATCCTTGCCGTTATTGGGGAATAACGTTAACTCTTAAAAAACAATAGTCTCTAAATTATGAGGAGGTTTTTGAACAATGGCTAAAGAAATTAAATTTAGTGAAGACGCTCGCCGCGCTATGCTTCGTGGTGTTGATACACTTGCAAATGCTGTAAAAGTAACTCTTGGACCAAAAGGACGCAACGTGGTTCTTGAGAAAAAATTTGGCTCACCTTTAATCACTAATGATGGTGTAACCATCGCAAAAGAAATCGAACTTGAAGATGCATTCGAAAACATGGGTGCTAAGCTTGTTGCTGAAGTAGCAAGCAAAACAAATGATGTTGCTGGTGACGGTACGACTACTGCAACTGTTCTTGCACAAGCTATGATCCGTGAAGGCTTAAAGAACGTTACTGCTGGTGCGAACCCAATGGGCATCCGCAAAGGTATTGAAAAAGCTGTTGCAACTGCAGTAGAAGGTTTAAAAGAAATCTCTAAACCAATCGAAGGCAAATCTTCTATCGCTCAAGTAGCTGCAATTTCTGCTGCTGATGAAGAAGTTGGCCAATTGATTGCAGAAGCAATGGAACGCGTTGGCAACGATGGCGTTATCACAATCGAAGAGTCTAAAGGCTTCACAACTGAATTGGATGTAGTAGAAGGTATGCAATTTGACCGCGGATACGCTTCTCCATACATGGTAACCAATACAGACAAAATGGAAGCTGTTCTTGAAAATCCATATATCTTAATCACTGATAAGAAAATTTCTAGCATTCAAGAAATCCTTCCTGTTCTTGAGCAAGTAGTACAACAAGGCAAACCATTATTAATCATTGCAGAAGATGTTGAAGGTGAAGCACTTGCTACATTAGTAGTAAACAAACTTCGCGGTACTTTCAATGCTGTGGCTGTTAAAGCTCCTGGCTTCGGCGACCGTCGCAAAGCAATGCTTGAAGATATCGCTGCATTAACTGGCGGTGAAGTGATCACAGAAGATCTTGGTCGTGACCTTAAATCTGCAACTGTTTCTCAATTAGGACGCGCTGGCAAAGTTGTTGTAACGAAAGAAAATACGACCATCGTTGAAGGTGCCGGATCTACTGAAGATATCCAAGCACGCGTAAATCAAATCCGCGTTCAATTAGAAGAAACTACTTCTGAATTTGACCGCGAAAAATTACAAGAACGCTTAGCAAAACTTGCTGGCGGCGTAGCAGTGATCAAAGTTGGTGCTGCAACTGAAACAGAACTAAAAGAGCGCAAACTTCGCATCGAAGACGCATTGAACTCTACTCGCGCAGCTGTTGAAGAAGGTATCGTATCCGGCGGTGGCGTTGCCCTTCTTAACGTCTACAAAAAAGTTGCTGAACTTCAAGCAGAAGGCGACGAGCAAACTGGTATCAACATCGTTCTACGTGCCATCGAAGAGCCAGTTCGCACAATCGCAACCAACGCTGGTCTAGAAGGATCTGTTATCGTTGAGCGCTTGAAAAATGAAGAAGTTGGCGTAGGCTTCAACGCTGCTAACGGCACTTGGGTGAACATGATCGAAGCTGGTATCGTTGACCCAACTAAAGTTACGCGTTCAGCTCTTCAAAACGCAGCATCTGTTGCCGCTATGTTCTTAACAACAGAAGCAGTAGTTGCTGACAAACCAGAAGAAAACAAAGGTCCAGCAATGCCTGACATGGGCGGAATGGGCGGAATGATGTAATAAGGGGTTTAAAACCTGATTACTTCAATGGTTTAAGCATCCATGTTATCCCAAGAGTAACAAAAGGGTAACATGGGTAACAAAAAAATTAGAGGCTTTCCATGAGTTGAGCAAACTTGTGGGAAGCCTCTTTTTTCATCGTTTAGGAATTTATAAATTTCGTAAGCGT
>NZ_BCUZ01000186.1 GCF_001591485.1 Neobacillus fumarioli NBRC 102428 | reverse complement strand
AAAACTGAGTTTGGTCGACTCGAAAACAGTCCCTCATCGAGGAGATGAAGGACAAAACTAGGTTGAGTCGATCAGAAAACTGTTCTTCATTTGGGTGATGAAGGACAAAACTAAGTTGGGACGATTAGAAAACTGTCTTTCATCGGGGTGATGAAAGACAAAACTCGGTAGAGCGAACAGAAAACAGTCCTTCATTTGGGAGATGAAGGATAAAACTGAGTTTGGTCGACTCGAAAACAGTCCTTCATCCGGGAGATGAAGGACAAAACTAGGTTGAGTCGATTAGAAAACAGTTCCTTCATCCTTTCCAAAATGGGTATATGACGTAGCGGAAAAAGAAAAAGTAAATTTTTCATAAGATTGGAAGTTATAACATTTATTGTTGGGATTTAAAATAAATATGTCATTTAGGTTGTCATAAAAAGTTTAATGGCATAGTCAATTCCTAACCATCTTTTGTGCCAATGTAACGTTATACCCTTCAAACCGAAACTCTTTATCTATTAGATGACTGTTTTAACGATGGAAAACAAAAAAGTAATAAAAAATAGACGGGTTAAAGAACCCGTCTTGATTTTTATTAGTGTTAAGTATATTTATCAGGAAAAATCTGCACTGTTCAAGTTCCAATCAAGGGTAAACCCTAAAAATCCTCATCCATTATGGAATTTATACATCCAAAGAACACCGGATTTCAATAGTCTAGCTACTCTTCCGGTGATAGGGCGGTCAGCCATCATTCCAAATCCGTGTTTTTTGCCGAGGGAGCCGAGTACACCCTTAAGTTTGATTGGCGGGAATGATGCCGGAGGTTCTTCACCTTTCCAACGCTTCTTTAAAACCTCCACAATTTGGACTGCTTGTCCTTCTGCAAGTTGTGCACTTGGGGCATGAGGTAGGCTTGCACAGTCACCCACAATAAATACATGTTCATCATGTGGGAGGTGATGCCGCGGTGTAATAATCATTCTGCCGGATCGGTCTTTTTCTCCTTCCATTTCCCTTACAATCTTATTAGCCTGAATTCCTGCAGTCCAAACAATAACATCGCAATGAATTGGCTGATCGTTATTGTATAATACATTTTCTTCTACTTTTGTGATATTGGAATTATTAATAATTTCTACACCATGGCTGATAAACCAATTTTCAACGTATTTACTAAGACGGTCCGGAAAAGCTGAAAGGATATGTTTTCCACGGTCGAATAATTTAATATGAAGATCCTTGCGGCTTTCACTAAGTTCGCTGGCAAGTTCCACACCGCTAAGACCTGCCCCGACAATACCAACAATGGAACCAGGGCCAAGATTATTTAAGGCTTGATAAGTTTCGCGAGATTTCCCAATACTTTGGATGCTGTAGGTGAACTGTTCAGCACCTGGGACATTATGATAGTTATCTTCACAGCCTAAACCGATAACCAAGTCGTCATACTCAATGGCTTCGTCATTTAATAATTCGACTTTCTTGGCCTTTGTATCTACTCCGATTACTTCACCATATTTCACTTTAAGCCTCGGATGTTCAGGAAAGGCGACACGGACATGAACATCTGAAATGGTACCGGCCGCTAAAGCATAGTATTCAGTCTTTAGGCAATGATATGGAACGCGGTCTACAAGTGTAATCATAACGTCTTCAGGCAGTTCATTAGGAAGCAATTCATGCAGAATTTTCATGCCGCCATAGCCGCCGCCAAGAATAACAAGGTTTTTCATTTTTAATTCCCCTTTTTACGCTGTCCTTTAGTTTTTCTATTCGTTATTTTGTAACAAAAGACATAGAAGAGTGAAAAAATTTACTGGTAATTTAAGTAGAAATTATAGGATCAATAA
Source organism: Neobacillus fumarioli NBRC 102428 (assembly GCF_001591485.1). Taxonomy (GTDB): domain Bacteria; phylum Bacillota; class Bacilli; order Bacillales; family Cytobacillaceae; genus Neobacillus; species Neobacillus fumarioli. The sequence goes on along the minus strand of NZ_BCUZ01000186.1, from coordinate 1,761 downwards.
TATTCTGTCATTAAAACACACCAAGTAAGAGTATATCGAAAATGTGTCAAAATAACAACAGTTACCGACACAAAATCACTCGTAAAATTTGACGAAGTCTGATAAATGGAGTACGATTGTAAGTTAGTGAAGAGGTGAGAGCATGTTTAAACCGATCATTGAATTTTGCGTCAGCAATCTTGCCAGTGGTGCACAGAAAGCACGTGAAATATTGGAAAAAGACCCTAATTTGGATATAATTGAATATGGGTGTCTCGGATATTGCGGGATCTGCGCTGAAACTCTTTATGCACTTGTGAATGGCGAAATCGTCAGAGGTGGAACTCCCGAAGAGCTGGTTGACAATATATATCAGTATCTAGAAGAAAACCCAATGTTTTAAAAAAATAAGGGAGCCAATTGCTCCCTTATTATATAAATAAAAATAGAAACAAATCAGTTGAGGGCATGGTATTAACTGTATATACTATATTAAAGTGCTCAAAAAGGAGGAGAACCAATGAGCCAAGATGTTATTTTTTTAACAGAAGCAGCATCACTGCAAATTAAAGAGATGATGAAGCATAATGAAGAAGAAGGCGCTTTTTTACGCGTAGGAGTCAAAGGCGGCGGATGCAGCGGATTATCTTACGGTATGGGCTTTGACCATGAAAAGAAGGAAGACGATTACTCGTTTGAACAATATGGAATAAAGATTCTTGTCGATAAGGAAAGCGCTCCTATCTTACAAGGCACCAAAATTGATTACAAACAATCAATGATGGGCGGCGGATTTACGATCGATAATCCGAACGCCATTGCCTCTTGCGGCTGCGGTTCCTCGTTCCGTACGGCAACAGAGGCGGGTACACCGGAGGAATGCTAAGGTTAGAATTACGGAATAGACACAAGCCTAAAATACGGACTCACAACTCTAAAACCAATTCAAGGTTGTGAATTACATGCCTCCTTGATAGTTAATGTTGAAATACATGACTATTGAGGAGGCTTGTTATGTCTATAGAAAGGTAAGCCTGTGACTTAGTCAATAAAGCTACACCTGCTACTTAATTAAGAATGTATCCCCTTTTTCATCAAATGCGTGCTTAAAATCAAATGCAAAAGGAGTGGGACCATGCTGAATATAATAGTTGTATCTATTGAATGCCTCCTTCCATGAGACATCCTTCACCTTTTCTGTCCACCAAACTAAATAAGAAAGGTGTTTCTCTGGATAGGGCTCGATCCATCTGCTTCTATCTCTAATGCTTCCATATGCTGACCTGAATAGGTAAAACGATATAAGGAATGAAGGTTTCTCCATACTGTAAGTGTAAGAATAGAAGAACCATTTCCCTTTATGGTTTCTTCAGGGAAAGGGGCTCCTTCAGGGGAAAACGCCTCTATAAGTCCTGTTTTAGTTGCCTGACGATATATTTCATTTCCTACTTGAAAAAATTCACGAGAGTTAGGGTAGTCAAGGGGGTGGTTTAGCCTACCAACAGTATAGATTGAAACTAACGTCATAAACAGCCCTCCATCTAAAGTCTTTTCCTAGATTTATTCAAGTAAATACCCTTTTTGTGGACGTTCATTATAGATAATAATCACTTTCCATCTTTGTCCAGTAGGAATAAACTCTTGATAAAACGCCGATTAACAATGGATTAAGCTGTTATGATCTTTCAATGATATCTTCAAGATGTGCTTTAACATTATTCATACTTAATCCTCCGTAGTAACAAATCACTTTTACTTCATTCTATAGTTCTTTCTCATAAG
>NZ_BCUZ01000185.1 GCF_001591485.1 Neobacillus fumarioli NBRC 102428 | reverse complement strand
CCAAATTGTAAGCCAGGCTACTGCCTGGCTTAACGTGGATCATCATTATTTAGTTCCAAACAAGCGGTCGCCCGCGTCACCAAGACCAGGTACGATATATCCATGGTCGTTCAACTTCTCATCCAAAGCAGCGATGTAAATATCGACATCCGGATGAGCTTTTTCCATAGCTTCTACGCCTTCAGGGGCGGCAATTAAACACATAAATTTAATATTTTTAGCGCCGCGCTTTTTCAAGGCCTCGATCGCTACGTTTGCGGAACCGCCCGTTGCCAGCATCGGATCGACAACAATAAAATCACGCTCCTCAATATCGCTTGGGAGTTTGACATAATATTCAACCGGTTTCAATGTTTCTGGGTCTCGGTACAACCCGATATGGCCGACTTTTGCAGCGGGAATTAATTTTAAAATGCCGTCCACCATACCGATTCCGGCACGCAAAATTGGCACAATGCCGATTTTTTTTCCGGAAAGCACCTTTGATTTTGCCGTACAGACAGGAGTTTCAATTTCTACATTTTCCAGCGGCATATCCCTTGTAATTTCAAACGCCATAAGGGTGGCCACTTCGTCCACCAACTCGCGGAAATCCTTTGTTCCGGTATTTTTATCACGTATGTAAGTAAGCTTATGCTGGATTAGAGGGTGGTCGAAAACATACACCTTTGCCACAATCATCGCCCCTTTTTAAAAAATGAATGATTACACACTTCGTTTCATTTTACAGAAAAACAAGGTACAGAGCAACTAAAGAACCTACATATCATAAAGTGGGATTTTTCAAAAAAATGTCTGCCTAATGGGTGTAACTCCATCCTTCAAAAAAATCGGCCCGCAAATAGTCGGGCCGATGCTGAGCTTGTCCTTATTATTTTTCAAATGGACTATTAGTATTCCGGATAAAGCGGAAACTTCTCAGTTAATGCATTCACACGTTCACGTGCTTCAGCCATTTTCGCTTCATCTTCATGATTTTTCAAGGTAAAGGAAATAATGGAAGCAATTTCATCCATTTCTTCTAACCCGAAACCGCGGGAAGTAACAGCAGCGGTTCCGATCCGGATGCCACTTGTAACGAATGGGCTTTCTTGGTCAAATGGAATTGTATTCTTATTAACGGTAATGCCGATTTCATCGAGAACATGCTCGGCTACCTTACCGGTTAAACCAAGACTTTTCACATCGACCAATAACAAGTGATTGTCCGTTCCGCCAGATACAAGTGTCAGACCTTCTTTTTGCAGGCCTTCTGCTAGCCGTTTAGCATTGGCGACAATTTGCCGTGCATAGTCTTTAAAACTGTCCTGCAGTGCTTCGCCGAAGGCAACAGCTTTTGCAGCAATTACGTGCATCAGCGGTCCGCCTTGAATTCCAGGGAAAATGGATTTATCAATCTTCTTGCCGAATTCTTCTTTGCAGAGAATCATCCCGCCGCGCGGTCCGCGTAATGTTTTGTGTGTGGTGGTCGTAACAAAATCTGCATATGGAACCGGGTTTTGGTGAAGCCCTGCAGCGACGAGCCCGGCGATGTGCGCCATATCCACCATGAGGTAGGCACCGACTTCATCAGCGATTTCACGGAACTTGGCAAAATCGATTTCTCTTGGATAGGCACTCGCACCAGCTACAATCAGTTTCGGCTTATGCTCGCGAGCTTTGGCCCGCACATCATCATAATCGATGCGGTGGGTTGTTTGATCAACACCGTATTCCACAAAGTTGTATTGAATGCCGCTGAAGTTAACCGGGCTGCCATGTGTTAAGTGGCCGCCATGGGATAAATTCATACCAAGCACGGTGTCGCCTTGTTCAAGGACAGTGAAGTAAACCGCCATATTGGCCTGTGCCCCTGAGTGCGGCTGAACATTGACATATTCTGCACCGAAAATTTGCTTAGCGCGCTCGCGTGCTAAATCTTCAACAACATCCACATATTCACAGCCGCCATAATAACGACGTCCCGGATAGCCTTCCGCATATTTATTCGTTAAAACAGACCCCTGTGCCTCCATGACCGCTTCACTAACAAAGTTCTCTGAAGCAATTAATTCAATTTTGGAACGCTGACGCCCCAATTCCTTTTGAATCGCCTGGAAAACCTGCTCGTCACTTTTAGACAAATGCTTCATGATGATCCCCCTTCGTATGTATTACAAACCAAGTGTTTGAAAATTCCTTCTTCATTGTAACACGTTTTTCTAGAAAAGAAAGACATAATATTGAACCTATTATAGCAACCTACTGTCCACCCCACGCGGACAAATGTCCACGGGTGGTGCCTGACACCATCGTTAGCTGCAGGTTGTGTTTCCCTCGTTTAGTTCGTAAATGGCGCGGGCGCCGCCAATGAGTTTGGGTCTGGTTTTGGCGAGGGTTACGTTGGCGCTGCCGACGGTTTGTTGTTTGATGCGAATTGGTACGGCAACGTGTTTCAAGTGCATGCCGATGAGTGTGTTGCCGATGTCGATTCCGGCATCAGCTTTCACAAATTCTACGACAACGGCATCCTTCATGTGTTGGTAGGCGTAGGCCGCCATCGCGCCGCCAGCGTTACGCACAGGAACTACTGAAACTTCCTCAAAGCTGTGCTTTACTGCAACAGCACGCTCGATGACAAGTGCTCTATTCAGGTGTTCACAACATTGAAATGCTAAGTGAACTCCGGTTTCACTACACAATTGATCCAGTCCTTGATAAATCATTTCAGCCACTTCAAACGTACCCGCTGTCCCGATGCGTTCACCTGCCACCTCGCTTGTACTGCAGCCTACTACTAAAATCTGCCCAGGCTTAAGTGACACCTGTTCCTTAAATTCAGTTAACACTGCTTCCCATTGTTTTTCCCATTCATGAATCATCAAGCCTCGACCTTTCTTGATTATTCGGGTTACTTAACTGCTTTTGTCGTTTTCCAAAGTCCCCTAATATAAAAACCGATCCTAGAGGTGCTTATTCTCGTAATCCGTAATTTTGCCGATTCGTTTGGCGTGGCGTCCTCCTTCAAACTCAGTGGTCAGCCAAATTTCAGCAATTTCTCGCGCCAGTCCAGGACCGATTACACGCTCACCCATCGCAAGGATGTTAGCATCATTATGAAGCCTTGTGTATTTAGCACTAAAAGTATCATGGCAAAGGGAACAGCGAATGCCTTTTACCTTATTGGCGCTAATACTCATCCCAATTCCTGTTCCGCAGATCAGAATGCCCCGATCAAACTCACCGCTAGCCACTTTTTCCGCCACAGGCAAAGCATAGTCCGGATAATCGACCGATGTTTCACAATCACAACCAAAATCTTCAAATTCAATCTTTAGTTCTTCCAATAATTTAGCAATTTCCTGGCGAATATGGACTCCGCCATGGTCAGATGCGATTGCCACTTTCATGTAAAAGCCCCCTATATTCAATCTGTTTTTAATTTTGACATACTGCGTGAAAAATATAAAGTAAAAAACGGAGTGAAAAATCTCCAAAGTTTAAGAAAAGCGCGGGGCGCCTTGGTCAGCCTGCCTGCTTCTCCGAATAATCCTCCTTGTAGACTAGACATGCGACGAGCTGAACATAAGCTTCTTCGAATAGGCTATAGCGCAGGAGCACATAACAAGGGGCTAGGCTGCTTGCGCTGGACAATTTTCGAAATCGATTTTT
>NZ_BCUZ01000184.1 GCF_001591485.1 Neobacillus fumarioli NBRC 102428 | reverse complement strand
TAAGGAGCACATAACGAGGGGCTAGGCCGCTTGCGCTGGACAATTCTCGAAGCCAAAATTTATACTTTTTTTATATTTAAGAAGGGAATGTTCGATTTGAACACTCCCTTTTTTTTTATATCTTATTTCATAAACTGGCCGATTCCAATTAGGAGGGTGGATGCGAGCATAGCACCTAGCATTAAAAATACAATGATTTTTCTGCCTCTCTTACTGGACATGATCAGGATACCTCCTATTATTCCTAGGTTAGCTTTTATTTTACTCGGAAAAGCCGAGCTATACAACTGTACAAATTAGGAAGGATTTATGAATTTTTTCGCGAATACAATATTTGTCGAAATTATTTTACGATCAGATTAGAGGGGTTTGAATGATTAAAAAAGTCGATCATATTGGAATTGCCGTGAAATCGCTTGAGGCAGCACTCCCCTTTTATACTGATGTGCTGGGCCTTCCTCTAGTAAGAATTGAAGAAGTTGAGAGCCAAAAGGTAAGAGTTGCTTTTATCGAGGCGGGACAAACAAAGTTGGAGCTGCTTGAGCCTGTTTCAAATGAAAGCGCTGTAGCGAAATTTATTGAAAAACGCGGTGAAGGCATTCATCATGTGGCACTTGGTGTGGAATCGATTGAAGCGAGAATCAGTGAAATGCAAGAAAGAGGGATTCGCATGATTGATGAAACCCCACGGCCTGGGGCAGGAGGGGCGCAGATTGCTTTCATGCATCCCAAATCTGCATTAGGGGTATTATTCGAACTATGTGAAAAAAAGGAGTAAACCAAAATGGACATCTATGAAAAAATTAATGAATTATATGACAGGCGAAGAGAAGTAGAACTCGGCGGCGGTGACGAGCGTATTGAAAAACAGCATGAAAAAGGGAAATTGACCGCAAGAGAGAGAATTGATCTTTTAGTAGACAAAGGTACATTTGTTGAACTGAACACGTTTATCGAACATCGTACCCATGATTTCGGGATGGATGAACAAAAAGGTCCTGGAGATGGGGTCGTAACTGGATATGCAAAAGTAAACGGCCGGCCGATTTATTTATTTTCACAGGACTTTACCGTATTTGGCGGAGCCCTGGGCGAAATGCATGCCAAAAAGATTGCCAATGTGATGGATTTAGCTGCCAAGAATGGAACACCTTTTGTCGGGCTTAATGACTCAGGAGGGGCTCGGATTCAGGAAGGTGTCGTGTCTTTAGATGGATATGGACATATATTTTACCGAAATTCAATTTATTCAGGCGTCATCCCGCAAATATCTGTGATTATGGGGCCATGTGCGGGGGGTGCTGTTTATTCACCGGCGATCACTGATTTCGTGTTTATGGTGGAGAAGACGAGTCAGATGTTTATTACCGGACCAAAGGTCATCGAAACTGTTACAGGGGAGAAAATCAGTGCTGAAGACCTTGGCGGAGCGAATGTACATAACACCATCAGCGGGAATGCCCATTTCAGGGCAGCAACCGAAGAAGAAGCATTGCTTGAAGTCCGCCGCCTGCTTAGCTATTTGCCGCAAAATAACCAAGAAAAACCGCCACTTGCTAATTCCTTGGATGAGGACGATTATCGCCCGGATCTCACCGATTTGATTCCATTTGATGCAGTGCGTCCTTATGATGTCCGCATTGTCATTGAGCAAGTCGTTGACCGGGATTCTTTTATGGAAATTCATAAAGATTTTGCCAAAAATATTGTCGTCGGCTTTGCCAGAGTCAAAGGTGAGACGGTGGGGCTTGTCTGCAATCAGCCGAAGATTATGGCTGGCGGCCTTGATATTGATTCATCTGATAAAGCAGCTAGGTTTATCCGGACATGTGATTCATTTAATATTCCGATTATTACCTTTGAAGATGTTACCGGTTTCTTTCCGGGCGTTAAACAGGAGCATGGCGGTATCATTCGCCACGGTGCGAAAATACTATTTGCCTATTCAGAAGCCACCGTGCCAAAACTAACGATTATTTTAAGAAAAGCATATGGCGGTGCCTATGTGGCTTTAAACAGCAAGTCGATCGGAGCTGATCTTGTCTATGCCTGGCCGAATGCAGAAATTGCCGTAATGGGACCGCAAGGAGCAGCCAATATTATTTTTGCTAAGGAAATCATCAATAGTGAAAATCCAGAATTAACAAGGCAACAAAAGATTGAAGAGTACCGTGCTAAATTTGCAAATCCATATGTTGCTGCAGCACGAGGCATGGTGGATGATGTAATCGACCCGCGTGAAACTAGGATCAAAATTATTCAGGCTTTAGAAATGCTTCGCAATAAAAAAGAATCAAGGCCTTACAAAAAGCACGGGAATATTCCGCTTTAAAAAGTGGATTCTTTTGTCTAGGCTGTGTTCGGCACACAGCCTTTCATTTGCTGATGAGTTTGGATAAAGGTATACTGAAATAGTTGGTAAAGTACATATATTTTGGAGGTTCATGCGATGATCAATCAGGAACGTCTTTTAAATGAATTTTTAGAACTTGTTCAAATTGATTCCGAAACAAAACATGAAACAGAGATTGCCAAAGTGCTGAAGAAAAAGTTCTCTGATCTCGGTCTTGAAGTGTTTGAAGATGATACGACATCTGTGACAGGGCATGGAGCGGGAAATTTAATTTGCACTCTTCCAGCAACAAAGGAAGGTGTAGATCCAATTTATTTTACATCCCACATGGATACCGTTGTCCCGGCAAAAGGTGTAAAGCCATCAATTAAAGACGGCTATGTTGTAACCGATGGTACGACCATCCTGGGTGCGGATGATAAAGCTGGGATATCTGTCTTGCTAGAAACGATCCGTGTCCTAAAAGAGCAAAACATTCCGCATGGATCGATTCAATTTGTCATTACAGTAGGAGAAGAGTCTGGACTTATGGGGGCAAAAGCACTTGATCCCTCTTTACTGAAAGCAAAATACGGCTATGCACTTGATAGTGATGGTTTAGTCGGCAATATTGTGGTGGCAGCACCAACACAGGCAAAGATTAAAACAGTGATTTACGGAAAAACTGCTCATGCCGGTGTTGCACCGGAAAAAGGGATCTCTGCGATCACAATAGCTGCAAAAGCTATTTCCAAAATGCCGCTTGGAAGAATCGACAAGGAGACAACCGCAAATATCGGCCGCTTTGAAGGCGGACAGGCAACGAATATCGTATGTGACCGCGTCGATATTTTAGCAGAAGCTCGGTCATTAATCCCAGAAAAAATGCAAGCACAAGTCAGCAAAATGAAAGAAGCTTTTGAATCTGTTGCAGCCGAAATGGGAGGCAAAGCAGAGGTTGAAGTCGAAGTTATGTATCCTGGCTTTAAATTTGGCGAAGGGGACAAAGTCGTAGAAATCGCCCGCAAAGCTGCAGCGAAAATTGGCCGCAGCTGCGAACTCCAGCACAGTGGCGGCGGCAGTGATGCTAATGTCATCGCCGGATTCGGTATCCCAACCGTAAACCTGGCTGTCGGCTACGAAGAAATCCACACAACCAATGAGCGCATGCCAATTGAAGAATTATACAAACTAGCCGAAATGACACTTGCTATCATTGATGAAGTTGCAAATCAATAACAATGGGAAAGGGAGCCTTTTTGGCTCCTTTGTTTTTATCAGTTTTAGTTTTATAGATTCAAATAAGGAAGGAACTGTAGACAGTTCCTTCT
>NZ_BCUZ01000183.1 GCF_001591485.1 Neobacillus fumarioli NBRC 102428 | reverse complement strand
GACATTTTACCATAGATGTACGATATATCATATGAATTTGCTCTTAAGATGTTCTTATCATTTTTCCTGGCTGATTGGCCTGCTTGTGATGGAATTTTTTAACAGATGGGATTTTTTTCCGAAAACGAAAATGATAAAGGAGACGGTAAAAAGGAGTGTGCTTATAATGTAAAAATAACTGATTTGTTGAAAATACTTTATAAATAAACCTCCGATTAGTGGGCCGCACAAGCTGCCGAGACTGAAAAAAATGCCGCAAAGCAAATTTCCTGTGGCAAATAAGCTTTTTGGAACCAAATCCGCCATGTAACTAATCCCGAGGGAGAAGTTGGAACCGACCAGCATTCCCGAAATCAAAAACGTCAAAAATAAACCGATACCGTTATGTTCAAGAAAGCTTGCTGCCATAAAACTGCAAAATCCGAGGAACCCCACTGTCATCAAGACTTGTCTACGCCCATACCGGTCACTGAGCATGCCTAAAGGAAGCTGGGTAATAATACTGCCAATGGCAAATGCAGACAGAACAAGAGAAACACTGGAGACATCGATCCCTTTTTTTAAGGCGTAAACTGGGAAACTCCCATTTAGGGACGATTCTAAAAAGCCGTAGGACAGCGGCGGTAAAAACGCGACCCATCCATAATTTAACGCCTGTTTAAATTGTTTTATAGCAGCTAAAAACGAACTTTTTTCGATTTCATATTCAGGAAGCTCATTTTTCAAAGTGAACACAAACAGCCAGCCAATCAAACAAAGAAGGGAGGATACGATAAAGGGAAGGGCTTCATTTATTTTGACTAAAGGTGTCATCAATGGACCCAGGGCAAAGCCGATCCCGAAAAATAATCCGTACAAAGCAATATTCCGGCCTCTTCTTTCCAAAGACGAGAAGGATGTAATCCATGTTTGCGTGGCAAAATGCAATGAATGATCGCCAATTCCGATTAGAAGCCGTAATGCAAACCAAAACCAAAAAGATTTCCACAGTGGAAATAGGACCAGCGCGATACATACGAGGCCGCCGCCGAAAATAATGATGGGTTTATAGCCGTATTTTCTTAAGGGCAGTTCCATAAACGGCGACACAAGCAGGATGCCAATATAAAGCGCTGTTGCATTTAACCCGTTTAAGGACGAGGAAATGCCGCTTTCTTCAAAAATAACGGCAATCAGCGGAAGAAGCATGCCTTGTGAGAAGCCGGAAATAGCGACAATGCTAACAAGAATCCAAAAACGAAGGGTGTCTTTTTTCATAAAGCATTCCTCAATTCAATATTTCGAAACAATGATGCTACTTTGATGTTATCTAGAAAATTCCACATTTGCAAGAAAAATGTTACAATAGAATGGTTTATTTGAAAAAACTAGATCGTAAAATAAATCGTGGAGGGAATGCGGTGACAAAAAAACTGTTTATGATCACAACGGCAATCGGGGTTCCGCTTTCGGTTATCGGGACTTTGCTGCATTGGTCAAGTCTCGTTTTATTTGTGATTTATTGTATAACGATCATTGCACTATCCAGTTATATGGGGCGAGCGACGGAGAGTCTTTCTATTATTGCCGGGCCGCGGGTTGGTGGTCTCTTAAATGCGACGTTTGGCAATGCAGTAGAGCTGATTATTGCGATCTTTTCTTTACAAGCCGGCCTGAATGGAGTCGTTCTTGCTTCATTAACGGGTTCCGTTCTTGGGAATCTTCTGCTTGTAGCAGGACTGTCTTTTTTTATTGGAGGTTTGAAATATAAAAGGCAGCGATTTAATGTATACGATGCCAGGCATAATTCTGGACTGTTAATGTTTGCTGTCCTGATTGCCTTTGTGATTCCGGAAGTTTTTTCGATGAATATGAGTGATGCGGAGACACTCAACCTCAGTGTTGGAATTTCAGTCACATTGATTATTCTTTATTTAGCGGCGCTTTTCTTTAAACTTGTCACCCATCGGGGAGTATATAAATCTTCAAGTGAAGTAATGGAGCATGAGGAAGAAGAGCCTGATTGGGGAACAGGCAGGGCGATTTTTGTTCTGGCTGTTGCCACACTTGCGGTTGCTTATATATCCGAACACCTTGTTCATACCTTTGAATATGTCGCCAAATCATTTGGCTGGACAGAAATGTTTATCGGAATCATTATTGTCGCTATTGTCGGCAATGCCGCGGAACATGCTTCTGCTGTATTAATGGCTCACAAAAATAAAATGGATGTCGCAGTTGAAATTGCCATCGGTTCCACCTTGCAGGTCGCCATGTTTGTATTACCTGTCTTAGTTCTCATCTCGCTTTTATTCGAAACATCGATGCCGCTCATATTCAGCTGGCAGGAGCTTATCGCGATGGCCTCATCCGTGCTTCTCATGGTGGTCATCTCCAATGACGGTGAATCGAATTGGTTTGAAGGACTCACTCTGATCGCCGCTTATGTCATTATGGGAATCGGGTTTTATTTGCTGTAAAAAACAAGACTCTGAGCCAATCGGCTTAGAGTCTCGTTTTTCTTGCCAACTTTCTAAAACGGTTTCATTTTATAGGGTTTCAAATCAATCGCTTTTCTTGGGACCATCAATCACCAACCTTCATGTTTTAATGAGAAATAACACGAGAGGTGTATGTCATGTATGTGTGAATCCCAACCTCCTTAAGTAATTTCGGTAAAACTTTCAGCAGATTGATTACGGCCCTCCTTTTTAAAAGGTTAAGTTTATTATAATTGATAATTTCAATTTTGTAAATGTTCAGATTACTACATTTTTGTTACTAATGATCTATTTATATGGAAAGGACAGGGATAAAATTTACTTCTAAGGCCATTCATAATGGATAATATTTCTCAACTCCGAAAAAACTACTAACAAGACTTTTAGTGAAAGGAGTTTACCATCGTGAAAAAAATTGTGTCTGTCCTTATGACTTTATTCTTAATGGCTGCTATAATACCGGTTGCCAGTGCCCAAAAGGCTCCTGCTCAAAAAGAATCGGTCAAATACCAAATTCCGTCCTCTGTCCGTAATATTTCAAAGGAAAATACGTACCCAAACTCAACACAGGACTTGCCGCTGCTTCAGCCGAGCGCCTTGACGAAAAAATTGATCTCATCGTCCAATGTTAAAATTGAAAATCCGGACTTAATTCGAATGCTAAATGAGTCAAGTATTAGTAGCACACCGTTTGCCCTTGGCTATCGGGCGATTATTTACCTTGGTCAATGGCCATTGAACTATGAATCAGCGGAAACATCTCCAAATTGGGAGTTTCAAAAAATTAATACGAATTACTTTGATAATCGCGGAGGTAACGCTCCTTATCAAATCAAATATGTCCAGGAATCACAGAAAATTATTAGAGGCGGCTTAACTTCGAAAATTCCTAATGCAGAAGATGTAAAAAAAATGATGATGTTAAAAGCCATGCAGAAAACGAATCTTCCGTTGGCATTTGAAACGATTATTGGCGCAGGCACCAAAAACGACCATGTTTATAACATCCAGCCGAATCGTCTTGGGTACCTGTATGCCTATGCCCCTGCTATCAGTGAAAAAGGAAAAGTAACTTATGGAGAAGTATATCTTATGCTGAAAGGAAATCGTAAATTTATTGTGGTGAAGAACGTCACCTCGCAAGGCATCGGGGCGTGGATTCCGGTACAGGATTACGTCTCATTCGGATTTGTTGCATCAGAACGGCCGCGATAAAGATGATAAGAAGGGG
>NZ_BCUZ01000182.1 GCF_001591485.1 Neobacillus fumarioli NBRC 102428 | reverse complement strand
CCCCCCTACTCGATTTTCTAAGATTTCCTAATTCTTCGGCTATGGCCTGCATTTCGTTTGGACTAAAGGAAGATTTTTTTTGTACCAGTTCATAAATTTCTTTTAATTCTTCGTACATTTCTTCATCAAAGTGGGAAGGTTTGATGGCCCCAAGGTTTAGCACTTTAAGCTTTTCCTTTATTTTTTCAATCATATATTCCACATTTTCTGGCGACTTTTGCGATAAATTCATTATACACACCCTTTCTTCTGATAAGTCCATTATAAACGTTTTCTAGTTAGTTTTGTCCCTTAATTGGGTAAATATCATTAGAAACTTGCATCGCCAAATAAGATAGAGCAAAATAATATAGAGAAAAAATTGGCAGGAGGTTCATCAATGACAAAGAAAAACCAGTTTTGGAAAGGTGTCGTTCTCGGAGCATTTGCTGGAGGTGCCGTCACCTTGTTAGATCAACATACACGCCAAGTAATGAAGGAAAATGTAAAGAAAGCTGCCCATTTTGTAAGGCATCCAGGGGAAATGGTCGATAAAGTGAAAGATACAGCGGAAAAACTGAGGATTACAGTGGAACAAGTTAGTGAAGATATTTCTTTTATAGTAGATAAGGTAGATGAACTTCGGGAATTAACCCCAAAAGGAATAGATCGGATCAAGGAGACCAAGGATACTTTTACAAAGAACGACGAGAATGAGGATTTGATTTAGATAAAGGAGAGGTGATTATGGAGAAGAAAGATATGATCCGCTCCTCTTTATTTAAACTTTTGTGGCATCGCATCCAAGAAGATGACATTTCCGGGTTAAGTGCCCAATTGGCTTATTATTTGCTTCTTTCTCTTTTTCCTATGTTAATTGTCATCTTTACGATGCTTCCCTTTTTTCCGATTTCACGGGAGGATATGCTGGGGGCCGTAAGAGAGTTTGCTCCAAAGGAGGCCATGCAATTAATTGAAAAAACAGTCAATGAAGTCATGAAAGAAAGAAATGGCGGGCTACTTTCCTTTGGGATTATCGGGACGATTTGGTCGGCATCTACCGGTATTAATGCGATTGTTATTGCCTTTAACCGATCCTATAAAGTAAAGGAAAGCAGGTCATTCTTTGTTTCAAGAACTATGTCGATTTTGCTGACATTTGGAATGGTTTTTGCCTTTATATTTACCGTCCTATTGCCGATCTTTGGAAGAGAAATCGGGATGTTTCTATTTAAAAAGTTAGGCTACTCTTCAGAATTTATGGAAGTTTGGAATTCATTAAGCTGGCTTGTTAGTGCCATCATTTTATTTATCCTTTTTACTGGTCTTTATTGGGTTGCGCCGAATGTAAAGCTTCGCTGCCGCAGCGCCCTGCCCGGAGCAGCCTTTGCAACGCTTGGCTGGATTGTTTCCTCTTTAGGGTTGTCCTTTTATGTTGGAAAATTTAGCAGTTTTTCGCTTACCTATGGGAGTATCGGTGCCATCATTGTGTTAATGATCTGGTTATACATATCCGCCTTCATTATTATTCTTGGCGGGGAGATTAATGCTTTCTATAGTGAAAAAAACCGGTCAAACTGTTAAAACTTCCCCTTAATGAAAAAGTGTGTTCCGTTCAAACTATGAAGGGGAATGCCCCAACTGAAAGGGAGGTTAGAACGATGACCAAACATACAAAAAAAGACGGCAGCACAAAGCAAAAAGGTAAGGGCAGCAAAGGGAACAAAACTTCAGGCTCTGCAAATGGGACAAACGGATACCATTAATGGTGCCCTAATAAAAATTACCGGGTGAAAGGGCTCACCCGGTGTTTTATTTCAAATTATTTTAACAGCCTTAGGCTATTTAATATCACGAGAATGGTGCTGCCTTCATGACCGATAACGCCGAATGGCAAGTCAAGCACCTGGAAGAAGTTTGAACAGATTAAGGTCATGATCACTAAAATAGAAAAGACAATATTCTGTTTAATAATTTTGTTCATACGCCGGGAAAGATTGATCGCTTCCGCAATTCTTGGTAGGTCATTTTTCATTAGAACAATATCGGCTGTTTCCAGCGCCACATCTGTTCCTTCCCCCATGGCAATGCCGACATTGGCAATGGCTAGTGCCGGTGCATCATTAATGCCATCACCGACCATTGCTACGGTTTTGTGGTTGGATTTAAGCTTTTTTAGCTGCTCTACTTTATCTTGAGGCAGGCATTCAGCGAAATACTCATCTACATGGCTTTCAGCTGCAATGGCCCGAGCAGTTTTCTCGCTATCCCCGGTCAGCATGATCGTATGAATGCCTTGTTGTTTTAAATGATCGATGGCATACTTCGTTTCTTCTCTTACGACATCCTTTAGGGCAAACATCGCACTTAATTTGCCGTTTATTTCAATAAAGACCAGCGTATTTCCTTGATCGGCGAGTTCTGCAGCCTTCCCTTCAGCAAAACGTTCAGCATTCTCTTTACCGACAAAAGTGTCTTTCCCGATCTTCCATTGTTCTCCCTTAATGACGGCTTTAACGCCCCAACCGGGGACATCCTCAAGACTATCGGGGTGAAGGAGTTCCCCGCGAATAGTTTGCTTTGCATATTGAACAATAGCCTGTGCTAGCGGGTGATTGGAGTGCCGTTCGATCGATGCGGCTTTCCATATGATTTCTTCTTTGTTTAAACCCTCAAGCACAACAACTTCGGTCACTTCCGGCTTTCCTTTCGTAAGAGTTCCTGTTTTATCAAAGGCAATCGCTTGTATAGACTTGAGATTCTCGAGATGGACACCGCCTTTTACTAGAATCCCGTGCCGGGCCCCATTGGAAATCGCCGAAAGAGTAGCAGGCATAATGGATGCCACTAATGCACAAGGGGACGCCACAACCAATAAAATCATGGCCCGGTAAAAAGATTCATGCCAGCTCCAGCCTAATAAGAAATGTGGCAGGAAAAACATCAAGGTAACAACACTGAGGACCACCTTGACATAGGTTCCTTCAAAGCGTTCAATGAAAAGCTGGGATGGAGACTTTTCACTCTGGGCACTTTGGACAAGCTGAATGATTTTCTGAAATAACGTATCGCTGCTTTCTTTTGTTACCTCAATGGTGATGGAACCTGTCATATTCACGGTTCCGGCGAACACTTCTTTATCAACCCCTTTTGAAACAGGCATCGATTCACCGGTAATCGCCGCTTCGTCAATCGTTGTTTGTCCTTTGATAATGATCCCGTCAGCCGGCACCCGCTCACCAGGTTTGATGAGAATTTGGTCATGAAGCTGTAATTCTGCTACAGGAATTCGTTTTTCAATACCATTGGTAATCAAGAGAGCCTCCTCAGGCTGAAGCTCCATAAGTGATCCGATTTCTTTCTTACTTTTATTCATGGCGTATGTCTCGAGAGCACCGCTGACAGCGAAAATGAATATCAAGATCGCCCCTTCCGTCCAGTAACCAATAATGGCTGAACCAATTGCGGCAAAAATCATCAGCATTTCTACATTTAATTCTTTATTTTCAATAGTAGCTTCAATCCCTTCCTTTGCCTTAGCGAATCCGCCAATTACAAAAGCGAACAGATAAGCAATAATGGACTCTGGTAAATAGCCGAATTTATCCAAGAGCCAGCCTGTAGCAATGAAGATCCCGCTTAAAGCGGCCGCAATCAGTTCCATATGCGGCATTATTTTTTTTAGAAAGCTGACTTTTTGGTTTGCTTTTGTAAGAACTTTTACTTCCGAATTCATTGTTTTTCCCTCCTAATTGAAAAGAATAATCATCATCACGACCCCTAAAAAACACGAAAGCTGTCATCAACTGATGACAGCGGTTTTCTTTATTTACATTTTAC
>NZ_BCUZ01000181.1 GCF_001591485.1 Neobacillus fumarioli NBRC 102428 | reverse complement strand
TCGTCGCTCTTCTCGCCGATTAAGCCTCCGCTCTCGTCGTTCAAGCCGCTAAGTTAAAGGAACTCAATTTAACGAAATAAAGCACCCTTTTTTTATGGGTGCTTTTTCCTTAACAATATTGCTTTATCGGCGTTTTTTCTTAGAAGCTTTGCTCATCCTGCCTAATAAAAATGCGCCAGCGGCTACGCCAATCATAGTGTTGGTTTTTTTATTAAATACTTGCTTAACTACCAAGTTTAAATTTTGCGGTCTTTCTGCAAGGCGGCGCATAAAATAGCCATACCAATCGTTGCCAAAAGGAACATAGGTACAGAAATTGTAGCCTTCTTTCGCCAATTTTAATTGCAGATCTTTACGGAATCCGTACAGCATTTGGAATTCAAATTTATCTTTTGATATATTGTGCTTTTTAACAAATTCCTTTACATGATTAATGATGCGATGGTCATGGGTGGCAATAGAAGTAAATTTACCGTTTAATAGATGCCATTCCGTTAATTTAATAAAGTTGGCATCAATCTCCTTCTTATCTTGGTAAGCGATTTCTTCAGGCTCTTTATAAGCTCCTTTTACGATTCTGAGACGGAAATTTTTATATTTCTCCAGATATTTTTGCGCATCATGGAAATAGGCCTGAATGACTGTACCAATATTATCATATTCCATTGACAGTTCATCTAATAGTTCAAAGGTTTGCGGCAAATGACTGTGATCTTCCATATCGAAGTTGACAAACATGTCATAACCATGAGCCTTATCTACAATTTCTCTTAAGTTACTTAAACAAAATGAATAATCTATATCAAGCCCTAATTGTGTTGGTTTTAAGGAAATATGGGCATCCACATTATTTTCATGAATCGCTTCAATCACTTTAAGAATATTTTCTTTTGCTTCTTCTGCCTCTTCCTTCTTGAAAACAAACTCTCCAAGATTATCAACCGTACAAGAAATTCCATGCGCATTAAGTTCTTTCATACTCTTAATCGCTTCATCAATATTCGTTCCAGCAACAACACTTTGTGCTCCTAATTTTAACCCATATTTCTTAGCTGCATTATTTAAAAGTTGATTTTGTGACAGTCCGATAAAAAAGTCCTTTAACATAGCTGATGCTCCTTATTGATGGATTTACAACATTATTATAGCATACGCTTTCAAGAATCATTAATTTGAGAAAATTTCAACTTCAAAGAAAACCTCGAGCCGCTGGCGCCCGGAGCTGGACAATTCTCGAAGTCGAAATTACACTTTCTTATCTTTTGAAAAAGGCTGCTCGATCATTTCCGAGCAGCCTTTTTCAATTCAATATTATTGGCGATTTCTGTTTCGATTACGCAGGAAGGTTGGAATATCTAGCAAATCTTCCGTATCCAGCCGATCCTGTTTGTTTTCAGAATCCTGCCGTTGTACTCGGTCATGATTCCTATGATCTTCCTGCTCTATCTCTTCAAACCGAGGTCTTAAAGGAGATTTTGGTTTGATGGATGCTTCGCGGGAACGATGATCCTCGGATGCATCTTTATCCGTAAAACCAGTGGCAATCACTGTAATCATAATTTCATCTTTCAAGCTTTCATTTATGATCGAGCCAAAAATCATGTTCAAGTCCTTATCTGCTGCGGATGCAACTATATCTGCTGCTTCCTGAACTTCGTAAAGACTTAAATTGGTCCCGCCTGTTATATTCATGAGCACACCTTGTGCTCCGTCGATCGAAGTTTCAAGTAACGGACTGGAGATCGCCTTCTTAGCAGCTTCCACTGCCCGGCCTTCTCCCTTGGTTCGACATAATCGTTTTCACATCGGCAAAATCAAGGTTGATTAACCCTGGAACAGCAATTAAATCAGAGATCCCTTTTACCCCTTGGCGAAGGACATTATCCGCTTCTCTAAATGCTTCAACCATCGGAGTTCTTTTATCAACAATCTGCAGAAGGCGGTCATTCGGTACAATAATTAACGTGTCCACCGCTTCCTTCATTAATTTAATTCCATTTGCAGCATTTACTGCCCGCTTATGACCTTCAAACTTAAATGGCCGTGTAACTACTCCAATTGTTAACGCTCCAAGCTGATGAGCAATCTGGGCAATCGCGGGTGCCGCACCTGTTCCTGTGCCGCCGCCCATACCAGCGGTAACAAATACCATATCAGCACCTTTTAAAGCCTCTTCGATTTCTCTTCTGCTTTCCTCTACAGCTTTTCGGCCGATTTCCGGATTTGCCCCTGCTCCAAGTCCTTTTGTTAATGTTGCACCAATTTGCATCTTGATTTCGGCCTTTGATAGTTTCAAAGCTTGTGCGTCGGTATTAACAGCAATGAATTCTACTCCTTGGACGCCGTCTTCAATCATCCGGTTTACCGCATTATTGCCACCGCCGCCGACCCCAATTACTTTTATTCTCGCTACTTGATCTATATTCATATCAACATCCCACATGAAAGGTTACCTCCTGGTTTTGTCTAAATTGATATATATTTCAAAAAATAATCCTGCTTTTTTATAGAATTCGAGACTTTTTGTCTCCGATTAATATTTTACCAAGATAACGAACATTTTTATATAGTGGAAAGGATTTATTTCGAACATTTTCGACCTATTTTTCCTCTCTCTGAGAAACTTTTCTCAATTATGACATAATCGCTAATGACTTCAAAAATATATGCAATCTTTTTGGTATAAAACTTAAAATGGAACATGTTTTCGGTGTATACTAAAAAGAAAGAGAATTTCGGAGGAAGGTTGGGACCAAGTTGAATCAAACCGTTTATTGGAGTTTACTAAATGTTGGCCACTGGAATATATACCTTGCTGCGACAGCCAAAGGGCTTTGCTATGTTGGATCGCAAAATAAAGATTTCGCTGAATTAGCAGAATGGGTGACAAAAAAACTGCCTGATTACAGGCTTGAGAAAAATGATGAGAACTTACAGCCTTATGCCGAACAATATATTGAATATTTTCGCGGAGAACGAAAGGATTTTTCTTTTCCTGTAGATTTTCATGGAACGCCATTTCAAAGATCCGTTTGGCATATGCTAATGGAAATTCCTTATGGAAAGACTTATTCCTATTCTGAAGTGGCTGAAAAGCTGCAAATACCTAATTCCGTCCGCGCTGTAGCGGGAGCAATTGGTGCTAATCCCATTTTAATTTCCATCCCTTGCCACCGAGTGGTTGGGAAAAATGGAAAGTTAACCGGTTTTCGCGGTGGATTAGAGATGAAAGAACAGCTTCTACGATTGGAAAAATCTTCATTTCTCATATAATATATCCTAACAATGCAAGATTTAAGGGATTCAGTCGACAAAACGAGGATATCATCCGTAATCAAGACCTAGATTTTAGAAAGTCATAAAAAATAAAGGGCAATACATATTAGTCATGTATAATATGTATCGCCCATTTACTTCTTGCTCAAGAATCACGCCTGATTGTGGAAGATCAAGATAATTATTGATTGCTACTTTAGCTCGTAGAACTAACGCTTCCTTTGACAGGAGTGCAGCCAATATCATGTCAAATTCTTTATAAGTGCCCTTTTCTTTTGGGTCTTGATGCGAATCTAAATAGGTGTAGGTAGAACGATATGAAACCCTCGGGGATAAAAAGCTTAAATTTGGGTGGGTTTATCTAGTATTTGTACATACCCTTGAGTTCCGTCTACTCTAATATAATCACCATTTTTTATAACTTTTGTGGCGTTATCGATTCCAACGACAGATGGTATGCCATATTCGCGGGCTACCACTGCTCCATGTGTCATCATTCCACCAACTTCCATAACCAAAGCCTTTGCAGAATGAAATAATGGAGTCCATCCTGGGTCAGTAAATGGTGCAATCATAATTTCTCCTTCGTTTAGATTTGC
>NZ_BCUZ01000180.1 GCF_001591485.1 Neobacillus fumarioli NBRC 102428 | reverse complement strand
ACGCTTACTCTTGTAAAAATTTCAAATGCTCTCTCTTTCATCAACGTAAATGCGTCTAGGATTTGTTTTCTTTCTTGTTCATTCATGTATTTAAACAGAAGGGAGTGGAGCTTTTCTTCATCAAGACTAGTATGTCGATCTAGTACTTCATTGCCCAGGTCCGTAAGTCTTAGAATAACTTTTCGCTCATCCTTGCTGCTCCGGGTCTTAAATACATATTTTTTTTCAATCAAACGTTTAACATGTTCTGAAGCAGTATTATGAGACACTTTAATAACCTCAGCGACTTCTTTTATTCCCACTTCCTCTTCTTTTTGAATAGCTTGCATAATTCTGACACTTTGGTGGGTGATTTTTTCCGGATGGATATATCGTAGTTGATAGTATATATCCGTCCATAGTTGATTTAAATATTTTATATCATTCAATGTCTAGAACTCCTTGTATCGTAATAGAAGAATATATCTAATAATACGATATAAACGAATAAAAAGCAAGTGGATATACAACATTGCTGTTTCTTATTGGTTACTGGAAAAGTTTTGAGAAAGGGAGGGAGGAGGTTCTATATTCAATTTTCAGCTTGAGTATAAAGTACCAGCGGTCGGAGGGAGACACAGAAAATAATTATTGATTTTCAATGTCGATAGCTTGTAAAGAGGTCAAGATTTTAAAAAGAGGGGGCAGTTTAGTTAAAGATCCATAGTCAAATAAATTTAAAATTTCTTTTGTCTCATTTTATTAAGTATACTTAGTTTTTGAGACATATCACATGTTAACAACCGTAATAATATTATGTAAACTTATATACATGTAATAAACTGTAAATAATACAGTTCATTACATTAAAGATTTATTCATCTTGTTCAATCGGCATATCCATTTTATCAACTGCCATTTTTAAATCATCATTTTTTATATGCGTATAAATCATTGTTGTTTGAATGGATGAATGGCCCAGCTGCCGCCTTAACTTCGGTACATCATTAATTTCTTGATGATATCTAGTGGCAAAAGAATGTCTTAATTTATGTACGGATAATGCTGGTTTGCCAAATGCTGCTGCATATTTTTCAACCAGTTTTTCAACCGCACGTGCCGTAAGTCTTCGTGTTGTTCCTTTTGGTCCCATCGGTGCTGAGACAAAAAGAGATTTATTATTTTTATCAACTTTGTATTTTATTGTTCTAACAGATAAATAATCTTGCAAATCTGCCATTGCTGTCCGGCTGAAAAAGACGAATTGCTCTTTATTTCCTTTTCGAATGACTCTGGCACAGTACTTGCTGAAATCAATATCATCCAAATCAAGTCCGACGAGTTCGGAAAGACGCAGTCCAGATCCCAAGATTAATGATATAATTGCGGTATCACGCTCTTTATTTAATTGATAAAAGTTATAGACTTTTTTGTTTTCCTTGTTGATTTCTCCATAATCGTGAGCGACAAACAAACGGAATTTCTCATACTCATCACCAAGTAAAATTTTTCCTTCCATTTTATTGGCACGAGTCTCCATGCTTTCTTTTATTTCATTGAATTCGATTTTGGCCATGACATTCCGATGAATATATGGTTTTAAATCCGGCGTTTCTGCAATATTTTGCAAGTAATTAAATAGTGATTTTAATGCTGAAAGCTTACGGTTTACCGTTAGTTCTTTATTATCCAACTGGTAATGCAAATAGTTTAAAAAGCTTTCCACTTCAAGAACCGTCATTTGCTCCAGTCGTTCCAGCGGGATGTCTTTCATGCTGCCGTTCCATAATTGTTCAGCAATCATCCAGTTGAAAAAGATTTTATAATCATGACAATAATTAAATAACGATGCCGTCGAAAGCTTTCTTAATTTATGATTAATATATTCTTCAACATACCATGGCAGCTCATTAAGAAGAGCTTGAAGCTTTTTAAAACTTTCTTGTTTATTTTGGTTTCTCATGAAAAAATCACCTCGTTATAAAATTATACCTCCTCTTTAAAAATCTTGCTATTATTTCGTAAAATTTATATTTTACGTAATAAATTTTTCTAAGTAGAAAAAACGCGGTTACCGGTTCATTATTAAAAGATAATCCAATATAAGATGATTTTTTCACTCACAAGCACTAGCGTACACTCCAGCTTATCCTGTAACGCCACCCCAGGGATAAATTAATTTTTCCAACATTTTTTAATTAAAATTACCATCTTCGGTGAAGGAGTCCCAAAACTTTTGCGGGACTCCCTTCCCTAAAATCGATCAATCATGTTTTGTCGCAAAGTCAAAATCAAATTCGCATTCTTCTAGCTTCACTACCTTTGTTTTCTTTATGAACTTAAATCCAGACCATAAGCAAAGGAATAAAGGAATGCCAAGATAGGCGGCAATTACGCTGCCCCAATCAATTTTCCCTCCAAGAAACGCCTGGTAATCTTGACCTAAAGTGACGAGTAAACCAACAGCAATCGCAAAGATTGGTCCAAATGGATACCATTTTGCCCGGTACGGCAGCTTGTCAAGCGAATGACCCTGAGCCACATAGGCTTTGCGGAACCGATAGTGACTTGCTAAGATACCAAGCCAGAAGATAAAACCGGTAATTCCGACTGAATTCATTAACCATACATATACAGTACCATCACCAAAGATGGAGGCAAGAAATGCTAGCATGCCAATAATGGTCGTTAAAATGATAGCTGCAACAGGTACTCCTCGCTTATTCAGCTTTGCAAAAATACTAGGAGCTTGGCCTTCTTTTGCCATTGCATATAGCATTCTGGTAGAAGCATAAAGACTTGAGTTGCCGGCCGATAACACGGCTGTTAAAATAACTGCATTCATGAGTGATGCTGCAAAGGCTAGACCGGCCTTTTTAAATACAAGCGTGAATGGACTGACCATGATATCACTACTTAGCAATTTTTTGTCTGTGTAGGGGATAATGAGCCCTATAATAAAGATCGCCAATACATAAAAAATAAGGATTCTCCAGAAAGTACTTTTAACTGCCTTTGGTACTGTTTTGGCAGGGTTTTCACTTTCCCCTGCAGCAACCCCTACAATTTCCGTACCCTGAAAAGAAAATCCTGCGGCAAGAAAAATGGCAAAAGTACCAAGTACGCCACCGCTAAAAGGTGCCTTTCCTACGGTGAAATTTTTAAATCCGATGGCTTGTCCGCCCATAATGCCGACAACCATGAGTAGCCCTACGACAATAAAGATAATAATTGCAGCCACTTTAATAAGTGAAAACCAATATTCCCCTTCTCCGTATCCCTTAACAGATAAATAGTTTAAAAGAAAAATTAACGCTAAAAATGAAAAGCTCCATAGCAATGATGAGCTATGCGGGAACCAGAATTTCATAACCATCGTTGAAGCAGTTAATTCTGCAGCTATGGTCATGGCCCAACTAAACCAATAAGTCCATCCCACAGCAAAACCAAATGCCGGATCAATAAATTTAGTCCCGTATGTGCTGAACGCACCGCTTGTCGGCATAAAGGCAGATAGTTCCCCTAGGCTTGTCATGACAAAGTACACCATTGCCCCGATAAAAATATAAGCAAACAGTGCCCCTCCCGGTCCAGCTTGGGAAATAGAGGCACCACTTCCAAGAAACAATCCTGTTCCGATTGCCCCTCCTATCGAGATCATCGTTAAATGCCGGGATTTCAAAACCCGCTTTAACTTTTTTTCTTCTTGAGGCGTTTGCTGTGGAACGTCTAATTCTTGTTGACCTATATTCATTCTCCCTCATCCTTCCCTTGAGTTTGTTTCTTTTAATGAAATTGCTTACATAATTTTTTCATGATGTTTAGGAATTTCAATATTTTTAGGTAGTTAATTTTATTAATTCAAAATAACTCCATAAACTCCCTTAATAGTTGAGTAAGTCACCACTTGCCCTTTGCTGCTCTTTCTGGCT
>NZ_BCUZ01000179.1 GCF_001591485.1 Neobacillus fumarioli NBRC 102428 | reverse complement strand
GAATGGGCCAAGCAGGGGGTATTAATGCTTAATGCGGTTTTAACTGTCCGGGCCGGAACCCCAAATTCCCATAAAGATTTAGGATGGGAACAATTCACGGACAAAGTCATTGAAACATTGAATCAAAGAAAGACACCTGTAGTGTTTATCCTTTGGGGGAAATTTGCCCAACAAAAGCAGCAATTGATCACTTCACCCTGGCATTTCATCATAAAATCTCCTCATCCCAGTCCATTTTCCGCGGCTAGGGGCTTCTTTGGCAGCAGACCATTTTCCCGGACAAACGCCATTTTGCGGGAAATCGGGGTAGAGGAAATCGACTGGCAAATACCTAATTTATAGGTTGCTATTTTCATTGCAACAGAATATGCATAAAAAATTTCTAAGTCATGATTCTTCCTATTAAAATAATGGTAATTTAATAAATCTGAAATATTATTATCAAAGGAAAGGGGTATATATAATAAAAACGAAATACACATAAGGCGGTGGAATACATATGTGGGAAAATGGGTTAACAAGGTTGTTAGGGGTTCAATATCCTATTATTCAAGCACCAATGGCAGGAGGGGTTACGACTTCTCAATTGGTGGCTGCAGTTTCAAATGCAGGCGGACTCGGTATGATTGGGGCAGGTTATATGACTCCATCCCAATTGCGTGAGCAAATTCAGGAATTAAAAAGTTTAACTGACAAACCTTTTGGGGTGAATTTGTTTGTTCCAAATCCATATAATGCCGATCAAGAAAGAATTGCAAAGGCAAAAAATTTCTTACAGCCCATTTTACAAGAATTACATGTATCGAAAGTGGAGCCAAAACTGCCAAGCTTTGAACAGGATGTAAAGACATTCTACGAACATATAGATGTGATAATAGAAGAGAAGGTTTCGATTTGTTCCTTTACGTTTGGACTGCCGGATTCTAAAATCCTAAGGAAATTAAAGGAGAACTCCGTTATTGTTATTGGTACTGCTGGAACGGTAGCGGAAGCGATTTTGAATGAAAAGGCAGGAGTGGATGCTGTCGTTATTCAAGGCGCGGAAGCAGGGGGACATAGGGGAAGTTTCCTTGGAGAAGATAAGCAGAGTTTGATTGGATTAATCTCCCTTATTCCTCAAACAGCCGATCAAATTAAGATCCCTATTATTGCTGCGGGGGGTATTATGGATGGAAGAGGACTAATGGCAGCAAAATGTCTTGGAGCACAAGCTGTACAGATGGGCACGGCCTTCCTAGTTTGCGAAGAAAGCGGCGCACACCAGCTTCATAAGGAGGCTATTATTGGAGCGAAAGAAGATCAAACAGTCTTAACCAAAACTTTTTCTGGAAAGTTGGCCAGAGGACTGAAAAATAGGTTTACAGAAAAAATGAGCAATAGAGAAGATGAAGTTCCTGATTATCCACTGCAGAATGAACTAACAAAAACGATCAGAAAGGCATCCGCTGAAAAGGGAACATCCGAATATATGTCACTCTGGGCTGGGCAAAGCACGAGGCTAGCTCAGTGTCTTACAGCTAGACAGCTGATCGAAAAAATCATTCAAGAAGCTAAAGAATTGTCTAGTATTTGTACTTAATTCATGCTTATGGGTTATATTGGCAGCTATTTGGATACAGCAGTAACAGCAATTTTCTCTATTGTTTTCTACTACCTAAAATCAGTATTGGATGTACTAAGAAACAGACTGGCGAGAGCAAGTCCACAGGGGACATTTCCCTGTGGATTTTTCACATATAGGGAGGGGGCGAAAAGTGAGAAAATTTTTATTAGAATACTTTTAAGAGATTATCCTTTATAATGAAGAAAGGAATGAAAATAGGAGTTTAATAAAAATGAAGAAACGAATACGGAATAAAATTCGAGCCAGATTCGTCTTATTGTTGCCTTTCTCTGCTTTAGTAGCTATATTCATTTATTGCTATTGGGACAATGACATTCCGTATTTTCAACGGGATCCATTTGTAAATGTCAAAAAATACACACCGTTAATTCATGATGAACTAGCCAAATACCATCTTGAAACATATACTCCGGTTCTTATGGCATTAATGCAACAGGAAAGTCATGGTCAAGGGGGAGACCCCATGCAATCATCTGAATCGATAGGCTTGCCCCCGAATTCGATTAAAGATCCAAATAAAAGCATCCAATTAGGGGTCAAACATTTTCAACATATCCTTGCCTACGGTCAGAAAAAACAAGTAGATTTTCCGACGATTATTCAAGCTTACAATATGGGGATTGGTTACATAAATTATGTGGCAGAACACGGAGGAAAACATAGCGAGGAATTAGCCAAAAATTTTTCCTTATTACAAGTTCAAAAGCACCCCCGAATTTATACTTGTAAAAAAAGTTTTTTTAAATCACGGTATCCATATTGTTACGGTGATTACTCGTACAGTGAAAAGGTAACTAGAAATATAGATTTATTAACTGCAAATAATAAATAATATGAGAAAAGAGCCGGTTCATACATGATTCGGCTCTAATTATATGTTTTATAATTCAAAAGTAAAAATTAATCCAATTTTAATTCAAACTATATAGTATATCTTATCAAACTTAAGTTAAACTTAAAAAGAAAAAATCTTAGAAAATACGGGTGAATATATGAAAAAGAAAATCGCTTTATTTATTCCCTTATTAATTGTTGTTGGATTAGTCATCGTCGGTTTCAAGGGATATACAAAATTTAATCATATTCGTTCATTAAAGGCCAAAAAACCAAAAGCAATTGTGGTGAAAAATGTAGATGTTAACGTAGGCAAATATTTAGTAACCAATAAAAAAGTTGTTCCAATATATGAATCTTTGGATGGAAGATTAATAAATATTGCCAGTCTATCTAACGGTCAAGAAATTAATTCAAATGGGGAATATGGTTCTGATTGGTATGAAGTCAGAGTGGGTAATAATTATGGTCTGGTTTCCAAAAAAGATGTCATATTGTCAACGAACTCAAAGCATCTTGGTGATGATCTGAATAAACATCCCAATATAAAATATTATATTACACTTGCAAGTACGCCTGTATGCAGTAATCACACGGGTTCAGTCGTTCAATTTGCTTCTTTACCAAAAGACGAGCGCTTCCCAATGTCTGAATTTGATAAAAACTGGTTAACAATTGATATAGCAGGCAAAATTGGTTATGTTAAACGTACCGCAGTAAAATTGGATTACGGTATACCAGTATTGGCCTATCATCATCTCTTAGAAAAAAATGAGAATAAATTATTTAAAAAATCGGATACTACCATAACACCGGAGTCATTTAATCAGCAAATGAGATATTTATCTCAACAGCATTTTGCTTCTATTACTACAGGAGATTTAGAAAACTACTTAAACGGAAAAATTATATTACCGAAAAACACGGTTTTAATTACGTTTGATGATGGTTTACAATCTGTCTATCGTTATGCATACCCTGTTTTAAAAAAATATAACTTAAAAGCTACAGAATTTATGATTACAGGAAGAATAGAGAAAACACCAAGTAAGTGGGATCCAGACAAACTAAATGCTTTATCTTATCCGGAAATGAATCAAATGAAAGACGTCTTTGAATTTAATAGTCATACAAATAATCTTCATAATTTGAATGGAAATAAGAAGTCTGATGTAGTAACGAAACCATACAATATTGTCAAAGCAGATTTAGCGCTAAGTAAAAAAATCCTTAACGCCCATTCTTTTGCTTATCCATTTGGACAATATAATAAGCAAACCATCCAGATTTTAAAGGATCTTGGATACAAAAGTGCATTTACTACTGCTGAAGGTTATGCAAAAATGGGAGATAATCCGTATACAATCCCTCGTATTATTGTGGGGCCAAAAGAAACTCTGAATTTATTCAAGTATACTGTGAATTTATAATAAGATAGTTTTTCCAACTAATTTTGCTCAGCCAATTATGCGCAAAATAAAGAACGCTCAGGGTTAAAAACCTTGAGCGTTTTAGTTTAATAGTAAAGAAATTTTGACTTCGAGAATTGTCCAGCGCAAGCGGCCTAGCCCC
>NZ_BCUZ01000178.1 GCF_001591485.1 Neobacillus fumarioli NBRC 102428 | reverse complement strand
AAACTCGATTTCGAAAATTGTCCAGCGCAAGCAGCCTAGCCCCTCGTAATGTGCTCCTGCGCCATAGCTAATTCGAAGAAGCTTATGTTCAGCTCGTCGCATGTCTACAAGGAGGATTATTGGGAGAAGCAGGCAGACCAAGGCGCTTGCGCTTTTCTAATAATGCTTCGATTTCATTGGTTAAGAGAATGTTTTTTTCCTTAAAAAGCAAACGCAAAGCTTCTCATCAACATCAAATAATAAAGTTATTACCTCTCCATTTCCTGTTTTTGTTATCCTATAACCGATAAATCTAACTGGCAGATAACAATGTCTTTCTCATTAGATAAAGGTCTAAATAGAAATTAAAACTTCCTTTCGAAGTTCCAGTTTTCGATATCTAAGCGCAAGCACCATTGATGGTATCGTACAAACAATCATTCCGATAAAGGCATATCTAGGCTCGATTTCGTATAAATAGCCACCGAAAATTGTAAATATTGCAGTGCTCCAGCTAAGTGCCAGCGCTGAATATATGCCTTGTGCTCTCGGAATCTGCGCAGGTGGAATATTTTTAATCAAATATTTCATAAAGGCATAATGCCCCATTGCAAATGAGCATGAATGCAAGGTTTGTGCAATACAGAATACAATCACATTAGAAAAGGAAAATACCAGTAACCATCGTATGGTTGAACCTAGTGCCGCCAGTGCCAACAAGGAGCCAACTGAAAACCGCTGAAAGCGTTTATCAGCAATGGAAAAGAAAATGATCTCTGCGATTATGGCAATGTTAAGAATTAGTCCAATCAGGTACTTTGGTGCATAGATTTCCTGTAAAAAGATATAGCCGTAGCTGTAATAAGAGGCATGTGCTGCTTGTAATAAAATCACGATCACAAGCACTAGCCCAAAGTGTTTTATGCGGAATAAACTCATCATCCCGTGTTTTTTATTTTGATTTATTTTACGATTTTCCGATAAAACAACCGGTGAATGCATAAAACCTAGACATAGAAATATCAGTGTCCCAAGTAACAGGGCCCATAAGATTACTTCATCACCTAATGCCCCGGTACACAAAGTTAAGATCATGCCAGACACAACAAATCCGATTGAACCAAATGAACGGCTCTTGCCGTAATCCTTTAATTGTTTTTTTTGCACAAGTGTACCGGCCGCACTATCTAAAGCTGGCATTAATGCTGGATAAAAGAAATGTAGAAGCAAGGTAGCCAAAAGTAAGCCAGTAAAGGAAGTTGCCGGGATATAACTCAAAAGGCTGATGATTGTACCGATGGTCATTGCATGTAATAATGTTTTACTACTGAATTTTTCCGAGAAATAGGGAAATGCCACCAAAGTAGAGAGACCCCTAGCAACCAATCCTAAGCTCATAATCAAACTAGCTTGTGAAACGGTAATCCCTTTTGTATGAATCATCCATCCGGTCCAATACGGTAGAAAAATGCCCCACGTCATAAAAAAACTAAAAAACTGACTATTCATCCAACGTTGTGTGTTCATTTTTTATCACCCCATTGATTGCATAGTATCATGGGGATACTTATAATAATATGAGATATCTCATATTATTAAAAAGGTGATATATGGAAATTTATAAAAATGAGAAAAGGCAGCGTTATCTGGAAGAACACTCCATCGCACATTTATTTTCATTTCCAGTCGAAGAGTTTATACAAATTCATGAGTATCAACGTGATGAATGGATTATTCAAGAAGGCATGAGACCGTATTTTCTATTTTATGTTATTGAAGGAAAAGCAAAAATATATGTGACACATCAAAATGGGAAAGTTTCCTTAATAAATTTTATCAACGCAAATGACTACATTGGGGAAATGGAATTGTTAAATGACGTGTACTATACAAAAGGGATTCAAGCCACAACTAAGACCATTTGTTTTGCTCTTCCTATTCATCACTTTCGCACACAATTGCTGGAAGATGCGAAGTTTCTACGTGAACTAACGAAATTTCTAAGTGTAAAGGCAACACTTATGGCTGAAAAGTATTCTCAAAGTCTTGCTTTTCCGCTTGAAAACCGGCTTGCGGATTTTATTTTAGAAACTGCAGATGAAGGGGTTTATAAGGAGAAACACGTAACGGTTTGTGATTATTTAGGTGTATCCTATCGGCACTTATTGCATGTGTTTACACATTTTTGTGATAAAGGGTATTTGCAAAAGAAAGGTAGAAACTATCAAATTAAACAGTACCATTCCCTATATGAACTTGCTCAGGTATTGAAGCATAAGTAGCCATGCAGATTAAAGTATGTTGTGTAGTAGTAAATTTAAATTAATTGGAATACTATGGTGAACCGTATCAGAACTAGCGATATGATTAAGTACTTGAGTTCGTCTAATAACAATTACTTCTTTTAATAATAGGACGCTTTAATGAAGTAACGAAAAAGCCCAATTTCTCTATAAATTAAAGGGACCCCGGGTTCGGACAGAAAAGATATGGGAATCATCAAATCAGTCTGAAGGGGTCTTAGGTTTGGACAGAAATCCGCTGAAAGGAGTTCAACCAGTCCAAGCGCCTCCGTGTTTGGACAGAACCCTGGCTGAAACGAGGTCAATCAGTCCAAAGCGCCTCCGTGTTTGGACAGAAACCGCTCTGAACCCCATTCAATTAGTCCAAAGCGGCCCCCGGTTCGGACAGAAAACCCATTAGAATCCCCAAATCAGTCTGAAGATGCATGTCCTTCGTATAGAACACCTTAAGGATCCCGTCCTCAATTTTGTCCGAAGTCTCCTCCGCTTCGAGTATAAACACCCAAGAAAACAACCATTTTTCCTAATGTAACTGTCATGGATGGTGGGCTTAGAAAGCGAGTGAAATCATGATCTCTCTTTTTTGTTCAACACTGGATTCAAACCATGTTAAACAAACCTATGAAAAATGGCTTGCTTTTTAAGAAAATAATAGGTTACTATATTCGTAGTAACCATAAATATCATCGAGAGGAGGTTAGATATCTTGAATTTTAAAGTATACATGTTAGCTCTTGTGTCGTTTGCGGTAGGGATGGCCGAGTTGATTGTTGGCGGTATCTTGGATCTTGTGGCAAGTGGATTGGCGATATCGCTTAGTAAAGCAGGGGAACTGATTACAATATATTCGCTTGTCTTTGCGTTTGCATCGCCGGTCTTGTTAACCTTAACCGCGAAAGTGGAAAGGAAAAAATTGTGTCTCTGGACATTGTTCATTTTTATGTTGGGAAATATTCTCGCGTTCGTAAGCCCGAATTTCTTTGTTCTGTTTCTATCAAGGATGGTGTCTGCGGCATGCGGTTCGCTTTTAATAGCATTATGTGTCACGATGGCCTCCAATCTTGTCAATGATGAGTTCCGTGCCAGAGCCATTGGGGTCATCTTTATGGGAATTAGCGGTTCGTTAGTGATCGGTGTACCGGCAGGGCTTGTCATTGGAAATCATTTCGGATGGCGCTCTCCGTTCTTATTTATTGCCATTCTTTCACTTGTTTCCATGGTAGGAGTTTTCTTCTTTTTAAAGGAAATGAAATCGAAAGTAATGATTCCTTTGGGAGAGCAATTAAAGACATTAAAAAATCCAAAAATTTTGTTTGCACAACTGACATCCGCTTTGTTTTTAACAGGACATTTAACGCTGTATGCTTACCTTACACCGTTTTTACAGGCTTCATTGCATTTAGATTCCACATGGGTTAGTATTTTTTATTTTATTTTTGGCATCTCGGCCGTCTTTGGCGGCGGGTTTGGCGGGTTTTTGGCAGACAAATGGGGTTCGAAGAAGAGCATATTGGCCATTACCACTGTTTTTTGCCTTCTTCTGTTCATCCTGCCAAATGTCACCTTTTCCGTCACTCTTTTTGTAATCGTGATGATGGGTTGGAGTATGTTAAGCTGGGCAATTACACCAGCACAACAAAATTATTTAATTGAAACAGCACCAAAGACAGCCGATATCCAGCAAAGTCTAAATAATTCAGCCTTGCATTTGGGAATCGCTGCAGGCTCATGTTTAGGCGGTGTGGTGATCAATCAGTATTCGATTCTATATAATGCATCAGTCGGCGGAAT
>NZ_BCUZ01000177.1 GCF_001591485.1 Neobacillus fumarioli NBRC 102428 | reverse complement strand
ACCTAGCCTTATATGAAGTTCGTGTTCCTCAGACCGGAAGTTTGCCGTCCGCTTCCTTCAGATTCGGCGTCACCACGGACACCCTTGCGTTAAGCTAACTGCTACTTCTGCCTTCGCAGTTCGGGACTATCACCCTAGAGATTACACCCATGCCGGGCGCACAAAGTAAAAAACAGATCTTCATAGATCTGTTTTTTCATAATTAATCTTGGTCAGTCAGAATGATCGGACCATCTTTTGTAATGGCAATGGTATGTTCATACTGAGCAGAGTACGTGCCATCGACCGTTCGTGCTGTCCATCCGTTAGCATCCATTTTCGAAAAAAACATTCCAATATTCACCATTGGTTCAATCGTAAATACCATACCTTCTTTAATTCTTGGGCCTTTTCCCGGTAGTCCGTAATGAGGCACATCCGGTTTTTCATGAATCACTGTACCTATTCCATGCCCGATAAAATCGCGGACTACCGAAAGTCCTTCACTTTCGACATATGTTTGAATGGCATGGCCAATATCGCCGATTCGATTCCCAGGTTTGGCCTGTTCGATTCCTTTATAAAGCGCCTCTTTTGTTACCTTCAGTAAATGCTCTACTTCTGATGAAACGTTTCCTACCGCATATGACCAGGCTGAAT
Organism: Neobacillus fumarioli NBRC 102428; assembly: GCF_001591485.1. Classification (GTDB taxonomy): domain Bacteria; phylum Bacillota; class Bacilli; order Bacillales; family Cytobacillaceae; genus Neobacillus; species Neobacillus fumarioli. Next base: position 3,476 of record NZ_BCUZ01000177.1, on the reverse strand, counting down.
CCGCCAAAGCGCCATTGTAATTGACCACCATATCAATTGTGACAATATCGCCTTCTTTCAGCGGTTCCTTCCTTGGAAAACCATGGCAAATCTCGTCATTAATACTGGCGCATGTCGCATACTGGTAGCCTTTATAGCCTTTTTGTTCTGGAGTGGCGCCATGTTCCTGTAAAAATGTTTCAACAAATTGATCAATTTCCCAGGTGGTAATCCCCGGTTTGATTAAATTGGCAATTTCCTTATGACAAGCTGCAAGAATTTCGCCCGCCTTTTTCATTGCTTCAATTTCCCGTTGTGATTTAAGAACAATCATGAAGATTCCCTGCCTTTTAAATAAATTTGATCTATAGTAAACATAAATATGCGTTTTAGTCATCTTTTCTATCTTACCCTTAGTAAACAAATTTTTCAAAACTATGCTCCTAAGGATAGAATAAAGGGAGGAATTGAAAAATTCCCCCCTTAACCGAAAGTAATTAACAATAAATAATACCTTTACTAAAATAAGTGTGATAGATAGTTAGTAATGATTGCTGATTTAATTCAGGAGTCACTGTTTCATTTGATTGTATGGTCATTAGTGAACAGGTCATGCCGATTTTGCAAGAGTCTTCTATGTTAAGCCCTTTCATATAGGCGTATAAAATTCCTGCAATTAATGAATCACCCGCCCCGGTGACATCAACAACGGGAACGTCTGGTGCCACTAAGGCACCTATTTCATTCATTTTTGAAAAATAAATTAATCCCTTTTCTCCCCTTGTAATAACAACTTTCTCAGGACCCTTTTTTAAAATCTTCTCAGCAGCGCGAAAAAAGTCTCCGTCATTCACGATTTTCATTTGAGAAAGGGCTTCCGCTTCCTTGTGATTCGCCATTAGCCATGTGACACCTTCAAGGGAATCGGGCAGTTTTTCTGTTTTGGAGGCAGACACAGTCGCAATACAGAGAGGGATCTTTTCGTTTTTACAGTGCTCAATCATTTGATGGATCACATGTTTCGGATAGTTCATATCCAATAAAATGATATCGGACTCTTGTAAATACTTCTTATTTTCTTCAATAAAATGATCAGCTGCTTTATTATAAATCGCCATTTCAGCAAGCCCAATAATCATCTGTCCATTAACATCCAATAGGGCGGTGTAGCATCCTGTCGTATTTCCTTCTATGATTTGAGATGGTTGAATATCAACAAATTCTTTTGTGTATTGTAGCAGCCATTCGCCATCGGGATCATCTCCAACATAGGATAATAAAGCAGTTTTTACCCCAAGCCGTCCTAAATTCTCGGCCACATTTCGTGCCACACCGCCCCTTGATTTTTTACTAACAGCTGGATTTGATGTTCCAAAAGCCGCCTCTGCCAAAACTTGAATTTTCTTGTCCACATTGGCACCGCCGATACAAAGAATCCTTTTTCCATCATTGGCATTCCTGTTAATGCCTTCTCGTTGTTTGTTCACATTCAGCAACCTTCCTCACATTATAAACGGATATCAGAATAAAATTATCCAAATTCTACTGCATTGAAACCCTTTTTTCAAAATTCGTTCATTTATTACTAACAAAATTAATGGGAACAATAGGATTGTTTTCTATTATATCAAAGCGTTTTTACCCGAGAAATATTTTTTAAATAGTTGGGGAATATTACATGCGAGGAAGAAAGGAGTGTTGAATTTGGGCCGTGGAGAACATTTTAATCATAAAAATAAAAACCACCCGGGGAATTTTCCTAAAAATAGTCTGACGGAGAAGCATGCACAAGATGCAATTGGGGATGAAGAATTCATCGTTACCCAAGAAGCATTTAAAAATAGACTCACAGAAGAAGACACACGCGGCGACACAGCCCGCTTACTTCCCGAGAAGACGGAATAAAAGGCGTGAACGGACTCACGCCTTTTTATTTCTTGTATGGTTTAATTAGATCCTTTTTCAAAGCTAAGGTCTTTCATGAATTGCGAAAATTCAATTGTTTTCAGCCACTCTGCCAATTTCTCGATATCTTTTGAGAAAATGCGGTCCTGCTTTATAGAAGCTACCTGCTCTCTGCCTTTTTCATAGAAATGTTTCGTATGGGTTGCCATTTTCTCAATGCCGCGGTGCTCGACTGCCTGCATCGCGCAAATCATTTCAATTGCCAGAACTCTTCTTGTGTTTTGAATGATTTGATAAGCGTGCCTAGAAGCAATGGTTCCCATGCTGACATGATCTTCCTGGTTCGCGGAGGATGGGATCGAATCCACACTCGCCGGGTGGGCCAGCGTTTTATTTTCTGATACGAGCGAAGCAGCTGCATACTGCATAATCATCGCACCAGATTGCAAGCCAGGCTCAGGACTTAGAAACGGTGGCAGATCGTTTAATTGCGGATTTATTAGCCGCTCCATTCGTCTTTCAGAAATATTCGCCATTTCGGCAACCGCAATTTTCATAAAGTCCATGGCAAAAGCAATCGGCTGCCCGTGGAAGTTTCCTCCAGATATGACCTTTTCTCCATTATCAAAAATAAGCGGATTATCAGTAGCTGCATTCATTTCAATTTCCAGTTTCTCTTTTACATAATCAAGCGCCTGCCACGTTGCACCATGTACTTGCGGAATGCAGCGGAGAGAATAAGCATCTTGAACTCGTAATTCACCCTGCATGGTTGTAAGCAAGCTGTCACTTAAGTATTTGCGGATTCTTGCTGCTGTGTCAATTTGCTGCTGATAGCCGCGTGCTGTTTGAACTTCTTCAGCAAAAGCATCAATAATTCCGTTTAATCCCTCGATGGTCATTGACGCAATCAATTCACTTTCATATGCCAGCTGCTCTGCTTCAAGATAGCCGACAACTCCCATCGCTGTCATCGCTTGGGTACCGTTAATAAGGGCAAGACCTTCTTTTGCTTCCAACGTAATCGGGGATATTCCCTCCATTTGAAGTGCTGTTAAAGCATCCATTCTGCTTCCTTTATAGAAAACTTCACCTTCTCCGACCAATACTAATGCAAGATGGGAAAGCGGTGCTAAGTCCCCGCTCGCACCCAGTGAACCTTGCTGCGGAATCACGGGGACAATATGTTTATTTACCAATTCAATCAATCGTTCAATCACCATTGGCCTGATGCCGGAATAGCCTTTTAACAACGCATTGGCACGAAGGAGGACCATCGCTCTTGCGACAACTTCTGGGAAAGGCTCACCAACACCGCAGGCATGTGAACGGATTAAATTCAGCTGCAGGTCTTGTACATCTTCCTGATCGATCAACACATCACTAAATTTACCAAATCCAGTATTGATTCCATAAATAACCCTTTTGTCTGAAACAATTCTTTCCACAGCTTCGCGGCTCTTTTGTGCCGCCTCCATGCTTTCTTCTGAAGCCCGCACCTTTTGTCCGTTGAATAAAACCTCTTTCATTTCTTGAAGTGTTAGTGTATTACCGGTTAATGTAATCATTTTTCCCTCTCCTTATCACTTTAC
>NZ_BCUZ01000176.1 GCF_001591485.1 Neobacillus fumarioli NBRC 102428 | reverse complement strand
GACGGTCTCAAACCTGCGCCTATTTCTTTGTCTAACCGCTATTTTTTTAAAATTAGCGTAATTCCTCCGATTAAGTGAGTAACCCTGCAGAAATTTGACAATGAACAATAACAGATCCTTTTGCAAAAAAATATCCGGCGAATGCCGGATCAAGGAATATTTAAAAAGGGGGAATATGAAAAAGAGTTATTCAATTTCATGTCCTTATCATACCTCCATATAATGAACAAAGTATGAACAAATCATGAAGGTTGCTTTAAATTAGACACCTACAGATTTTTTTCAAAATGTAAGGGCTTCCCAAAATTTTGGGCTATTCCAATTTTTCAAAAAAGAAGGTATTATCAGATTAAGTTATTTTAAAATTGAGGTGCGCGAACATGATTGATCAATTTAAACGAGCCCATAATTTTAACGCGGGGCCTTCTGCGCTTCCGCTGTCTGTCCTGCAAAAAGCCCAAGAGGAACTGATTGATTTTCGCGGAACCGGCATGTCTGTTATGGAATTGAGCCATCGCAGTGCCGCCTATGAAGAGGTTCATCACCAGGCCATTCGTCTTCTCAAAGAATTGCTGTCTATTCCGGAGAATTATGAGGTGCTGTTCCTGCAGGGTGGAGCCAGCCTGCAATTTTCCATGATTCCGATGAACTTTTTGACGCGTGAGCAAAAGTGCGGTTATGTGATGACGGGTGCTTGGTCTGAAAAAGCTTATTCAGAAGCAAAGCTTTTTGGAAATGCCTATCATGCAGCAAGTACAAAAGAAGACCAATACCGGCGGATTCCAAGGTTTGAAGAATTACAATATAACAAAGATGATGCCTATGTTCATGTAACGTCCAACAATACGATTTTTGGCACTCAGTGGAAAGACTTTCCTGACACAGGCGAGGTTCCTTTATTCGCAGATATGTCCAGTGATATTCTTTCCAGACCATTTGATGTAAGCAAATTTGCCTTCATCTATGCCGGAGCCCAGAAAAATCTTGGACCATCAGGTGTAACAGTTGTCATTCTCCGCAAGGATTTATTAGAAAAGGCCAATACCAATATCCCAACGATGTTAAAATACAGCACACATGCCAAAAACAACTCATTGTATAACACACCGCCAACCTTTGGCATCTACATGCTTGGCGAAGTATTGAACTGGGTAAAAGAAATCGGCGGCATCAATGAAATAGCGAAGCGGAATGAAGAAAAAGCAAAATTAATCTACGGTGCAATCGACAGAAGCAATGGCTTCTATAACGGCCATGCCGAAAAAGACAGCCGCTCTCTAATGAACATTACCTTCCGTTTAAAAGACGAAAATCTGGAGAAACAATTCCTGGCCGAAGCCAAAAAAGAAGGCTTTATTGGTGTTAACGGCCACCGTTCTGTCGGCGGCTGCCGCGCATCCACCTACAACGCCGTACCATACGAAACATGCAAAGCCTTTAGCGAATTTATGGTGCATTTTCAACAAACAAATGAATGATTGGAGAATTTAACCCAATTCACCAAGTAAATGTATGAAAAGGCATCTGAAAATCAGATGCCTTCTTTTAATAGGTCTCGTACATAATTCTCCCTGTCATCGAAGTATCATAATCCCCCAATGCATTTACTTCTGATATAAATGGACTGGAAGACAAAATCGTCTTTACAGTGTTGATGAGTCCTTCGGTTTTAGCATTTTTTCGAATGATCAGGTCATACCGTTCGGTTATTAACGGTACAAAATCGATGCCAACAATTTTCGCAGCCTTTTCGATTCCCACTCCTACATCCGCTATTCCGGCAGAGACCGCTGAAGCCACGCTTAGATGGTTGGTCACTTCGTCTTCATATCCCTTTATATTCCTTGAAGGAATCTCGTTAATTCTGAGTTGTTCGTCAAGAAGAACCCGAGCTCCTGAACCCCTTTCTCTATTTACGATTTTCACATCATTTCGTTTCAAATCGGTCCAATGGGTGATCTGTAACGGATTTCCTTTTTTAACGTGAAAACCTGCTTTTCTGGAAAGAAGGTTAATGAGAATAAATGGATCACCCACTAAAATCTTTTTGATATATGGCAGGTTATACTCACCCGTATCCCCGTCAAACAAATGCAAGCTAACAATGTCACCTTCTCCATGATACATTGAGATCAGACTATTCAGACTTCCTGTAAAAGATCTTAATGATTGATAGGTTGAATGTTTCTCTATGTATTTTCCGAGAATATCTAAAACCAGATCTTGTCCACTAATGACAATGGTTTGTAAACTTTTGGGTTGAGGATTGGCTGAAAGAGAAGGATTCTGATTCGTTTTATGATTTTGTATATAAGTCTCCAAGTCTTTGGCATCGATTCTCATCTGTCTTCCAACACGGAAGGCAGGGAGTTCGCCCTTTTTCACCATATCATAAAGGGTTAGTTTGGAAACCTTTAACAGCTGTGAAACCTCTTCAATCGTATAGGAAAGCTCTTTTGACATTCGAATCCCTCCATTATTTTTGCTATTCATTTTCATTATAACTAATTATAATTAGTTATATATAGTTATAATTAGGAGGATATGATGAGAAAATATAGTCTTTTCCTTTATGTGATCATGCTTTTTTTACTAACCTTATCAGGATGCTTTGGCAATAAATCAGCGGAGCCGAAACAAACCGTTTCTGAAAAGAAAGTGAATCTGACGATTTCAGCTGCAGCAAGCTTGCAAAATGCCTTAGATGATATAAAATCCTCCTTTGAGAAGGAACATCCAAACATCACCATCACCTATAATTTTGGTGCTTCAGGCGCACTACAGCAACAAATTTCTCAGGGAGCACCAGTGGATCTATTCTTTTCGGCAGCGGAGGACAAATTTCAAACATTAGTAAAAGACGGGTTGATTGAAAAGGGAACTAATTTGTTGGGGAATGACCTTGTGTTAGTCGTTCCAAATAATTCAAATAAAGGAATCAAAACATTCCAAGATCTCACCAAAGCAGATAAACTAGCACTTGGCACTCCTGAGTCTGTACCGGCAGGTCAATATGGAAGGGAAACATTGAAACGGTTAAACGTCTGGAACGGGGTGGCAGGAAAAGTTGTATATGGCAAGGATGTTCGCCAAGTGCTTACTTATGTAGAGACAAATAATGTGGATGCCGGAATTATCTATAAAACCGATGCGTTGACTTCGCAAAAGGTGAAAATTGCCGCAACCGCAAAAGCAAACACGCACGACCCGATTGTCTATCCGGTAGGTGTGATCAAGAACAGTGCCCATCCTAAAGAAGCTCAAACTTTCTACGATTATCTTCAAAATGCCTACTCTTTAAAGATCTTCGAAAAATACGGATTTAAAGCCATAAAACATGGAAACTAACTTTTGGCCACCCGTTATACAATCCATTGAGGTCGCATGTGTATCAGGAATATGGGTATGGATATTTGGCGTGTTTTTTGGAAAAGTAATGGCTCATAAGAAATTTAAAGGGAAAGTTCTCGTTGAAACCATGTTCCTTTTGCCATTGGTATTACCTCCTACCGTTGTCGGTTTCTTGTTAATCATCATTTTTGGCCGAAATAGTCCAATAGGTCAATTGATTGAATGGGTATGTAAACAGCCTGTGATGTTTACGTGGTGGGCGGCTGTTATGGCGTCCACTGTTGTAGCTTTTCCACTTATGTATCAATCTTCAAAAGCGGGATTTGAAGAAATTGATCAAGATATTGAAAATGCCGCTCGTGTGGACGGGGCAAGTGAATTCCAATTATTTTTTCTCGTTTCCCTCCCTCTTGCACTTAGAGCAATCATTTCGGGTGCTATCTTAAGTTTTGCGAGAGCATTAGGCGAATTCGGAGCCACTATCATGTTTGCAGGGAATATCCCAGGGAAAACCCAGACAATCCCAACAGCGATTTATGTTGCCATTGATTCAGGCAATATGGGATTAGCCTGGTTATGGGTCACAAGTATAATCATCATTTCATTTTTTATGTTAATAGCTGTACATTTCATTCAAAAATAACAGAGGGATTCCTTTGATGGTCTTTTGAAAAGGCGTGGTAATTCGTAGGCCTGAGAATTCATAAGCGGAGAATTTCCGTCTATTGTAAATTTTGAGGCATAATAAGCAGAGATAAGCGGAGATAT
>NZ_BCUZ01000175.1 GCF_001591485.1 Neobacillus fumarioli NBRC 102428 | reverse complement strand
AAAAAAATCCGCTTATTTATAGGTATTTATATGAATTTCTTGATTTAGCAAGAATTCTTCCGCCTATTTGCCATAAAATCAACATCCACCTTTAACAGACATCCATGCAAAAAAATTGGCACATCAATGAATGAAATAACTGCTAAAAGTAAAGTTATCCACAGTTATTTCAGGGTAGAGCCTTTTATTTTGGATTAAAAATTCCAAAATTAATATAGAACGTTCGTTTGTATATCTAAAAAATTTATACCCTTCTTAGAGTTTTTTAGAATTTCCCAAAACAGTAAAGGTCTAGTTAAAAATGATAATAGATTGGGTATATATGTTGAAAAGGCAGCTATTTTCAAAGGAGCTATAGAAGTGGATCAAGAAATTGCAAAGCACTATTAATTATTCTTTACGTGGAAGAATTGGGATTGAACTTTTGCTACTTATGCAAATGCAGCTCTGAGATTTAGAGAAGCGCAAGCACCTTGGTCAGCCTGCCTGCTTCTCCGAATAATCCTCCTGGTAGGCAAGCCTCTTCGAATAAGCTATGGCGCCGGAGCACATAACGAGGGACTAGGCGCCGGAGCTGGACCATTATCGAAATCGATTTTTATAAGAAAAAGGATTCCGAAAATTTCCGGAATCCTAACTCAAGTTCATCTATTTGGCTTAATCTAAAATAACTACTTTCACGACTTTGCGGCCCCAGGCTTCTGCTTGAGCCTTGGTTGGCAGGAGAACATCGATTCGGTGGCCTTTAATGTCACCGCCCGTATCACCAGCAATCGCAACACCATAACCTTCTACCCAAACATGTTTTCCTAATGGAATGACCGATGGATCAACTGCAATTAATCTCATATTTGGATTGGCTGCGATATCATAACCTGCTGCTGTAATATGGTATGAATCAAATGGAGTATAGGAAGTTGCCGTTACATACATCTCCTGTCCGTTCATCCCAGAACTAGAAGTAGAAGTAGATCCAGTTTGCACTTCGGATGCAGAGGATGTTTCTTGAGCTGCTTGAGCTTCCTGAGCGGCTCTTGCCTTTGCTGCCGCTTCTTCCTGAGCAATTCTCGCTTGAATATCCTTCAATTGTGATTCAATACCTGATTTTTGTTGTTCTGCAAGCGCTTGCTCTTTGACAATTTGATTGTACTTGTCTTGCATTTGTGACATAGCCTGCTGACGTTTTTGTAAGTTTTGTGCCAGCTCTTGTTGTTTGCTTGCAAGAATTTTTTGCTGATCTTCTAAGATTTTTTCTTGTTGGTCAATCACTTTTTTATCTTCTTCTATTTTTTGAAGGTCATTCTTTTGTTCTGTTAAAATAGTATTATCTGCATCCATTAAAGTGGATGCTGCGCTCGCACGCTGAATAAAATCTGCGATGCTTTTCGAATCAAATAATATGTCAATAAACATATTGACAGTATTATCTTGCTGAAGAGCGACTGCTCTTTTCTTCATAATATCCTTACGAGCAAGAATTTTGTCTTCTAGGTTCACGATGTCTTCTTTTTTCTTTTCAATCAGCTGGTTTGTGGCATCTATTTTTTTCTGTGTATCTGCCATTTCCTTCTGATTTTCTGTAATATAACTATTTATCGATTGTAATTCTTGTTGAATGCTTTGTATTTCTTGGTTGACAGTTTGCTTTTCTTGTTCTTTTTGATTAACAATTTGTTGTTGCTGTTCTAGCTGTTGTTGTGCATTATGTAAGGCCTCACTGCTTGTTTGAGCATTGGCGGCCATTGAACCTGATGTGCTCAACAAGATGGTAAGTAGCACGAGAACTATACGCTTTTTTATCAATTGCATATTCCCCTCCTTAATAACAATATTTATAACAGAACAATGTACCAGTTATGTTACAAAAACATTAAAAGAGTATCACAATTTGTCTTAAGATGTAAAAAAACGGTATTTAATCCAAAGGTTATGTGATTTTCTCTGGTAATCTCTTTCCTTTCATTAATTTAGGTTTTATCTTTCTTTTATGGAAATTACTTAAAATTGTCACTCGATTCGCTTCTTTGAAGAGAAAATTTGTTACTGCATCAAGCGCCTCTTTGTCACTTATCTCGCGTTTCTGTCCAACTATTTGTATGGAATGCTGCAGGAATGTCATTTTGATGTCTTCATCACTTAAGTAAAAGGAATGGATGGGGCGATCGCTAAGATGAATGATTTGATATGGAGAATTCTTAAATAAATGAGGTGACTGACATGATAGCAAGGCGGCATCGAAGAATTTTGGTTTACGTGTGGTTTTTATTTTGGATCTTTTGGGCTTTTCACCAATAAACAACAACGTTTTAATTCCCATAAAAAGAAATACCCCCCTATTTATGACATGAATTTACAACATTATTCGACGGAAATTTCATAATTCCTTTTTCTCCTAATTTACTTTAAAAGCTATTTATGCGAATGTGCACAATATTCACATAAGATAATGTGCAATCCGTGCACATTTAGACTTCCTCACCATCTTTCCCGCTATGGTAAAAATAGCATTGTTTTATGGCGGTGATAAGGATGTCCATAGGGGAAAAACTTCGAATGCTGCGCGATAAGCAAAATTGGTCTCAAGAAACTCTTGCGAAACTGATGAAGATGCACCATTCTACCATCAGCCGATATGAAAGAGGAAAAAATATACCCGATTATCAAACACTATTGCAATTTGCCGAGGTTTTTAAAATAGACAAGGATTATTTACTGATGGAACTGAACCAGCAAGAACCCCGTACGAAAGATTCGGGGCTTATGGCTAGAGAAAGTTTAGAGGATCCTGATTTAGCTCTCATTTACCAGCTTCTTCAAGTTGAGCCAAATTTGAAAAAGGCACTTGTTGAACTTCAATTAATGCCACCAAAACGCAAAGCCTTTTTTGCCGATGCGATCGTTTCCTTTATTAAAACGAATAATCGGCATAAGGATAAAATGTAGTCTCATTAGGGGGCTGAAAAAACAAAGAAGCTGCTGACACAGAAAATTCAGCAGCTCAAAAAACAGGGGGGTTTTTTACAAATAGTATTTCCGCTGCGAAAATTTTTATACATGCCTAATGGAAAAAGTTTCATTAATGGCGATATGTTTCCCTTAGCTCTTTTGCAGGCTAGGACAAGACGAATTCGTCTATTGATATCCCCGTATTATGAAAAAAATTCCGGCACCATATTAACCGGAATCGGAAATTGGGGAAAATAGCGGCAAGATCTTGATTTTCTCTAATGAAGGCAACCTAATGCGGGGAAATGATCGTCCAGGAGATTGTCATTTAAAGGGAAATTTCTTCGGTGGGTTCATGAGGTCTTAGGTGGTAGATTCTGATAGGCCCGCCCTTTGGTGCAAGCTGCTGTTCTTTTACAAGATATTCGAGCTGACGTACCCGCGTTTGTAAATGGTCTATTTTTTGATTCGCTTTGCCTACCATTTTGATTAAACTTTCCAGCAGCTGCTCCAAGTTACGGACATTTTCCTTACTACATTCCAACCGAAACTCCTCCCTCTTTCCTTTCTTCTGTGTTTATGGCTTTTGGTTTTGAACTAAGGAAGCGGACCGATTCAGCGATGACCTCTGTGATATAGATTCTTTTTCCCTCCCGACTGTCATAATAGCGACTCTGCAGCCGCCCAGTGATTCCAAGAACTCCACCTTTCCGGCAATACTGGCAAGTATTTTCGGCTGATTTTCGCCAAAGGGTACATTGAACGAAGTCTGTATCGATTTCACCATTTTGGTTTCGATAATTACGGTTGACGGCCAACGTAATTTGTGTGACTGGTGTCCCTTCGGTTGTAAATTTCAACTCCGGATCCCTTGTCAATCTGCCAACTAGTGTAACTTGATTAATCATATTTCCATTCCCCTTTCTGATTGATGACTTTATCTTAGCTTGGGCCCAGCTACCATGTAAAATTGCGAAAATGCTATTTTTGAGGGGATAACTTGCCCAAAAAAGGACTTTTCTAGCAGGTTTTTGTTCTAAAATGTGTCTTTTGTACTACAAAAATGGTTTTTTCGCATTTTTACTAATATTTTTCGACATTTGCTTCCGGATCACATATGTTATAATTAGGAAAAGGGGTAGTGTCAAAAGTTCTATGAAAACTCAGTAGGTGTATTGGTT
>NZ_BCUZ01000174.1 GCF_001591485.1 Neobacillus fumarioli NBRC 102428 | reverse complement strand
CAGCCCCTTTATTGATTTGTTCGCTCAATCGAAGGATTCTACCAGCACTGCCCTTTTATAATAAAACTATCAAATAAAGAAGTGTGTCCCTATGACGATTTTAGAAGCAACTAAAATTTATAAAAGCTATGGCAATAAATTTAATAAACAGGAAGTATTAAAAGGAGTCGATATTACGATTGAAAAAGGTGAATTTGTCAGTATTATGGGCCCATCAGGTTCAGGAAAAACAACCTTGCTCAATGTCCTGTCTTCAATTGATAAGGCCAGCAGTGGAGTCATTAAAATTGAAGGAAACGAAATGACGAAAATGAAAGAAAAGGAGCTTGCAGAATTTCGGAAGCGACATTTAGGCTTTATTTTTCAAGAATACAATTTACTTGATACGTTGACCGTAAAGGAAAATATTCTGCTGCCGTTATCCATTACTCGAGTCTCGAAGAAAGAAGCCGACCTAAAGTTTCAAGAAGTAGCAACAGAACTAGGGATCCATGAACTCAAAGACAAATATCCAAATGAAATTTCCGGGGGACAGAAGCAAAGAACCTCGGCAGCACGGGCATTCATTCATGAACCAAACATTATTTTTGCAGATGAACCAACCGGGGCACTTGATTCGAAATCTGCCTCCGATTTATTAAACAAATTAAGCAGATTAAACCAAAAACGAAAATCAACCATTGTGATGGTTACACATGATGCTGTTTCAGCAAGCTTTTCTAGTAGAGTGATTTTTATCAAGGATGGGAAAATTTACACACAGCTCAATAAAGGCGAACAATCACAGCAAATATTTTTCCAAGATATCATGAAAACTCAAGGACTGCTAGGCGGTGTGCAATATGAACATTAATCATCTCGTCTTCCGCAATCTGAAAAAGAATTTGAAAAATTATTATTTGTATGTGTTCGCGTTAATTTTCAGTGTCGCTCTTTATTTTGCTTTTGTTACCTTGCAATATGACCCGTCCATGGATGCGGCAAAAGGTTCGATTAAGGGTGCAGCAGCTATTCAGGCTGCGTCTATCTTGCTGATCGCAATTGTGGCAGTCTTTCTGTTATATGCCAATAATATTTTTATCAAACGGCGGGGCAAGGAAATTGGCTTATTTCAGTTAATCGGAATGACCAAAAATAGGATTTTCCGCATATTGAGTACTGAAAACTTTATTCTCTATTTCGGCTCCTTGCTTGCCGGAATTTTTCTCGGTTTCTCTGTTTCCAGATTAATCATCATGATTATGTATAAAATTACCGGTGTCATTGCAATCGCCAGGCTTACGTTCTCCACTCAGGCACTGATGCAAACCTTAATCGTTTTTTGTGCGATCTATCTGTTGATTATGCTAATGAATTACCTGTTTATTAAAAGGCAAAGCATTTTAAGCCTGTTTCGTGTCACTTCATCAACTGAAGGAAAAGTAAAAAGATTGTCCATAACCGGAATGATCATTGGAATTACAGGCATTCTTTTTATTTCCATAGGCTACTATATTTCATCCAAATTATTCGGCGGTGATTTTACCACTACACAACAGCTATTTACAGCAATGGCTTCCATTCTAACATTCGTCATCATCGGCACATATCTTTTTTATAAAGGTTCTATCAGTTTTATTTGTCAGATGATACGTAAACGAAAAGACGGCTATTTAAATATCAGCGAAGTATTATCACTTTCTTCTATTATGTTTCGAATGAAATCAAATGCCTTGCTGCTAACCATTATCACAACCGTTTCTGCTTTGGCTATCGGATTATTATCACTAAGTTACATTTCCTACTACTCGGCAGAAAAAAGTGCACAGAATGATGTGGCAGCTGATTTCTCTTTTGACGATCTGAAAAGTGCCAGCCAATTTGAAAAAGCATTGACTACAAAGGGAATTCAATATAATGAAAAAAAGATAGAAGTTTTGTCAGTCCATGCCAACTTAAAACCCGTTATACATTTGAAATCTAAAGAATTACAATTTAATCCGAAAAATATGCAGATATCAATCATTAGTGACCAAGATGTTCCCGAAATAAATGTCGCTCCAGGGCAGACAATTTTTACAGGCTATAATGATGCTTTGCAAAAGTTTATGCCACTTGAAGGCCCCGGGAAGATCGAATTAAAGACACAAAAAGAAGTTATTCCATTAGAGTTTGTGGGACTTAAGAAACAGCATCTGATTTCATTGCATTTCACAAACGGGGGCTTTCCAGTAGCTATTGTTGATAAATCTGTTTTCACCCGCTTAAAGGAAGAGCTTAAACCTTCTGTTTTTATTGGGATCAATTTAAAGACAGAAGCCAATCTTGAAAAAGCCAATGATATTTTCAAACATTTAAAGTTTGACAACAAGTCTGTTCAAGATTCCCGTCTGGAAACAAGCAGCATACTAAAGAAATCAATGGGGCTTGCCATGTTTATCGTCAGCTTCTTAGGCTTAACGTTCCTCATAACATCTGGCTGTATCCTTTATTTTAAACAAATGGGTGAAAGTGAAGAAGAAAAGCCAAGTTATACAATATTAAGAAAGCTCGGTTTCACTGAAACCGATATGCTCAAAGAAATTCAGGTCAAACAATTTTTCAGCTTTGGCATTCCTCTGGCCGTTGGTTTATCCCATAGTTATTTTGCCGTCCAATCCGGTTGGTTCTTCTTTGGCACAGAACTTTGGACACCAATGATTATTGTGATGATCCTTTATGCAGCATTGTATTCGATATTCGGAGTTCTTTCCGTGTTGTACTATAGAAAAATTATAAAAGAAGCGTTATAAGAAATGAGGAGGCTGACCCAAAAGGTCGTTAAAATCGACCTTTTAGGGCTCAGCCTTTTTCTTTAGAATGATTTATTGTTTTTCAGTGGATGTTGTCCACTTTTTCAAAGTGTAGAAAATATCACTGGTAAAAAAACTCGCTGAATAGTAAGCCTAATCAGACGGTTCATAAGGTGTAGTTGCATTTATGCGGATGTGAAAGCGATCGGTTAAGAAAACGAAAAATTTGTTGCCTTAAAATTGTATTGCTAATGATTATGTTTGCCCCTCTTCTACAGGGATTTTATCCGAAGTTACGATCACTTTAGACAGAGGTACCAGCTCCTACAATGATTTTACCCAAAGTTGCTACCATTAAGTTACTATAGCGTTTCTGTTCGAATTTTTAAAATTCTACATCGTTTCTATTCAAAAAGCATCCGCTCAATGTTTTTACATAAAAGCTCTGTTAAAGGTTTGAAAAATAAGCGGAAGGATTCCTGCTAAATCAGGAAATTCATATAAACACCTACAAATAAGCGGATTTTTTTCTGTTAAACTATACATTTTCATGATTTTAAGGCCATTTTGGTTATTTAAGCGGAAAACCTCCGCCTATTTCTCTATCTATCCGCTATTTTTTTAAAATAAGCGGAATTCTTCCGACTAAGTGAGTACCCTGCTGATAATCAACAATGAACAATAACAGATCCTACATAATATCAAGAACTGTGGTGTGATAAAATACTTTTAAAAAGGGGAAATCCCTTCTTTTTTACAAAAAATATCCCAAAATTTCCGGTTAATCATTCAAAAAAAAGACTGACCCAAAAGGTCCGTTTAAAACGACTTTTTTGGGTCAGCCACTATTTTATATGGGCCTAAATGGACTTGAACCATCGACCTCACGCTTATCAGGCGTGCGCTCTAACCAGCTGAGCTATAGGCCCTTAATACTACTCGTTTGTAGGTCAACTTCGATACGATTCTTTTTACTTGGCTTAGGATGTTTAATTACTAGATAGCGGCGGAGGGAATCGAACCCCCGACCTTACGGGTATGAACCGTACGCTCTAGCCAGCTGAGCTACACCGCCAAATTTATAAATGGCGCGCCCGACAGGAGTCGAACCCATAACCTTCTGATCCGTAGTCAGACGCTCTATCCAATTGAGCTACGGGCGCTTTCTTAATAAATGGAGGCGGCAACCGGATTCGAACCGGTGGTAAAGGTTTTGCAGACCTCTGCCTTACCACTTGGCTATGCCGCCATATGATGGAGAATAACGGGAATGAATCACCGTCATCCATTCTATTAAAAAATTTAAAGGTGATTCCTTTAAATTTTACTATGTACAGATGTCCCCATCCCACAAGGCTTACTCAAGATGCGGTATGATGGGGGGCAATTCGCTGTTAATTCATAGAAGCTTATACTCATTGCTCTTTCTCATCTGTACTAATACTCATATAATATATAATTGCCCGGCAG
>NZ_BCUZ01000173.1 GCF_001591485.1 Neobacillus fumarioli NBRC 102428 | reverse complement strand
ACTAATGCTGATGTAACGAAAGTTTTGAATAAATCTAAGGGTATTGTTATCCCTTTTATCAATAAAAAAAGACCGAGTACAGTTGTGTGCACGGTTCCAGTAGACACCCCTTTTAAGAGAAGTCTTTACGGAAGTATTAGATTTAATTTTCCTTTTTTCCAATTTACTTCCCCTCTTTTAACCAAAATTGATATTTTTTGTTTTTCCTCTTAATAAGAACCTCACCTGAAGTCAAAAAGACGAATATTTAAAGAAATAAATCGTTTCATTTTATGTCTCTTCGGTTATAATATGGATAAGAGTGAATAAATTAAAAAAGACCGAACATGCGGTCACATGTCCGGTCCAGCAATAGACGGTTCCCTCTAAGGGACCGGCTAGGCGGGAATAATCCACCTGAGCTTGCTAACTCAAGGGTGGATTATTTTTTATGGTTATGAAATGACAGAATCGCTATGATCAAACTAGCAAAAGATATTGCCAGCATTAAAGATTGAAAAACTGTCATTTTAGCATCACCCCCCTTCAGTTTGGGAGTGTGCCGGCCACCCTTGAGAAATCCTATTCTATTGCACTTTTAGTTTACCATATTTCACCTTGAACAGGAACATATATTCGAATTATAGTTATAAACGGAATCCACATTTCCAATTTTCCATTTCCCTTAAGTAATTAGTATTCTATTAGATAACCATTGGATATATTATTGGTGAGCAATTAATAAAACAAAAGGTGTCCCCCTAAGAATTTGGGACACCGTCTTTTTAATGAATGACTGTAAATTGAGTATTTCGTTTTTTATAAAATTACATTTTTGTTGTGAACAGTGGCCAACTTTTTTGAAAATTGTTTCGTTTTTCCAATCAATGGTTATTGTATAATGAAGATATTCATAAACTATATAATAAATTGGCTGTCTTTACGGAGCATTCACCCTCTATAGCTGTTTTGGAGTGGTGAATTTTTTGAACGTAAAACCACGGCAGGAAGGCAGTTTTTGAACGAGGAAATACGAAGACAGCAAAATGTATTAAATGGGTTAGCAATAAAAGATAAACAGACTCTACATTACCATCTAAACATGTTAAGGTTTTGCAACAATCTTTCCCTGTATATTTGTTTAAATAAACCCGGTGTACAAAAAGAAAATGAACACCCTTTCTTTCGTAACGGAATCCCGCATTCATTCCCATTTGCCAATCATCAGCCAATCTATGCACAATGGATCGGTCTAGAAACCGTTTCCCTTTCCGCTTTTCCACTGAAAAAAGAGTTGCAAGTGCAATTAGAATTTAAAAAGGTAAAAAAACAAGATATACAGCTAAACGGAATTTTGAATGCTTATACGAATGCTCCGCTATTGAAGCGATCAGTACTATTTATGTAAATGATTCCCCCCGCTGTCATCATGAAATTGGACTATAGATGAAGGGAGTGAAATGCAATGATAACGAAATGGGATATGGCCATCGATTCCCTGTCCAACATTACCGTTCTGTCAAATCCGGACAATGAACCAGTCACCATAGTCGGCGGATCCGATGATCTAAAGTGTATCGGTATAGGAACAGATGCAGCTGTTTTTCAATCCCTTTATGCTCCAGATTACGTATTTAAACTGTATGCAAAGGACAAAGCTTATAAAATAAAAGCAGAAGAAAACGTTTATCATCTGTTGGGTAATTCGCCTTTCTTCCCTCATTGCTATGCTTCATACGACCAATTCCTTGTGTTAAGTTATGAAAAAGGCAAAACTCTCTTTGACTGCCTTCTCCAAGGAATTCATATTCCGGAACAGGTGGTTCAAGACGTGGAGGAGGCAAGAGAGTTTATTCGTCAAAAGGGGTTAAACCCGCGGGATTTTCATTTGAAAAATATTCTCCTTCAAAACGGCAGAGCCAAAATATTAGATGTCTCCGAGTATAAGAAACCAGGTAATGATTTTCGCTGGGAGCATTTGAAAATAGCGTACGAAGATTATTACCACATAATAGATGGTAAACCTGTTCCGTTTTGGTTATTAGAAACCATTCGAAGGTGGTATAACCAACGGAGTAAGTATTTTTCTTCGTACGAGGAGTTTCTAAAAATGGTTTTGAAGTTTGTAAGGATTTAAAACACATGATGTCCATCACCTGTAAACCCTGAGCCAAAGGCAGATTATAAGTTTCCGTGTTAGGAAAGCACCTTTTCCAAGCTCTTCACTGTCGCGAATTCCAATTCGAATGTTCGGCCTGCCACTTCTTCTACAGTAAAAAAGATCACTTCCTTATATCTTTCACTAAGCCAATCGCTTTGAAACTCGTTTTTACAAAGCACCAACATCACATCTTCATCCAAAAGTTTGGCAATGGTTCCGGAAAACCATGTGTCAAACGAAGGTTTCGAAAGGGTTTGCTGCAATTTCAACAAAACCTGATTCCATAACTCGAAATCTTTTAAATTTGAGCTGTTTTCAATCATTAGTGCAGGTGGTGTCTGCATTTCGATCCATCTTTCAATTTTTTCAATCCGTTCGATTATATTCTTTATAACTGGATCTTCGCTCTTGGAAGCTTGTTTGATTTTTGTGTTTTCATGTTCCGTACTCATTGCTGCTTTGGCGGGGAAATGTTCAACCATTCATTCGTTGGTCCGTTCCACACCGATCACGGAAATGATCTGAAGCAAAATTTGTTCTAAGACATTGCCATCATCACCAATTGTTCTCTGCTGAACTTGTCTGGTAAGAGATTTTCTTCTACTAAGATTGCGGTTTCTTCCAGATGTCGCCACCAATAGGCCTCCTTTTTCTTAGAAATTCATTTTCGACTGCCCGCCATCGACCGTAATACTTGCTCCAACCATCCAAGACGCTTTATCGGACGCGAGGAACGCCGCGACATTTGCAACCTCTTCCGGCGTTCCAAACCTGCCGCCGGGAATTTCCTTTTTCACAAATTCCTTCATGCCTTCCGGATCTGCCTTGAGACGCCTTAACCAGTTGCCCGTTTCATGCAGTATGCTTCCGGGGGCAATACTGTTGACCCGTATGCCAAACGAAATCACTTCATCTGCCAATGCCTTCGTAAAGCTGATAAGTGCGGATTTGGCATTGTTATAAGTCACTTTTCCACCGCTTTCCCTTCCGTAAACCGATGTGATATTAATAATCACGCCTGAACCTTGCGTTTTCATCTGCTCGACAGCCAATTTGCTCAAATGGACGGCGGAAAAATAATTCAGCTCCATCGCTTCATAGAAACAATCCATTGCGGTTTCCGTTGCCTTACCGCCATTACTTCCGCCGGCGTTGTTGATGAGAATATCTATTGTACCGTATTGTTCCATAAACGTTTGTATGAGTTTTTCCCGTTCTACTGCATTGGTGATATCCGCCTGAAAAATGGAAACATCGCCAAGTTCCGTTTTTGCTTTTTCCAATACTTCCATCCCTCGGGCTGTGATCGCAACATTCGCTCCCTCCTCCACAAACACCTTGGCAATTGCCTTTCCGATTCCTTTAGAACCGCCAGTGATGAGAACGTTCTTTCCTTTTAATTGCAAATCCATTGTGAAAGCTCCTTTTTTATCGGATATGTAAACTAAGTTTATTATTCCTCCTTAAAGCAAAGCGGATCTAATTTCTCCATCTTCCTCCCTCCTAATTTTATGGCATAAAAATTGCACTAAATATAACGAATTTGATTCACGGAGGTTTGATGAGCAATGGAAATATAAAAATTCGACCCGCAACAAAGGAGGATCTTCCGCAGCTGCTTGAATTAATAAATGAGTACATCGTAGATTTCTACAAATGTCCCCGGCCAAACGAGGGCGCTCTTGAAAAAATAGTATATCATTTAATTGAAAATCCTTATAAAGGAATGCAGTTTGTTGCTGAAACAGCATCCCAACAACTAGTAGGTTTTTCTACTTTTATATTTTACGTTTAATACCCTTGAGACGAAACGAATGGCATTCTTATATGATTTATTTGTAAAACTTGATGAAAGAGGCCAAAAGATTGGGCAAAACCTTCTTATGACCTGTATCAAGTATATCAGAGAAAATGATTATTCTCATTTGGGAAACGGCGCATGATAACTATACAGCACAAGCTTTATACGACAAAGTCAGGGCATAAAAAGCCGTTTGGTTAAACCATGAAATTAAGTAGTTTAACTCTATAAAATTATTCACTTTGGAATGTAATATTCAAAACGTAATGAATTTTCTGATTGTCATATGAATGAACTGTAGCCCCGTTATTTCTTTAATAA
>NZ_BCUZ01000172.1 GCF_001591485.1 Neobacillus fumarioli NBRC 102428 | reverse complement strand
GCTTAAATCCTGGTGATATTTCCGGATATCCTACAGGCGCTATGGTAACAGGCACACAAACCATTAATGGTAAAGTATACCATTTTGATTCTTCAGGAAAATGGATAAGCTAAAATAGCCCCCATATCAAAATAAAAAAGAAGACAAATTTATTACTACATTTAGGATTTGTCTTCTTTTTTAATTAAGAAATTTCGTTTTCTTTATAAAGGTTTATGTTTATAAGAAAGTGCGCTTGATCCATGCTCATAAACTAATAAAAACATTTTTTTAAATGTGCTTTTTTCAGAATAAGAAGGAGCATAATGATATTCATAAATTTTATCAGGGTCATCTTTATACACTACTCGGATAATATATCCGTTTTGTTGAAAATCTTTTGAAGTCCATCTTTTTTTGATATCTTTATTTGTCAAACCTTGCCTATGAATGTATTCTTCAAATATTTTTTCTGCTTGATATCTTTGATAAGGGAAATTGTAAATATAAATTCCTATCCCTATTAAGAGTATAACACTTATAATTACTAATCTTTTTCCTATTTTATGTATATTCCCCCTTTTTTAACATAAAACTGGATGAGTCTATAGCGATTTGCTCTAGAACGGATTGAATGCTTTCCCGAATTATTCCTTTCCCCAAGTAATTGAAAATATCTAGAATTATCTGCTTAAATTTTGGTTTCTCTTTTGATTGGGTGTAGTTTTTTCATAAGCGTGAATAAATCTCAACTGCTAAACCGCCAACAATCACTGGAAGAATATTCTTGTTTTCTAAAAGTTTTGTAAGGATCGCGGCTGTCTGTACCATTTTTTCAAAAGAGCTTTTCGACTCCAGTTCAGTAAGCTTTTGTTTTGATTCTTCAATCAAGTTCATAATACCACACCCGCTTACTTAGATATTTAATCTTCCCTTCTTCCTCGGCTTTTTTCCAGCGCTTGATGCATAATTCGTCTAAAACTCTAGCTTCATTCTCATCGCGGGCCCTTGTTCTTACTAGTCTGTCCGGGGATTTAGTCCGTAAAATCGTCCTATCTACTTCACTTTTCTTTTCAAAGATTTGTTTATTTAGGTCAGAAAAATCCATTCTTCTCATCCTGCCACCGACCTTTAAGGTTTCTAATATTAAGTATAGCATATTTTTTCCAATAATATATTTTTTTACGCGGGATTAGATATTGTGTTGCTATTGTTACAAGTTAGTATGTACAGGAATTTTTTCGCACAATTTTCATGTGTTACAAGTGCACATCCTGAGTTGAAATTTTCAGTACTGTCCCTGTTAGAACCGCTTGGATGAAATCTTCATGATCTTGTATGCTGCTAACATCGGCAAATATGCATTTTGCACAATATCGCTGAGCCCAATGATGCCAAAATTCATTACAGAATGCCCTTTTAACATCTTCTATACCTCACACCTTGCCGAAGGGCAAAACAAGATATTAAGCACCACGCGTTTGCCGGTATCCTGATTGAAGGCAAGTTTGCAATATTTTTAGATTGGCTGTTTGATTTTTTTGAATGATTGCTTGATAGTCTGGAAGCAAGAGGTCAGCTGGGGATAGATGCGCTTCCCCGCAAATGTCAACGCCCTCAACTTGTTTGCAGCTCAAAATCGCTTTCAGGCAATCCGTTAAGCTGGCAAGTGTCATGACACCCTGGTCCCAGTTTGTCGTTGCTTCATTCGTGTTTAATACGTCCTTATCAATGCTGATATATACAGTTGGTGTATGGATGGCAGAAAGAATAGACTTTATAGAGTATGGATGGTTGTTTTTATATGGAAAAAGAGTCACTTGGTGATGGTTTATTGGATCTCGTAAGACCGAGGTAGGGCCAATGATAACAACTTGCTCCACCAATGGGATATCTTTTAAAGCATATGAAACCCATGAACCGCAAGAGAGCAACGTTTCACATTCTGTGCCCAAATCTGGATGGTTATCAAATAAGACGAGGGTAAAAGGTTTTTCGATTTCTTTTAAGAATAAATAGGTAAGATAATGATAGTTTCCGCTGCCGATAAAGGTAATTCCTTTGTGGCTTCGTTTTTGCAGTCTCCTGCTTAAAAGCTCCAATGATTCGTTTTCACAATAAAGGTTGACATGCCGCATTTGCTGAAAATCAATTTCCTCATGCGGATATTTTTGCAGCTCCTTTTGGACAATATACGTTTCGTCAAAATCAACAATACTAATTCCTGTTCTTAATAACCCCATAATCTTTCATCTCCCTAAAAAACGTCGTGATATCATACGTAAATTAACAGATCATCAGATAGGTTACTAAAGAATCAAGATAGTATTATTTTAAACCTAAAGACGATTAGGTTGCGAGCATAATGCTTTAGCAGTTTAGTTGTTTCAACACTTTATTAACTGCCAAACGACTGGAAAAAGATTTCAGTTTAGGCGTTGGAACTCCAACTCCTCTCTTTTTCCTTGCTTCAGGGGTCAATACCCCTGATAAGAACACGAGGATTGGCTTTTTTGTACCTGTTTCTGTCCTCATGAGCTCCTTAGGACAAGGTTGTAGAAAAACCTTGATCCGGGTTCCAATCAAAGCGATTGGCGCCGCAGCCTAAAAGCGCCTGACTATTATGTCATGCTATTCAGCTGGTCCCTTACCCCATCAATAATGTCAAAAGGTGTTACACCGTAATGAGATACTATTTTGGCTTTCTCTTCCCCGGCCCGGGCATGTAAGTAGCTTGCGACAACTGCAGCATGGACCGGCGGTGCCCCTTGGGCGAGGAATGAGGCGATCAATCCGGTTAGCACATCTCCGCTTCCGCCTTTTCCCAGCGCGTCATGACCGCGTGGGTTGATGTAAACCTCTCCATCTGGTGTGGCAATAATCGAACGATGCCCTTTTAATACCAAATACACGTTATATTCCTGCGCAAATGACTTGGCGATATCGATCCGATCTGCCTCTACTTCTTTTACCGTTTTTCCAATCAATTGTGCCATTTCGCCGGGATGCGGTGTAAAAATAACGTTTCCCTTGTATTGGCGAACCGCATCCAAATGATCCCGCAATAAATACAAGGCGTCCGCATCTACGACAAGCGGCTGCCCTTCCAGTGAAGCAAGGAGTGATTTCATCCATTCTTCCCCTCCAGGAAATCGTCCCATTCCCGACCCAACGGCCACACTGTTAAATTGCTTTAACCGCGAAGCTAGTTCCTCCACTGCCTCTCTTCCAAAGTGCCCATCCACATCTGCTAACGGCAAAAATAATGATTCCGGATTTTGTGCGGCTGTAAGCAAATATATACTTTCAGGCACTGCCAATGTCACTAATCCCGCTCCAGACTTTAAAGCGGCCTTTGCTGCAAAAATCGGGGCGCCGACATACGGACGGGAACCTCCTACAATCAAGGCATGCCCGAAAGTTCCTTTATGTCCAAATTTTGGGCGGGTCGGGATACAAGGCTGCACAAACTCATCCGTCAACACCCGCGGCAGGTTCAGTCCCAGTTCGCCGACAATCGCAGGCGGAACCGAAATATTGACAGCTTTCCATTCGCCGACATGCTGAGAGCCTTCATTTAAGAAAAACCCTTTTTTCGGGAACACAAACGTAATCGTCTTAGCAGCCTTTATCGCCACACCATGTACTTTCCCGGTATCACTGCTGACGCCTGACGGAATATCGACAGAAAGAACCAATTTTTCCCCTTCATATTGATTTACCAATGAAATCACTTCGTGAAAAGGTTCCCGAACAGGGCCATTCACCCCTGTTCCTAAGATGGCATCCACAATAATGTCGGCTTTTTCCAATTCCTGTTCCAGTGCCTCTATCGACTTTTCCTGAAGCATAAAAACAGACAGGCCCCGGTTTATGTACACATCAAAATGAATTTTTGCATCCCCTTTAACCTTGGATGGGTCCACTAATAAACAAAGGAGCGGCTCCATTCCAGCATCAAACAGCCTGCGGGCAATCACAAAGCCATCCCCGCCATTGTTTCCGCCGCCTGCAAGTACGACCACTTTTGGATTCAAGGCAGAAGAACTTTTAATAATTTCTTCCACCACCCGGGCTCCTGCATTTTCCATCAGTACAACGCCCGGCAGCCCCAGCTTTTCCATTGTATATTGATCCATGTATTGCATGTCCTTTTGTCCTGTTGCAAACACTTGAAATCCCCCCTATTACTATTATAGGTAACTTTTAGCAGCTTTGCACTGACAGGCTTCGTTTGCTGCTAGGTACATGGGGACGCTTCAAAGCTACCGTTCAAGCTTGCTATAAGTGGGAACCTAGTCATCCATCCGTTAAGACTATGTGTAAAGCCACTAGATATTGGTGATAAAAGGAAAAGGGGCTG
>NZ_BCUZ01000171.1 GCF_001591485.1 Neobacillus fumarioli NBRC 102428 | reverse complement strand
TAATTCACGAATCCGTATTTGTTATTAACCAATAGAAGCTGCCTATGAAAAGTATTCCTTATAAACGAAAAGGAGACCCCAAATTTTAGGGTCTCCCTTAATTATCCGGCATGTTCTTCTTTTGCTTCTGAAGCACTTCGATGATTAAAGCCTTTTATATAGTAAATTGCTACTAATAGAATAATAAAGACCGGTCCGACAATGATAGCAACTCGTTGATCTGGGTTGATCGCCATGACAACCAGAACAAGTACTAAAAATGCAAGTGAAAGATAATTAGAGAATGGGTACAACGGAAGCTTGTACTTGAATTTACTTAGTGCCTCCGGCTTCATTGTTTTACGGTGGCGAAGCTGCGAAAGCAAGATAATTCCCCATGTCCAAATGGCTGTAAAGGTTCCGATACTTGTTACATAAGTAAACACCTTGGCAGGAACCAGATAGTTCAGGATGACTCCAATTAATAAAACAGCAGCCGAAGCAATAATTGCCAGCCCTGGAACACCGGACTTTGTAATCTTTACTAGATTTTTCGGAGCCTCTCCATGGCATGCCAGGTCAAAGAGCATCCTTCCCGTACTAAAAATTCCGCTATTACAGGAAGACAGAGCAGCTGTCAATACAACAAAGTTAATGATTCCAGCCGCGCCTTTAATTCCGATCTGCTCAAACGTCAAGACAAACGGGCTTCCTTTAGAGCCAATTTCATCCCAGGGATAGATGGACATGATAACAAACAGCGCACCAACATAAAAGATAAGAATTCGGTAAAATACAGAGTCAACTGCTCTGGCAAGAGTTTTCTCGGGGTTCTTAACCTCTCCTGCCGTAACGCCGATCATTTCAATTCCTAGATAAGCAAACATTACCATTTGAAGCGACATTAAAAGCCCTTTTATTCCATGCGGAAAAAGTCCTCCGTGGCTCCATAGGTTTTTAATTCCAGTAGCCACGCCGCCATTAGCAAAGCCAAAAAGAATCATTCCTAAACCTACAATGATCATGGCACAAATCGTAACAATTTTAATGAGTGCAAACCAGAATTCCAATTCCCCGTATAATTTAACAGCAAGAAAGTTCACAATCGTCATAATGACAAGCGCGGCAAGTGCCCATGCCCAACCGGGTGTACCCGGAAACCAATATTGCATATACACACCAACAGCGGTGATTTCTGCCATACAGGTTACTACCCAAAGGAACCAATAATTCCAGCCTGTTAGGAATCCTGCCAGCGGTCCCAAATAATCGCGGGCGTATTTCCCGAATGAACCCGCAACAGGTTTTTGAATCGCCATTTCCCCAAGGGCTCTCATGATAAAAAACATGATCAGACCTGCTAAGGCATATCCAACGATAATTCCTGGACCTGCCATTTTGATTGCGGAGGCTGAGCCTAAGAACAGCCCCACACCGATCGCTGCTCCAAGCGACATTAAATTAATATGTCTCTCTTCTAAGCCGCGATGAAGTTCTTTTTTATTGCTCATTTACTTCTCCCCCTTTAAATGTTCCTATACAAAAGTAATAATGTTTTTAATAAATTATTAAAAGCCTCCTTTTTGCCTATGATTGCGCTTTCATTAAAAATTAACTCAAAAATTCACTTTTTTATAAATAAACAGAAATTATATTACAATTTTAGTATACTAGATATTTTTATGTGAAACAACATGAAATTCAGTATATTTTTTTGTAAAATTAAACAAAGTGATAAAAATATGTTTTTCTTCATTACTGGGGGTTTTTATTTTGAATAATAGATGTAATGATCCTTTTAAGACGGCATTCGATAGTTTAGATGAGTATGCGGACTTGATCAGCCAAGTACTAAAGTGTCCTGTCACCATTGAAGATGCCAACCATCGGCTGCTTGCATACAGTACTCACGATGAACGTACCGATCCCGCTAGAATTTCTACCATCATCGGCCGCAGAGTTCCGGAAAAGGTCATTAATCAATTATGGAAGGAAGGGACCATCCCGGCCCTTTTAAAAACAAAAGACCCGATACGGGTTAAAAACATGGATGAGATCGGCCTAGGCAACCGAGTAGCCATCTCAATATGGAAACAAGAAGAGGTATTAGGGTTTATTTGGGCTTTGGAAATCAATAAATCGTTTACCGATGAGGATTTCACCCTGTTAAAAAAAGCAGCGGAAGCCGTAAAAAATAAACTTTTGCAGCTGCAAACGAGAAAAAATAAAAAGGAAGAGCGCTCGCAGGAGTTTTTTTGGAAATTGCTAACAGGTCATTTAAAAAACCGGGAAGAGATCATCGAACATTTTCATGCATTGCAAATAACACCCGTTACGTCCTTTGCCGTTCTTGTATTCCAGTTTCAAGAAAATATAACCAGTAAAGAAGAGCAGTCCATTTCCTATTTACTGAAAACGAGTCAGCGCTTGAAAATACCTCTTTATACGATTGACTGCAATCAGCTGATTTTGTTAACCTCAACCGATTATATCGACAATCCTGTTCAGGAGCTTGATTACTTTTGTGAAAATTTTGTTATGAAAATGAAGGAACGCTTCAAAATTAATCATATTACCCCAGCTTCAAGCAGTATGTATAAGGACTATGAAAAAATCGGCAAAGCCTACGAAGAAACATTATCGGTATTATCTGTTAAGGAGAAATTTCCTTCTGAAACGGCTGATATATACAACTACCAGCGGCTTGGGATTTACCAATTTTTCGATCATCTTTTAGAGAAAAGAAAAATGAGCGAATATGAAAACTATTCGTTAAAAAAGCTTCATGAATATGATCAAAAGCATCATAGCAATCTTGTTGAAACATTAGAAGTTTTTTTAAACAATGACCAAAACATTCATACTGCCGCAAAGGAATTAAATGTCCATGCGAATACACTCAATTATCGCTTAAAACGAATCAGCGAAATTGGCGAAATCAACTTCAAGGATCCGAATCAAAAGGTGATGTTGTTCATTGATTTAAAATTAGAAAAGTATTTAGAGAAGTAGGGTTTGTCTATTTGTGATTTTCTCCAAAAAAGACTTATATCTTTCTCCTTTATGAACAAAGAAATTTCCATGAAAACGATTTATACTTACCTCATAGTGATACTTCTGATTCATAAAGGAGAGGAAATTTTAATGTATATTGGGATTCCTAAGGAAATTAAAAATAATGAAAATCGTGTAGCGCTTACGCCTGCGGGTGTTGTTTCATTTGTAAATGCCGGACATACTGTATTGGTAGAAAACAATGCAGGTCTTGGAAGCGGTTTCACTAACGAGGATTATGCAAAATCTGGTGCGCAAATTATTGAAAGCGCTGAACAGGTTTGGAAACAGGCAGATATGATCATGAAAGTCAAAGAGCCGCTTGCAAGTGAATATCAATATTTCCGTCCTGGATTAGTATTATTTACCTATCTGCATCTTGCTGCAGAACCTGCTTTGGCAGAAGCTTTAAAGAACAGCGGTGTTATCGCAATCGCTTATGAAACCGTATCTGTTAACAGAACTCTTCCGTTATTAACGCCGATGAGTGAGGTTGCTGGAAGAATGGCCCCGCAAATCGGAGCACAGTTCTTACAAAAGAATAACGGCGGACAAGGGATTCTTCTTGCCGGCGTGCCTGGCGTGAACCGCGGAAAAGTAACGATTATTGGCGGAGGTATTGTAGGTACAAATGCTGCGAAAATAGCTGTTGGCCTAGGTGCAGATGTGACCATCATCGACTTAAGCGCAGAGCGGCTTCGTCAGCTGGACGATATTTTTGGAAATCAAGTAAAAACCTTAATGTCCAACCCATATAATATTGCCGAAGCTGTCCGTGAGGCGGACCTTTTAATTGGCGCTGTTCTGATTCCTGGAGCCAAGGCACCGAAATTGGTCACTGAAGAAATGGTTAAATCCATGAAACCAGGTTCGGTTATCGTCGACGTAGCGATTGACCAAGGCGGTATTGTAGAAACAGACGACCATGTCACAACACATGATAATCCAACCTTTGAAAAATATGGCGTCATCCACTACTCTGTTGCCAATATGCCGGGAGCTGTTCCAAGAACATCTACTATCGCCTTAACAAATGTAACAGTGCCATATGCATTGCAAATTGCCAATAAAGGAGTTTACAAGGCAATCATCGAAAACCATGCCTTAAAGCTTGGTGTAAACGTAGCAAACGGAGAAATCACTTACGAAGCAGTAGCAAAAGATTTAGGCTATACCTATGTTCCTGTTGAAAAAGCCTTAGAAAGAGAATTGGAAGCTATTTAATTGAAAAGAAAACGCATTAGGATTCTTATGAATTCTAGTGCGTTTTTTGTTGTTATGGCAGAAAGAATCTTTTTGGGTCTACGGGGGATAAAGCCTGAATAAGAAAAAAAGGAAATTGACCTTTACAGCTACGATGAAGGACAAATCCAGAGCGAGC
>NZ_BCUZ01000170.1 GCF_001591485.1 Neobacillus fumarioli NBRC 102428 | reverse complement strand
CCCCTACTCATTTTTAAATTTATAATAAATATGTGTTTATTTTCTCAAACAATCAAAAAGTCATATATCTCTGGGGCGGATGATCAACACCTGTTGTTTTAAAAGCTTTGAGGTCAGGCAATTCTCTGCCTGATTGTTTATTCACTTAGTTGAAGATTTTACTCTCTAATTTTGCAATATTCTCTCCTGCTTTTTAGTCTTTAAAAAAAGTGTATCGATTGATAAAAAACGGCTGCCGTTTAATACAAGGTAAATAGCGATAAACATTAATGAAAGTTCTAGTTCATAACCAGGCATTTTTCCGTTCCCAGTTAGACCCGCTGGTAATTTTACAAAAAGAATGGCTCCAGCCATGATTAATACATAAAAGGCTGAAACAATTCTTGTACCCAATCCCAATATGATGGCGATTCCACCTGCCAATTCGATGATTGCAACTAAATAGGCCAAGAAACTAGGTATTCCCATGCTGTGGAACCAAACTCCAATTTTATCTATACCTCCCTGGAATTTGGATAAACCATGTACTAAGAAAATAAGACCTAGTACAACCCTTAATAGTAATGACCCAATTTCTTGATTTTTCTTCATATTTCATTCTCCTTTCAAAATTGCTACACTACATTTTGTAGTGTAAAAATATATAAAAATTCTAGACTTATTATTTTCTAGAATTAGATTAATTTTACTAGTAGTTTCAGAGGAAATGGTTTTTGATTTGCATTACATATTAAATATTACACTACAGATTGTAGTGTTTGGGATTTTATACGTCAAGTGAAAACTCAGAATTCCCGAAGTAAGACATAACTGTATTATTTTTTATGCATCATGATCTATTTATCGAATTTCTGTTTACCACTTAACTTAGCGGGTTGTCCCCAAAGACTTCCCGCCTTTTCTTTGTTCACTTTGATCTGATCATTATACAATTATCATTAACATAATCAGCAAAATCATAACATTAATCGAAATAATTATCGATTTTGTTTGTATTTTAAAAGGTAATACGTAGTAAGGTTCAATTAATTGTTTAATCCTATAATCTAAAGCCCCATCTGTAAAAGGAACAAACAAGGAGTGAGTTTTAGTTTTTAAGCTAGTTTTTATCAATTTTAATAATGCACTGCCTAATCCGAGTTCGGTACCCATTCGAGTAATGGCATATTCATCTGCCGCTAGTTCAATCAAAATTTTATAGTTTTTATAAGACCATTTGGTAAGTGGAATATACCACATAACTTCAGATAGGATCTTTAAAACGAAAATTTTTAAGTTATCATGATACTTTTGGTGGGAAGTTTCATGGTAAATTACTGCTTCTACCTCGGCTTGGTCCAGCATCTCAATTAACTTCGTAGAAAGCAATATAAAGGGATTTCTGAACCCAAAGGTAAGAGCAACTAATTCGTTACTATTAATGACAACAATATCGTTTCTGCCTCGATTAAATCTCTGATTCAATTCATTCGATTTTTCCCTATTAGTAAGAATAGCAATTTTTCTCTTCAGTCTATTTGTATTTATCTTTTGTTGCATGACCTTTTGACATAAATTCAATATTGTAATTAACACATAGGTATTAACTAGGAATAAAACAGTGTAATATTCAAATGTACCCTTACTAAATATCTCAATACAATACTGGAATATATTATCATAAACTGCTGGTCCCAAAACAACATTCGCAAGATACAATCCCATCTGGATAAATAAAACTACACCAAAACATAGACCTGCTCCAAAGACAGTAAACGATTTATTTCTCCAAATCATTCTTATTACCCTTTTTTAGCTGATTAAGTTTTTGCTCTAGTTTATCAAGCAGGCTCTGATTAACCTCTTCTAAGGAATCAAGCATGTGATTTACGACCATACCGCCAAATTCATCTAAGAGGTTTTCCGTAAGTTTTTTTGATTGTTCATCAATAAATTCCATTTTTGTCATAATGGGCTTATAAAGTGAAGTTCTCCCAACTATCCTCTTTTTAAGAATCTTTTTTTCCACCAATCGATTCATGACAGTCATTACAGTATTAAAATTAATAGTTCGTTCCTTTTCAATAATCTTTTGAACCTCTTTAATACTTTTTTCATTCCCATTCCACAAAATATCCATAATCTTTGCTTCTAGTGGTCCAAAAAAACGATCTAAACCAACTTTATCGTAACGGAAGTTTTTAATACGCATACTTTTCACCTCCATTACATATTGTAGTGCAAAAGTTTAAAGCTGAAAATAGCTGTGAAACAAAAGTTAAATAATCTTTAATTAAAATACTCTGGACAGACACATTTTTCCATTTGTTTCATAGGAATTAGTATTAAGCAACAGTCCAAAACGGGGGTGAATGTAATGTCTGGAATCTTGACAGCTCTCGGCTATTTGGTAAAGGAATTTTTATTTCTCGTTTCTTATGTAAAGAATAACGCCTTTCCTCAGCCCCTTTCCGCTGCAGAAGAAAGAAAGTACCTGCGCCTAATGGCCGAGGGAGATCCTCACGCACGCAATATGCTTATTGAACACAATTTACGTCTAGTTGCACATATTGTAAAGAAATTCGAAAATACTGGCGAGGATTCGGAGGATCTGATTTCAATTGGAACGATCGGTTTAATTAAAGCAATTGAGAGTTATTCTGAAGGAAAAGGAACGAAGTTGGCAACGTATGCGGCCCGCTGCATTGAAAATGAAATACTAATGCATTTAAGAGCTCTGAAGAAGACAAAAAAAGATGTTTCTTTACATGATCCCATTGGCCAGGATAAAGAAGGAAATGAAATTTCCCTGATCGACGTCTTGAAATCTGAATCTGAAGATGTGATTGATACCATTCAGCTGAACATGGAGCTTGAAAAAATCAAAAAATATATTGAGGTCCTTGATGAACGGGAAAAAGAAGTGATTATCGGTCGCTTTGGACTCGATCTCAAAAAGGAAAAAACACAACGGGAAATTGCAAAAGAATTAGGGATTTCAAGAAGCTATGTTTCGAGAATTGAAAAGCGGGCTCTCATGAAAATGTTTCATGAATTTTACCGTGCCGAAAAAGATAAAAAGAAGAAAACCTAGTGCCGGGTATATTACTCCGGCACCTTTTTGCCGCCCATAAGAATAACTGTCCAAGTTTTACCCCTATCATTGGAAATATACACATCATTATGATAGTCTGCGAAAGCGATCTGTTTTATATTTTTAGGATTAACAGCCAAATAGGTAATCGGATTATCATAATCAAGGAAGGGGATCGTGATATTTGCCTGCACCGCAGTTAGTGGATTAACGGTCTTTAAGAAGATATTTTTGTCTTCTACACTGGAATATAAAATAGAATCGCCGCTAAAAACGAG
Source organism: Neobacillus fumarioli NBRC 102428 (assembly GCF_001591485.1). Taxonomy (GTDB): domain Bacteria; phylum Bacillota; class Bacilli; order Bacillales; family Cytobacillaceae; genus Neobacillus; species Neobacillus fumarioli. The sequence goes on along the minus strand of NZ_BCUZ01000170.1, from coordinate 1,180 downwards.
GGCGGTAACCATAATAGGGCTTGTAATAGGTTTCATCGTGTTTCCGTAATCGCGAGAATAATAAACTCCTGATCTTGTTGACATGGCCACTATATTCCCATTATTCGGGCTAACTGCCAACATACCAAGTGAATCAGCTGAGAAGCCTTTGAATGCACTTTTCTTCCATGAAGCACCGTTATCCTCGGAGTAATACACCCCTTGGCCTGTATCTCCAGCCGGCTCTTCATTCAGCACATTAATGGTCTTATCGGCATAGCTCGCTGCCATGAAACGAAAGGACAGTTTCCCGTAAAAAGCGATTGTTTCTAACGTCTTTCCTTTATTTTCACTTTTCACCAAGCCAAGCGGGTTCTTAAGGCCCGTTCCTTTTTGCGGGTGTCCGCTTGCGACAAATCCCGTTTCTACAGCTTGAAAGCCTGTATAGTTATGTAAATTGGTTGTTGATTGATACCACTTTCCGTCTTTGTACATTTTCAAGCCGGTATTAGTGGCAATGTATAAGGAATCATCGTTACCCGGAAAGCCGATCCCTTGAATCTCATTTACTTTCAAAGCTTTTGCTTCCACAATATTATAGTTCATCTCTTCTGGTTTCCCTTTTTTGGATATCCCCGAGGATTCAGAGTTGTTTTTCGAACATCCGGAAATATACAAGATTACTGCAATAAGGGCAATGAAACAGACCTTCAATGGAACCTTCACCATTTTTCCTCCTGGAGAACCTAAATCTAAAAAATTTCTGAAGATTAATCCTTTTTCCCACTTATACCCCACTTCCTATACAATTGTCAAATATTCATTCAATCTACCAAAATGAAACAGCCTGTGCAAAACGCACAAGCAAAGAGACTTTTTAATAAAAAGATACATACCACCACCAGGCTCCGAAGATGAATAGGAGAATGAAAAGAACGATAAGAACTGCGATCCAGACACCGGTACCCCTGCAAAAATTACCGCCGTATCCGGCAGCATAACCTGGAAAACTGCCCTGATAGCCATATGGCATAACTGGATACGGATAACCACCGTAAGCCACCCTAGGTAACCCCCTTTATTCATTTTATTACAAGATATGTATGGATCACTAATTTGAATGGGCAAACGACTGATAATTCAGCAACTTTAAAAGTCATTCCTCGGTTCCGTAAGGGAGATGGCATCAAGCACGGGGCTG
>NZ_BCUZ01000169.1 GCF_001591485.1 Neobacillus fumarioli NBRC 102428 | reverse complement strand
GACGGTCTCAAAACTTCCCTTATTTTGAGGGAAATATATGTATTTCCCAAATCAAGCAGAATTTTTCCGTTTATTTCAATTATTCTCATCTATTTTAGCCATGCAATTATCAGAGCAAGGGTTTATCGTGCGATTTTATATACTAATCTGCCAAAAAGTAGGATGCTATCCTTAAAGAGAACCTGTTACTTATCAAATGCGTAACAACCGAACTTTTGTCCCTTACATGAAAGAGCATAACATTTTATAATAAAATTCTAGAATAAAAGGAGGATGATAAAAGATGGAAAAAGAAAACCGTTTATCGGATTATGTACAGCTTTCCGGAAGTGAACGAAAACCAGTACACAATGCCGTTCAAACAGCTGAGGTCCATCCCGATGAAGAAATATCTGTAACGATCGTTGTACGTCGTCCGTCTGTTACTAGTTTTTTAGAAAAGAAAAGCACTCCTCCGTTTACACCTGTACAGCATCTTACCCATGAGGAATTTATAGCTGCCCACGGAGCCAATTCAGAGGATTTGGCAAAAGTGAAAGAATTCGCGGCAGCCAATGAGCTTTCTGTTCAAGATGTGAATGCTGCTGCCGGGACTGTATGGCTTACGGGGCGCGCATCGGCCTTTAGCAAAGCCTTTAAAGTACAACTAGCCCATTTCAAACATCCGGACTTTACTTACCGGGGACGTACCGGGGCGGTTCATATTCCAAAAAATCTCGCCGGTATCATTGAAGCCGTTGTCGGCCTGGATAACCGTCCGCAGGTCCGTCCTCATTTTCAGATTTTAGAGGAAAAGACCGAACTGCATAGAGCCCAAACAACAAGATCCTACACTCCCTCTCAAATCGCAAGCCTTTATCATTTTCCACAGAATGTAGATGTCAGCAACCAATGTATTGGTATAATAGAATTAGGCGGCGGGTATGACCCAGCTGAAATAGAGCAGTATTTCACCTCCCTTGGAGTAGCCCAGCCGACATTAATAGATGTATCTGTCAACGGTGCAACTAATCAACCAACCGGAGATCCAAACGGCCCGGATGGTGAAGTGGCATTGGATATCGAGGTAGCCGGGGCTGTTGCACCCGGAGTCAAAATTGCCGTTTACTTTGCCCCGAACACAGATGCAGGTTTCCTGAACGCGATTACAACGGCGATTCACGACCAGGTCAATAAACCTTCTGTTCTTTCCATTAGTTGGGGGGCACCGGAAAATCAATGGACAACTCAAGCAATGAATGCAATGGATCGAGCTTTTCAAGATGCAGCAGCATTGGGTGTGACTATCTGCTGTGCAGCAGGTGATCGCGGGGCAACAGATGGTGAAAACGATGGGACCGTACATGCAGATTTTCCCGCCTCCAGTCCTCATGTGATTGGATGTGGAGGAACAAAACTTTACGGCTCCGGCCAAACGATCACACAAGAGATCGTATGGAATGAGGGATCTGACAGCAGCACCGGCGGAGGCGTCAGCAGCGTCTTTCCTTTACCCGATTGGCAAAGCACGGCCCACGTCCCCCCTTCCGCCGATTCTTCCAGAAATAAAGGCCGGGGAGTCCCGGACGTAGCTGGAGACGCTGACCCAGCTACAGGATATCAGGTTCTGGTCGACGGTCAGCAAGCGGTTTTTGGCGGAACAAGCGCCGTGGCACCACTTTGGGCCGGATTGATTGTCATCATCAATCAACAACTCGGCCATCCGGTTGGATTTGTAAACCCGGCCCTTTATCACCTATCCGCTAGCAGCCAAGCCTTCCATGATATTACAAGCGGCAACAACGCAGGATATAAAGCGAAAAAAGGCTGGGACCCTTGCACAGGACTCGGAAGCCCAAACGGGACAAACTTACTTAATGCTTTAAAGAATATCATCAACGTATAAACGGATTCATAAGGCCATGTGTTGAAAAACATGGCCTTTTTATTTTGGGTAAACAGCTTTATTACAGCTGTGAAGGACAAATTATGGTTGGAACTCGGGAACTTTTGTCCTTCATCCGGTTTATGAAGGACAAATCTTGGACGGGGGTCTTAAAAATTGTCCTTCATTCGAGGCTTGAAGACAAATCTCGGTCGATTTACTTGAATTATGTCCTTCATCCGGCTTATGAAGGACAAATCTTGAGCGGGGTTCATAACATTTGTCCTTCAAATGGGCCTTGAAGGACACTTCCCCTTCGCTTTGCATGATTTTTGTCCTTCATCCCGCTTATGAAAGACAAATCTTGAGTGGCATTCATAACATTTGTCCTTCATTCGGGCCTTGAAGGACAATTCCCCTTCGCTTTGCATGATTTTTGTCCCTCATCCCGCTTATGAAAGACAAATCTTGAGCGGGGTTCATAACATTTGTCCTTCATTCGGGCCTTGAAGGACACTTCCCCTTCGCTTTGCATGATTTTTGTCCTTCATCCCACTTATGAAAGACAATACTTGGGCGGCATTCATAACATTTGTCCTTCATTCGGGCCTTGAAGGACTCTTCCCGTTCGCTTTGCATGAATTTTGCGGGTCATAAAGTTCCAAATCAAAACCGGAAAAGGTATAGGTATAAGATTCGCTGAATAGACATGAAAGTATATTGGATTTAATATTAGAAGAAATACAAACCATTTGATGGGGAGAGTTCGTTTTTGGTATATATTCTAATGTTGATTTTATTGCTCGCATTGTTATTTTATATTTTCTTTATTCTTCCAACCCAATGGCTTAAATTGGAAATGATTTCGGTACCGTTAGGATTGAACAAAAAAATTCTTCACCTATCGGATCTTCATGTCGAGAAATTAAGAATTTCACCGAAAAAAATCGAAACCATCATACAAAAAGAAGCTCCTGATTTCATTGTATTAACAGGAGATTTCATGAGGCGAAATCGCAGCATATCTTTATTGGAACCCTATCTAACCGTCATACAAAAATCCAATGTACCGGCATATGCTATACTAGGAAATCATGATTATTTAGTGAAGCCTGTTACCGTATGCATGGATCTACTGAAAAAATACGATATAACGGTTTTACGGAACGAGTGGCTGGATTTAGAGCAATTTGTTCTTATCGGTCTTGATCAGTATCATGCACGTTCCCTTCATATCGATGTAAATCGAGCATTTGAAAACGTACCTACAGATAAACCATCTATTGTCATGGCTCACGACCCCAATATTATTAAAAAATTGAATCAGAAATTTGATTTAATGCTGTCCGGTCACTTGCATGGCAAACAATTCAATATCCCGTTTTTCTTTCATTATATAAAAAAAGGCCCATTGGCCAAGGAAGGGATTTATAAAGGCTTACATGACTATAACGGACATTATCTCTATATCTCAAAAGGTATAGGCCAATCTGGATATAATGTAAGGTTTGGGGTAAGAAGTGAAGTAGCCATCCTTCATGTCTAATTTGGCACAAAAAATCCTCTGCGAAAAAACAGAGGATTTTTTCCACTATGCACTTTTTTCCTTTTTCCTGCTGGGTAAGAATCCCCATACAAAAATCACAATAATCCCCAAATAGACAAAATACATCCACCAGGTTGGCTTAGGGAACATCTCAGCAATGACTTCTCCTTTAATCTGATCATATCTAAACGGCCCAAAATAGCGGCTGTCCTCGCTAATATTCCGATTATCCCCCATGACAAACACGTGTCCTTTTGGAACAGTATAGGCGTGGTGCAGTAAATCATATGGAGTGTTGTAAGGTTCTATATCGGCCATTTTTTCACGAATATATGGTTCATTAACTGCTTTTTCGTTACGATATAATTGGCCGTTTTTAATTTGCAATGTATCGCCGGGCAATCCTACAACCCTTTTGATAATATTCATGTTCCCTTCATCGACTATGACAACTTGATTGTAACTAGGCGGGTGAAACACATTCGTTATATGTTCTGCTAGCACCACTTCATGATTATGGAAATTCGGCAGCATGGAATCCCCATCCACCTTATAAGTTCCAATCGCCCACCGTAACACAAAAATCAACGGTATGATGATGATGAAAAAGAGTATCCAATCTTTATATTTTTTCAAAAAATAGCCCTCTTTTCTTACTTAATATTCTCTCATCTATAATACCTTAAAAATGTTACCTATTTGTGAAAAAAGTTAACTAGCAAAAAGAATGTCTAAAAATATTTTAAGAGATTCTCCAACAATATGCATCATTTTTTACCTAAAATACGACAGATCTGGTTTAACCAAACGTTTGTGTAAAAACAGAAAAAAGCCTATGCTTTAGGCTTTTATACAACTGGCGGATAAATCTTTTGTCTATCCAACCGGTCCAAATCATTCCGCACCGTTTTCTCCGAACACGAAAGCTTCTCCGCCAAATCCCTTATATGCAGCGATCCGCCTTCTTGAACAAGCAATATCCTTAATAATTCCTTCTGTCTGCTATTCATTACATGCACCTGAAGTTTATCTTTAAAGAGGGGGATGAAGCAATTGTTATTCTGTAGTTATTTTTTAAAACCCTGTTACGGTTCATTGTTGATTTTCAGCAGGTTACTCACTTAATCGGAGGAAT
>NZ_BCUZ01000168.1 GCF_001591485.1 Neobacillus fumarioli NBRC 102428 | reverse complement strand
AAATCCTATTTGTAAATAAATTTTAAAGGTACAAAAATTAGGAATTTATGAGGAGGGAGCTTGTGATAAGAAAGTGTGGGTTAATAATTGCATTAGCAATGGTTTTAACTTTAGTTATGTCCAATGTGAGTTTTGCTATAAAGCCAGCTGAACCTGAAATTGCTAAAAAAACTAAAGATCAAATTATTCAACACCAAAAGGAAGAAACTGAATTTTATAAAAATATCAAAAAGGTTGAAAAGTTTGTTGTGAGAAAAAAGGATGGAACATTTGCTATTAATGGAAAACTCAATATAGAAAATAATTTTGTTAATTTAATTAAATCAAATATGGATAAAGTAAATGAACTGGTTAAACAGGGATATCTCACTACAGACTCGAATTTGCGAGTTTATGCTAAAAGCAAATATGTACTTCAAGGAAATACCGATAAAAATAAAAATCAATACGTTGAGTACGACAAATTTTTTGAAGATTCGTCCAATAACAATATAAATATTAGTCTTGGGAATAAAACGATTAGTGTTTCTTTTGTCAATAAAGCATATGCTTATAGTCCACCGATTGGATACTATGTTTATTGGTGGGGATGGATGTTGTCATTAAGTGAATGGACTACACAAAATATTGTAAAAGCGGCAAATACCGGTGCGGGTGCAGCGGCTGTAGGTGCTGTTCTTTCAGGTGCTGGAATCTTTAGCTCGGCAGCAGCAGTTCCATTAGGCGTTATTTCCGGTGTTCTTTGGTTTGGAAGTGGAGCAATTGATTGGATTGACTATATAGGAGGAAATAAAGGAGTGTATATAAAAGGATTTTGGACTGGTGGATATTATATCTGGCACAGATATTAAGGTGGTGATTAGATGAGATACGATTTAGTCGGAGGAATAATTATTTCAATTATTCTATTGATTTTTGGATTTATACAAATTGTAAAACATAATAGCAGTAAAATCTCAGTTTTGTTTATGATCATTGGAGTTATTGGATTACTAAGCTGTTTGCTTCAATTCTATTTGTCTCCTAAATAATAAACTAATGCTATTTAAAACATAATGAAACAGATTCATTATTTATGATCAAGATGTTGTAAATACTACTGTCAATATTAGCAATTTTAAGTAAATAAATTGTAGCAAAAGCCGCATTTTTCTCTTGAAAATTGCGGCTTTACTATGGTTAAAACTTCATATTGGAATAATTAAAATAGGGAAATTTTTTAAAGAATAAAACGCTTTAATATGATATGATAAGGGAGTTAAATGCAAACTTTTTTGAGGTGAAAAACGATGCAACTGACTGTAGATACCCCTAAGAATAAGCCGACATTTTCAAGAACAAATCCTTTTCAGGCAAAAGTTCTTAAAAATGTCAATTTAAATGGCGCTGGTTCCAATAAAGAAACTCGGCATATCGAGTTATCGTTAAAAGGTTCCGGCTTAACCTATAATCCAGGTGATGCACTTGGTGTTTTTCCGGAAAATGATCCAGAATTAGTGTCCGCTCTTCTTGCAGAAATGAAATGGGATCCGGAAATGCCTGTAACCATTAGTAAACAAGGTTACACCCTTCCATTAAAGGAAGCACTCACTACTCATTTTGAAATTACATTATTAACGAAGAAAATTCTGCAGCAGGCAGCGGAATTAACCGAAAACGAAGAGTTAAAGAAGCTTACCTTACCAGAAAATGTAAATTTATTAAAAGAATATATTTATGGGCGCGATCTCTTGGATTTGCTGCATGATTTCGGACCTTGGAACGCAGGAGCACAAGAAATTGTTTCACTGCTTCGGAAAATGCCACCAAGGCTTTACTCTATCGCCAGCAGCTTAAATGCTCATCCTGAAGAAGTACATTTGACCATTGGTGCAGTACGTTATTCTTCTCACGGAAGAAACCGCAAAGGCGTATGTTCGGTTCAATGTGCCGAGCGCACAAAAGAAGGGGACACGCTCCCAGTATTTGTGCAACCTAATAAGCATTTCCATCTTCCGGAATCCCATGAAACAGATATCATCATGGTCGGCCCTGGAACCGGGATTGCTCCGTTCCGTTCCTTTATTGAGGAGCGTGCGGTAAACAAAGCATCAGGAAGAACTTGGCTGTTTTTTGGCGATCAGCATGCAGCAACCGATTTCCTATACAAAGAAGAATTGGAACAATACCAAAAAGACGGGGTACTTACACGATTAGACACAGCATTCTCCCGCGATTCAGAGCAGAAAGTATATGTACAGCATAAAATGCTTGAAAACAGCAAAGAACTATATACTTGGCTGGAAAACGGAGCCTGCTTCTATGTATGCGGGGATAAAGAACATATGGCAAAAGACGTCCACAACGCTTTGATCGACGTAATTGAAAAAGAAGGCGCAATGAGCCGTGAAGAGGCTGAAAGCTTTGTGAACAGCTTGCAAAAAGAAGGACGTTATCAGCGCGACGTTTATTAAAATGAGTAAAAAAGAGGTTAAAAATCACATGCGATTTTAACCTCTTTTTTCATTGTTACTTCGGATTCACAGCAACTTCAACCTTGTGATCTAAATTTTGGATATTGAATAAATGCTCATATAAGCCATGCCGGTCCATTAATTCCTCATGAGTGCCGGTTTCCGCGATTTCCCCATCTTTGATAAAAATAATCCGATCGACGCCGGTAATCGTGGACAGGCGGTGGGCAATGATAATGGTTGTTCTATTTTTTGCGAGCTTATCAAGCGATTCTTGAATTAACGCTTCTGACTCCAAATCAAGTGCGGAAGTAGCTTCATCAAGGATTAAGATTCTAGGATTTTTCAGGAATACCCGTGCGATGGCAATTCGCTGTTTTTGCCCGCCGGATAATTTCACCCCTTTTTCGCCAATTTCTGTGTCATATCCTTTTGGCAGACTTTCAATAAACTCATGCGTATTTGCGGCAATGGCTGCAGCCTTTATTTCTTCGTCGGTTGCCGAAGGATTACCTAATAAAATATTTTCGCGAATCGTTCCACTGAATAAGATATTATCTTGGAACACCATGCCAATATGACTTCTCAGACTTTGCTGTGTCACCGATTGAATATCAATTCCGTCAATCGTGAGTTTTCCTTTTTCCGCATTATAAAACCGGGGGATCAAACTGATGAGCGAGGATTTCCCGCCGCCGCTTGAACCGACTAATGCCACCGTACTGCCAGGGGCGATCGTCAAATTAATATTTTTTAAAATCCAGTCAGACTGCTGATCATAACGGAACCAAATATTTTTAAATTCTATTTGTCCTTTTACATTTGCAAGCTGTTTGGCAGATGGCTGGTCCATTATATCATATGGTTGATTCCACAACTCCAGCACCCTGTCAAGTGAAGCGGTAGCCTGGGTTAACAGTGTCGAGGAGTTGACTAGGCGGCGTAAAGGATTGTAAATCCGATCCAAATAACCGAAAAAGGCAACAAAAGTTCCTAAAGAAATATCCCCAGTGATGACTTTATAGCCTCCATACGCGATGACAAGCAATGGTGCAATATCTGTCAAAGTATTAATAATCGCATTCGTTAATGCATTCCAGTTTGTAACGGCCAAGGCTTTGTTCAGAAACCCTTTGTTTCTGAGATCAAATTGGTCCTTGTCATATTCCTCTAATGTAAAGCTTTTAACGACCGGAATCCCAGCTACCCGTTCATGCAGATAAGATTGGACATCCGCCAGTGATTGCGATCGCTGTTTGGTTAATAATTTCAGCCGTTTATATAACTTTTTAACGGCAATCGCATAGAAGGGGAGGACGGCAATTGCCATAAAGGTCAGTTTCACATTTAGTGCGAACATAAAACCGAGTGCAATCACTAAGGTAAACATATCAAGCCAAATATTCATCATCCCTGTTTCGACCAGGTTCTTTGTTTGTTCGACATCATTTATCACACGGGAAATAATTTCTCCAGTTTTCGTATTCTGATAGAACCGGAGGGACAATTTTTGCAAATGATCATATAGCCCTTTCCGAATGTCATATAAAATTCTGCTTGTTATTTCTTGAGCAAAATATTGGCGATAATATTCGATAGGATAGCGGATCACCGTAAACAAAACAAACGAGCCGGCAATTACATAGGCAAGATGCAACAATTTCTGGCCTGTTGCCATTTTGGCGAGGATAATCGAGTCGACCGCATATTTCATAATTAACGGAAGCGTCAGGGGAATTCCGAACTTAAGCATCCCGATGATTAACGTAATGACTACAAGCTTCCAATATGGTTTCACAAACTTTGCATATAATTTTAAACTTTTCATATTAAACCCCTGAAAAATCGTACCGCGTATTGCCAGCAGCTGTCAATAAGAAAAGCCTCAGTGCCTATGAAGGATAGCTTCCTTTTGTTGGATCCTGGATTTGTCTTTCATTGACCGGATAAAGGAACGGTCTCCATTTTAGATTATCCTGTTTTGTCCATCATCGTCCCTAATGAAGGACAATTTTCTTTTTTTGAAGCCCCGGATTTGTCTTTCATCGCCTCAATGAAGGACAGTTTCCTTTATTGAAGCCCCGGATTTGTCTTTCATCGTCTCTATGAAGGACAATTTTCTTTTTTTGAAGCCCCTGATTTGTCTTTCATCG
>NZ_BCUZ01000167.1 GCF_001591485.1 Neobacillus fumarioli NBRC 102428 | reverse complement strand
TGCTCATCCGTATGGTAATCGAGAACTGTTTGCAAATGCCGAGGAGTAAGTTTTCCATCCGAAACTTCTATTGTGATGACTTTATGTCCTGTGGCTTCAATTGCACCTGTTTCATGTGTTGCAATATGTCCTGTACTAGCTGCAATTGCAGCTTCATGTGGTTTTAGAAATGCGGAGATTGCGATTAAATTTGTTTGCGTTCCGCCGGTTAACAGATGAATATCAATGTCCGTTCGTCCCATTCTCTCTTTTAATAAATTTATCGCTTTTTGCGTATAACGATCCTCCCCGTAACCATCTTCCTGCTCATCGTTTGATTCTATAAGAGCATTTAAAATTCTGGGATGTGCCCCCTCGCTGTAATCGTTCTTAAAGCTATACATATCAAAAGCCTCCATCATTTTTTTAAAGTAGATTCTCATATAAATGGTATCATATTATTTCAAAAAGAGATGCAAGCATACTACATCAAATCTTTTCAATTCCAATTCAATAACATTTTTTGGTCTAAAATACCAAAAAAATCTATAATCTTTTATACAAATTATGGTATCTTAATTAAGGTGATAAAAATGATTGTTAAAGAACTGTTTGCAAATCTGGCCATTCTGGTAACACTGCTGTTTATTTATAGCCAATTAACGAAAAAGAGTCCCTTAAATCATCATTCATCTATACCCAAAAAACTAACCGTTGGTATCTTGGGGGGACTCCTTGGAAATATCCTTATGCAGTACAGTATGCATATTGAAAATATCATTGTAGATTTGCGTCTAATTCCTGTCATCCTGTTAGCATTTTATGGCGGAACAATCCCTGCCTTTGTATCGATGACATTCATTATTTTGGGCCATTTTCTATTTGGAATGAATGCATCCTCTTTAGTTGCTGCTTTGATATCGTTTTTGGTCACGATAGGAGTAGTCCTTTTAGTAAGAAGCAGTTTTTCAAAACATACTAAGATGATCCTCTGTCTTACTTGGAATAATCTGGTATCTTTTTTTGTGATTAGCTTTTTTATTAAAAAAAGTGATTTTATCCCTGTTTATTGGATCATTTCCTACCTTGGTGGAATGATTGCGTTCTATATGATTAACTATTTAAGATCGATTCACTTGTTATTTGAAAAATATAAGAAAGAATCCACTCTCGATGGCTTAACAGGCTTGAACAATTACCGGAAATTTGATGATATCTTTAACACATTAATAAAAAAAGTGGACGAAAGGCAGGAACAACTGTCATTGCTTTATATTGATATTGATCACTTTAAGAAAATCAACGATCAATACGGTCATTCAAATGGTGATCAAGTGCTGAAACAAGTTGGAGAAATTTTGCAAAATTCTACCCGCTCTTTTGATATTGTCAGCAGAAATGGCGGAGAAGAGTTTACAGTATTATTATTAGATTGTCCTTTGAATAAAGCTTACGAAATCGCAGAACGGATTCGCATGAATGTTGAAGCCTATCATTTTCATCTTTCCGACAAAACCATTCACATTACCGTTTCCATTGGTGTCGCGTGTTATAAAGAAACCACAATCGTGGCAGATCAAATCATTGAAGATGCAGATAAGGCACTATATTTTGCCAAAAACAATGGACGAAATAAAGTATGCGTTGCAAATGCTGTTTTGTGAACTTTTTACCAATATTTGATGATTCCCAAAAGCAAACATTCTACGATGGAAATGAAAATAATCCTTTAAATTTGGTCCAGAGAGGCTAAAAAGGGCAAGTAATCTTGATATAAGTTTGACCACCTTATGCCCTTTTGTCCTCTGTGACATAAGGGCTTTTTGTTACGCTCTTTTTAACGTAGTCCTGTGAGGCTTGAAAAGAGAATGGATGATTATTGGTCGGCTACATTTTGCAAAAATACGATATGACCATGAACATGACATACCTTGCCATTCTGTACTGCCTCTCCTTCATCGTTATGCTTGGTCTTAAGAAAAATCAAAATGAAGAATCTGTTGAATTAAAGCGTGCTGCTTAAGGAAGAAAGGGAAGCTGGTTTTAAACCGGGCTTCCCTTTTTTATAGTAAACTCGTGTAAAGCTCAGCGATGTAAAAAATTACTTAAGTTGCTGTATGAATAATTTTTAAATTCGTTTGGGCGGCTTACATAACAAATTCATCATAAAGCATCAGCCATTGCTCCGAGCCGCTTTTTGAATAGGATTCGTCATGACTTATTCGAACCTCTCGCGGGTTGGAAAAATTGATATGTGCAATCGCTACGCAATAAGAATAGATATTTAGGCGCTACTACGGTTTATCCCTATCTACAACTGCTGTTGCCTTCACTCCTTTCAAACTGCCAAATCCTACAATGCATCCAGCAAGTTTATCTTAAGACGAATCTATTTTAGCGATCCCTTTCCATATTCCCCCATTTTTCATTCAAATGGCGGATTTAATTTCTAGTAATTATAAAAAATCGAGCTCTGAATATAATGTACTATCATTATGTTCTTCACCTTTTTCCACTAAGACCAAAAAAAGAAGCACAAGCTATTTTGTTAGAGTAATGAAAAGAAAGGTTAATTACTAAATATATGGGTACGCCGAGTGTATACAATTTGAGGTTTATAGGTACAGCTTTGTTCCCATGAATAACTTTGAAGAATAGTAGATGGGATGGTGAACGGATCAGTTGGACACAAATTTTAATGGTGATTATGTTTGTTTTGATGATAACGGTTATCCTTGTTCCGTTTGGCTTATATCTTTGGATATTATATCGTGATGCCCGTCAAATGGAACATGCCGTTTTACGGAATTACCCTGTGTTGGGGAAAATTCGGTACATTGTAGAAAAAATCGGGCCGGAATTAAGGCAATATTTATTTTTAAATAATAATGAGGGAAAACCGTTTTCACGTAACCAGTATGAGAGTGTCGTCAAATCAGGGAAGTATAAAGAACGAATTACTTCCTTTGGTTCGGAACGAAATTTTGAAGAGAGCGGATTTTATATCCGAAATGCGATGTTTCCAGTGCAAAGGGAAGATTTGCGGGTTCAACAGCAGCCAAAAATTCATACAAATGTTTATGTTATTGATAACGAAAAGCTAGTGAGCAGGAAAGAGCATTCGGAATCAGTTGAAGTGGACCCTTATTACCTGGCAGAGCAAGATTAAATTATAATAGGAAAAGAGTCTTGCAGAAAGCCTTTTTATATAAAAGGATTAATTGGCCAGTCTGCGATGAGCTATGGTGCGTTAGGGAAAAATGCAATCACTACTCTATCCAAGGGTCTTGGGATGGCTGGCGGAACATGGATGAATACTGGTAAAGGCGGACTTTCCAAGTATCACTTAAAAGGAAATGTCGATATTATTGCACAAATTGGGCCGGGTTTGTTCGGATATCGAACATTAGAGGGGGATTTTTCATGGGAGCAATTTAAACGCAAAAGTGAAATATATCAGATTAAAACCTTTGAGTTAAAGTTAGCACAAGGAGCGAAAGTACGCGGAGGGCATATTGAAGCTGAAAAGGTCACACCCGAAATTGCGGAAATCCGCAATGTCACACCATGGAAAACTATTAATAGCCCAAACCGTTTCCGCCAGTTCTATGATACGAAGGGACTATTGGATTTTATGGAACAATTGCGGGAAATTGGCGGCAAGTCGGTTGGATTTAAGATGGTTGCAGGCAGCCGGGATGAAGTAGAAACGTTAGTGAAGGCAATGGCAGAGGATAGAAAGTTTCCAGACTTTATTACAGTTGACGGCGGTGAAGGCGGAACAGGTGCTACCTATCAATAACTGTCGGATGGACCTGGACTGCCGCTTTATACAGCCCTTCCGATTGTCCATGAAACATTGCAAAGGTATGGAATCATGGATCGGGTAAAACTGATCGCCTCAGGGAAATTAATTACACCTGATAAAATGGCTTATGCCCTTTGCCTTGGTGCCGATTTAATTAACACCGCCCGGGCCTTCATGATTTCCGTCGGCTGTATTATGGCACAAACCTGTCACTCAAACACATGTCCAGTCGGGGTCGCCACAACCGACCCAAAACGGGAAAAAGCACTTGTCATAGAAGAAAAAATGTATCGTGTATGCAATTACGTGATTTCCTCAAGAGAAGGACTATTCAACTTAGCCGCTGCCGCAGGACTCGAATCACCCGTGGAATTTAACGAAAACCACCTCATGTTCAGAACCGCGGACGGAAGGCTATATACCGGAAAAGAATACCTCCATGGCATAAATAAACCATCAGTGGTGTCAGGCAGCACTCGTGAACAAATGTCCATCCCAGATGTACAATTAGGATCTTTTCATTAGAAAGAAGAAACTGCGGAATTAAAGTGTGCTGTATATGGAAGTAAGGGAAGCTGGGTTTACCCCATGCTTCCCTTTTCAAGTTTATAGTAAGCTGGCATAAAGCTCTTTAGTGTGACCAGCCATATGCTATTTCATCAAGTTCTTTATTTCCGATTGTAATTTTGCTGGTGCGGACCGATTTTCCGCCGAGTGCCTCATAAAAATGGAGGGATTCATTTTCAGCCAATACCCAAACGAGCATTGAGTTGTAATGTAGCGATAAGTGCTCGACAACTGATTTCATAAGTTGTTTTCCAATACGCTTACGTTGGTATTTTTTCAACATGTAGATGGCATATAATTCAGAATCATTATAATGGACCC
>NZ_BCUZ01000166.1 GCF_001591485.1 Neobacillus fumarioli NBRC 102428 | reverse complement strand
GACGGTCTCATTCTTCCTGTTAAGTGAGGAACTTGCTGAAAATCAACGGTGTAAATCGTTTGGAAATTAAAAAGCTGCCGAACCGAATCCGACAGCAGCTAAGCTAAACTTTCAAATATTTTTCACGAATATCCGCGATACCTTCCTTGCAGACGCCATATGAAAGCCAGGAGCAGCCTTTGCATATGTAATCCAAATCATCAGGTTTTACTTTCTCGGCGGTTAACCGGACCAAAAAGGATTTGTTATAACTGGCGCCGTCAATTAATTCGAGCTGATGGATGACTTTTTGATCCATTGTCATCACATGTTCATTGGAACCCGGACCAGCTTCGCAGCTTGTTTTTCCTTTATTCGGGCATACGCTGCACGTATCATCCAATGCCGCGACGACTGTGATCGGAAAGTCAGCCTGCTCATCCCGAATTTGTTCCACAATTCCGCTCATTTTTTCCACAAATTCAGGACTGTAGCCCATGCCGCGAAATCCGTGGACACATAATAAATGGTGGCCTCTTAACACTAAACTCAAACGCTATCACTCCTCTTACTCTGTCATTATACCAATTAATTTGATTTGCTGGGAACTGCGATGGGGATTCCATTTTTTCCAGATTGATTATAATATTGCGGCACCTTTCCTTGAACAAATAAATCGCCAATCTTGATTACTTTTGTTAAATCGGTTTCCTTTGCGAGATAGGGAATGATTACGTTCATTTTAATTTTGATTATGAGATTGACTTCAAGATACGTATTATTAATGCCCGTTTCTCTTACTGCTGTTTGAATATCGGAGTTGACATCCCCAAGGATTTCATAGCGGACAGGGATTTTCGGACCCATGTTCGCAAATATAGCGGTGTTGGTGACCTCTCCAATTGGAATTTTATAAATGACGCCGCCACCCGAATCGCTATACATAAGGTCTTTACTGCCTGTAAATGACTTCAATTTACTTATATCTCCAGTTTCCAAATAATTTAAATATTGTTCCACTCTTTTGGTGGAATCGGCAATGGCCCGATTATAAATCTGTGGGTTAAAACTGTAGCTGACTTCGCCATCTGCATTATGAATAATAATTAATTTATTGATATCAATATTATCGGTAATTTTTTTCGAAATGGCATCTGTGATCGCATCAGAGGCAAACTGGCGGGCCCGTGTGCTTGCGACTGTCATTAGGGCGGGTGTGATATTCTTGTTGACAATCCATAATCCAATAGCGGAAAAAAGTAGGAAGAATAAAAACGATAACAGGAAAACATATTTGAAAGGCAAAGGGCCTCGCCTTTTGAATTTTTTAAATCTCATCATGGAAAAACCTCCTTTACTTCATGTATATATCTCCTGGATGAATAAATAACAAAAAGTAATTTTACAAGTCTAAATTTGTAAAACATGAGTATTATCTTAGTAGACAAGGAGGCGATTCAAGTGAAATCAATTGGAATTTTGGGTGTAGGTCAGGCAGGCGGCAATATTGCGGAGATTGCTGCAACCTTAGGCTTTCAAGCCGCATTGATCAATACAAATCAGCGAGATGGGTTAGTGAACACGAAGGTGGAAAGAAAATACTTTGTTCCGGGATATAACGGTGCCGGGCAGAACCGGTCTGTCGGTTTAAAGGCAGTGAATGATAACTATCGCGAAATGATTGACTTTGTCAAGCAATCTTTTAAAAATATTAAACTTTTACTGGTGGCTTTTTCTACCGACGGCGGTACCGGCTCGGGGATGAGTCCGCTCTTGATTGATTTGCTTCTGGACCAGCTGTCCGGAGTGAATGTCGGGGCGATTGCCATCGTTCCTGACCGGAATGTATTAGCCGGTAATCGAATCAATGCGGCTGAGTGCATTGTGGAAATTTCGAAAATAGAAGGGATATCTTCTGTATTTCTTGTAGATAATGATCAGATGCGGAAATTAAACCCGCAATCCAGCAAACAGCAAATCTATCTATCTTCCAACACTCAGGTAATGGAAGCGATTAGCAATGTGCTGCAAATTACACAAAAGAGTTCCCTTTATGGCAATTTTGATGAAACAGACCTTTTAAATATTCTGTGCACAAGAGGCGTAACAATCATTTCATCCTCGGTTATTACCGATGCGAAAACGACATCAGATGTTGCCAGCAAAATACATCAATCCTGGTCCAATTCTGTTTTCTGCCCGGTGGAGTCAACAGGAGTGATTCGGGCCGGCCTTATTTATGAAGGTCCGGAGAGAATGGCAAAACTCATTAATGTGCCGGCCGTTTTTGAAAGGGTAGGCGAGCCTCTGGAATTATTCGAAGGAACATATATCACTGAATCAGACCCTGTCGTCACAACCATCCTCGCAGGGCTGCCGTTCCCGAGCCGAAGGCTTGCTTCCTTAGAAGATTTACTAGAGAAGAACAAAGACCGCTTGCAAAGCTTGGTCAGTAAGGAACAATCCCAGAAATACGAGTCGCAAATCACCTGGGCGTCCAGTTTAAAGGTACGGCCATCTGAAAGAAAGGCCGGGAATGTAACGACAACGTTGTCTAAATATCAAAGATAAAAGTTTGGGTCAGCTCCTTAAGGGGGCTGACTTTTTTTTCTAATACTCAATGGATGATGAAATCACTTATTGTGTGTTAATATAGTAATTGTTAAAATAGGGACGATGATAAAAAGTTTGCGATATTATATTAATTACAGTAGGTGATAAAATGAGTAAAGAGGGCATGGCTGCTACACAGACTGGCAGGAGTTCTGCGCTGGCGAGCTCTTCATTATTTGCCGATTTACGGTTACTATTTAAAGGGCCGGTGCTAATTGCAAATGCCTTGCCAGTATTTGCCGGCTTTTGGATGGCGCTATATTTTACGGGTACAACCTTTATGGAAAATTTGGATCTGTTTTTCTTTACGTTTTTTGGCGGTACATTGGTAATGGGCGGAGCGCTAGTCATTAATAACTGGTATGATGTCGATATTGATACAATCATGGACCGCACGAAAAACCGTCCAACGGTGACAGGCCATTTTTCATTAAAGGCAGTGCTGACTTTGGGCATTGTTTTATCCATTCTCGGATTCATTTTTTTAGCGTTTACGACCATTGATGCTGTTGTTTATGGATTAATTGGCTGGGTGACCTATGTCATCATGTATACGATGTGGACAAAACGGAAGTATACACTGAATACGGTTGTGGGCAGTATTTCCGGGGCAGTTACTCCGCTAATTGGGTGGACTGCAGTTGATCCGGGATTTCATTTCGTGCCGATTGTTATGGCCCTGCTCTTGTTTATTTTTCAAATGCCGCATACCTTTGCGATTGCCATGAAGAAATGGCGCGAATATAAAGCCGCAAATGTTGCGATGCTTCCGGTCGTGCACGGTTTTGGCATTACCAAACGCCTGATGGTTGTCTATATCGCAAGCCTTTTGCCACTGCCATTTTTCCTGTCCATGCTGGGCACAACCTTTGTCGTTATTGCCACAGTGATTAATATTGGCTGGCTTGTACTCTCCATCTATGGATTTTTTACAAAAGACGATATGAAATGGGCGCACATTAACTTTTTATACTCGGTGAATTATATCACCATTATGTTTCTAATGATGATTATAGCGACGATTTAATCGAGGCATCTCTTTTGGGGGTGTCTTTCTTTTTGTTATTGAGTTTTTTAAAATTTCAGTTAAACTAGTAAGAGTTAGCGAAAAAGCAATTGTTTTTTGGAGGAGAATCATGCTAAATCACAGCGAGCGAGTACGGATTTTAATTTCATGCGAGGACAAGCCCGGAATTGTGGCGGCGGTGTCGCAGACTTTGTTTCAAAATGGGGGCAATATTGTTCAATCAGACCAGCATACGACCGACCCTGTTGGTGGAATGTTTTTTATGAGAATTGAGGCCGATATTGCAGATTTTGAGGAGAAAAGAGAAAAAATCTATGGAGATTTTCAGGAATTAGCGCGAAAGTTTAATATCCATTGGCGGATGGAGCAGGCAAGCAGAAAGAAACGAGCAGCCATTTTTGTCTCAAAGGAAGACCATTGTTTGCTAGAATTGCTCTGGCAGCAGAAGGCAGGCCATCTTGATGCCGAGTTTGTAGTCATCATCAGCAATCATCCCGATTTGCAAGAAATTGCAAAAGAAATGAACATTCCGTTTTACCATTTGCCGGTTAAAGCCGAAAATAAAAAGGAAATCGAAGCAGAGCAAATCAAATTGATCAACAAATACAAAGCAGATTGCCTCATCCTTGCCAGATATATGCAAATTTTAACACCAGAATTTACAAAAACCTTTCCTAATCAAATTATTAATATCCATCATTCGTTCTTGCCGGCGTTTGTTGGGGCCAATCCATATGCTCGTGCCTATGAACGCGGCGTTAAATTGATTGGCGCCACGGCCCATTATGTCACAGACGAGCTGGATGAAGGTCCGATTATTGAACAAGACGTGCAGCGGGTCAATCACCGCGACCAGCTGGATGATTTGAAAAAAATCGGCAAGTATATCGAGCGGACAGTCCTGGCCCGTGCCGTTAAATGGCATATCGAGGATAGGGTACTGACTTACGGGAATAAGACGATTGTATTTTCTTAAAAAATTTTGCGGCCCGATAATGTGGATATATCAGGCGGGCTCCCAAAAAAGGTTCACGGTCATTTGAATTATATAAATGGGTTGATAAGTATGTCTGTAATAATTGGCTTTTTAATTTTTGCAGTAATAGGTCTAAGTCTTGCAACATTTTGTTTATATTTAGGATTTAAAAATTCTAAGGAACTAATAAATGGTTTAGTTGAAGAAAAAAT
>NZ_BCUZ01000165.1 GCF_001591485.1 Neobacillus fumarioli NBRC 102428 | reverse complement strand
TGTCCTTCATCATCAGGATGAAAGACAAAACTCATATGAGTGCAAAGAGGAGTGTCCTTCATCTAAACACAAACTCCCCGCTGTGTTCTGTTCCAGCGGGAATTTTTAAGGAATTTTTACAAATTCAACTCTCTTATTGGATTTTCTCCATTTTTCGTTCACAGCTTTCCCAGCGAAAGGCGTAACGGCCGAGCACCGTTGTGTTAAGGGGTATCTATAAAGCCGAATGACAAATATAGCTAGGCGACCGACTTCAAATTATAAGGGTTATCTTTCAATAAGACATCACTGAAGCCGTCAGGGCACTAGAAAATGCCGGCGCTGACGTAACCAAAGTAAGCATTGGCCCTAGTAAAGTATGTATTACCAAAATAAAAACCGGATTTGGAACCGGTGGCTGGCAATTAACGTTTCTTCGCTGGTTTGCAAAAGCGGCATTTTCAAGAATTCCATTTTTAATGGGGTAAGGTCGCCGGAGTGATGCTGTTCCGGCGGAGTTTTTTATTATTGAGTTTAATCGTATCCTATATAATCTGCAAAATATAAAAACCCTGCCTTCTTCACCACATAGTTGCTTAACTCCACATTCTCCTCTTTAGGAGGTTTCGTAAGGGTATAAGCCTTGGCATGTTCCTTCACCATCATCTCTTTCATATCTTTATAAATGACATGATCTGTGTAGTAATCCGTATCCCGAATCCCTGTGATCACAGCACTGACAGGATGGCCCATGGAAAAGAACACATAAGTTCTTAATGCCAAATTCGGAGTTATATGAAAAAGAATATATAAAGCCGCAATCAATAGCATCGTTAAGCTTCCTATAAAGATCTTCCGCTTTTTGTTCAACAGCAATCCCTCCCGTTTGAGGTCATCTTCTAAACTCTATCATACAAGGTTTACCGCCAAAATACATCCCAACTTCAAGCCCGAATAAGAACTGTTCTAACCACATATAGTGAAGAATGAAGAAGTATATAGAGGGGGGAGAGTTTATGTTTAACTTTTTTTCATTTAAGAAGAAACCACAAGAAAAAGATGAAAAAATAAACTCTCTTCTGTTAGAAAAATTAGACCGAGTGATTGAACTATTGGAACAGCGGCCAAAAGAGACTAGTGGGAATATTCACCTTGAACATGTTCAAGTTGACCATCTGGAAAATATTATTTTTCGTATGGATAATATTGAAATTGATGAGCTTAGCGGAAAACTGCTGATCGGAACGAATATCAGCAGGCCGGAGGATTTGCCAGCCTCACTTATTGACAAAGAAACCGCCAAAAAAGAGGCTGCTATGGAAGAATCACCACAACAGCCCATATTCACGAAAACAGAAAAGGGCTACCGTTTTCACAGATAACCCCTTATGATCGCTGTATGACATTGGCAATTTTCACATCTTGATCTTCAATAATGCCGTCGATCTGATCCGGATCATGGTTCACATTCAAATTACATAAAATTTTATTGTGGTCTCCATCAATTCTTCCCTGTGCCTGATTGACTTTTTCATTAGCATCCATTCCGGTGACCCGCGTTTCCCCGACTGCTACCACGTTGTTTTGCTGCATCGTATTCACATGGACACTTTCAAGCGTAAAGTTTGATGTTTTTTCAGCCTCCGGGTTGTCCACCGAAATATGGATATCCCTGTCGTCAATCGGTGTATCAATAGAATCGGGGTCATTTAAAATCGCTATATTTTGATAAAGAAGATTGGAACTGCCCCCAACTCCCCCAATGACATTGTTTACCTTGCCATGAGCACTCCAGCCAATGGCATTATTTCGTTCCCCGATAAAGATACCAGCTTGTCGTTCCATAGACTGAACATTGATATTTCCGACAAATTTAAAGTCAAATGATTGAAGCATTCCTTCACCACATTTCTTCATTAACATATTGTTACAATATGTTTTGGACTTCGTTTTTGTGTCAATCGCCCAGATCATGAATAGTTTAATAAAAAAGGAGTGAACTCGAGTGAAACTTTCATTAGAAAACATATCCATTACGAAAATGGAAACCTCAGCAGGAATGTTCATCGGAAAAACAAACACCCTAAAACAGTTCCAAAACCAAAAAGAAGTAAACGAAGTCATCGGAACCATTTCCGGAAGAGAAAATAAGCTTACCCACAATTATTGGATGAAAAACAAAATGAAGGAAGGCTGAATTCATGGCATCCCCCATTCTGTCTCCAACCTTTCATATTGGCACGATTAAAATCGGAAGCATCGCCGAAGCATCCTGTTTTAGTATTGGGAATAACATTATTGAGAACTTTAAAAACACGAAAAAACATTACCAGGGGTTAGGCAACATTCACGGCGACCGAAACAACTTTGCCCGTGCAGCAGCTTCATTAACCAATCACGAGCCTAAAAGCGAAGAGAGCAGCACCAAGCCCTTTAGTTAAAAAGGGTTTTTCTTTTTTAAAGAAAAAACCATCCTTAACTAAGGTAAACCAAAGTAAAGAATGGTAAAAAAGCTTATATTTTCCCGCCAAAATTCAGTTTTAAATCTTGATCAAAAATAACGCCGTCAATACCGTCTAAGGAATCGATATTATTCCCTATATTGGGAGACACAATATGAAACAGGCCAAATGTACCCCCAAAAGCTGGTTGGCATCCATCCCTGTAAGTATAGACTCACCACCTATTACAGATGCGTTTTGCTGCGGCGTGTTGACATTTAAAACACCTAAATTAATAACGGAAGGCACTTTTCTTCTTCCTCTACTGTACACATCTTATGTGAAAATATTTTATCCGTGAAAGAATGCGGGGAAATCCGTGCTTGTTCTATATTTATACCAATAGAATGATTTTTTCAGCTTGCGTTCGTCGTTGTGTTTGTGTACAAAAATATAAAACCTAAAGTTGTACATTAGAATATCATGCAAGATATTCTTTCACAAATTAGGTTTTGCCTGCTAGTTTTTTAATCTTCATAGGGCCAATGTACCCACATTGACCCTAAGAGTGATATCCATACAAATTCCGGATCTATCAACACAAGCTGCCTTATCTCACCTGAATCGAGGCCGTGATCCCTTCACGTTCCGCAAAGCGCAAATCCACGAGCAGATGGTCAGGGTTAAAGTGATGATAATCCCGCAGGTAAACCGCCACCGCATCAATCAAATCCTGCTCGGTCAGATTTCTAATTCTGCCCCTTATATTGGCTTCCGCCGAGAAGCCAAATGACGGGTTAAACATTAAGTCAGCTTCGACACTTTCCGGGTTCGTATATTCTTTTGCCGCAACATAGACGCAAACACTGTCGATTAGATCTTGTTCATTAAATAATATTTCCATAATGATGCCCCCTAGTAACGTCTTCCAGTGAAGATCCTTTTGATCACCCAAATAATAATCGCAATAATCAGGATATCAAAGAGGAGCCCTATAAAGGAGAACCCATAACTGTGACCATAACTATGGTAGCCAAATGGGTGAAACATGCTTCCTAAAAGCGTCCCTGCTCCAAATGCGGCAGCATGGCTCCAAAAACTGCTTCGTTTAGGAGCTGGAGCTGGTGCATTATTATGATAGGACGAGGACCTTGATACATTACTTGATGGCGATTTATATCCTGAGTGATAAGTGCCCCCTGAATTCACCGTGGACGAATGAGTACTAAAAGATGAGCTATGACTGATCGAACTATGCCCGCCGCTAAAGCTTCTTGCTTCCGTCATACTTGGAACTACAAGCGATAACAGCAACATAAACGCTAATATTAATTTCTTCATCTATCATTCTCCTAACATAAAAATTTGTAATTAGAGAGTAGTTTGTATTATACCTCTTTGCAAAGGATTTTTCCACTCCACAGGATATGATCCTTTTTAGAATGGTGTTCTCCGCTATTTACATTGTACGATAAAACATAATAGTTAAAAATCGTCTCTGGATGGAGCTTTTTCTAAGACTTAAGTCTGAAAAAAATTGTGCTTTCCATTTTTTCAGTCTATTATTAAAACAAAAAGAATGATGAAGGGGTTTTTAGAAAAATGCATAAAGACTTATTTAACTTATTCGGCTATGAAGTGCAAACACATGCTGTGATCTCCCTTCTGGCGATCATACTTGGCTATGGCGTTGGTCTCGCTTTAACAAGAAAGACGATTTACTATCAGCACCTGCAAAATTTTCTTATTTATGGTGTATTAGGAGCGATCATTGGAGCACGTATTTGGCATGTCTTTATCTTTCAGTGGCCTACCTATTCCAAGCATCCACTGCAAATTTTTGCGATCTGGCAAGGGGGCATTTCGATTGAAGGAGCCATTGCAGGCGGGATTATTACCTTATTCATTTATTCACGATACCATAAGATCAGTTTTTTGGAATTTGCCGATTTATTAGCGCCTGCCACCATTCTGGCCCAAGGCATCGGCCGGATTGCCTGTTTTATGAATGGAGATGCTTTTGGAAAACCGACGGGAGGAAATTTTGGAATCGTCTATCCAAAAGATTCTTATGCCTACAATTACTACGGCAGTAAGCCATTATGGCCCGCCGAGGTTTGGGAAAGTCAAGGGAACATGATCCTATTCTGTATTTTATTTATGATCCAAAGCTTCGCAGGACACAAGCTGAAGAAAGGCTGGATCGTTTCGTTCTATGTGTTCCTATATTTCCTTGAACGGTTCATTTTAGAATATTTCCGAGGGGACTCCCCGCGTTACGGTAATTTAACAGGGGGACAATGGTCTGCAATCGTCATTATCGTGCTGGACCTTGGCTTTATGGTTTATTTAGCTTTGCGGGATTTTAAAAATAAGCCGGAAAAAGCTGCTCAATAAGAATCGTAAAAGGATGTTTTGGCCTTCATTGACTTGATGAGGGTCCTTTTTCGATTGATCCAGTCAAGTTTTAGGTTTCATGACCCGGGTGAAGGACATTCCTCTTTGCACTCACCTGGGTTTTGTCTTTCATATCCTTGATGAAGGACATTTCCCCCACCCATTCACCCGAGTTTTGTCTCTCATACACCGGATGAAGGACACTTCCCTCACACATTCAACTGGGTTTTGTCTTTCATACCCTTGATGAAGGGCATTTCCCCCACCCATTCACCTGAGTTTTGTCTTTCATACACCGGATGAAGGACAC
>NZ_BCUZ01000164.1 GCF_001591485.1 Neobacillus fumarioli NBRC 102428 | reverse complement strand
CTTTATAAAATATTAAAATAAGTATGAAACAATGTTTCGTCTTTTTTTATTTTTCCTATTCAATTACATATTAAATAAAAGATCCTTAGGAGTCATCCTAAGGTTTTTTTTGCACATAAATAAGGTAAAATGGAGATATGGAAAGTAATAGTATAAAGGTGATGGAATGAATCAATTTGAAATATTGACTGGAAGTTCGGAGGAAACTTTCCGCTTTGCTGAAAAACTGGCCCAATTTTTACAGCCGGGAGATGTGATTGCCCTTGAAGGAGATCTAGGGGCTGGGAAAACGACGTTTACCAAAGGTTTAGCCAAGGGGTTGGAAATAAAGAAAACCGTAAACAGTCCTACATTTACGATTATTAAAGAGTATCAAGGAAAGCTACCATTATATCACATGGACGTTTACCGAGTAGAAGATTCTTATGAAGACCTTGGTTTTGATGAATATTTTGAAGGGGATGGTGTCACGGTAGTAGAATGGGCTCACCTCATTGAGGAACAGCTGCCGGAGCAGATTTTAACTATTTATCTTTATCATGAAGAACAAGATCATCGGAAAATTGTTCTAGTGCCGAAAGGTCGAAGATATGAGCAATTATGTAAGGAGATTTTTAAATGACGATATTAGCGATCGATACTTCTAACCATCCATTAGGAGTTGCGCTTTTAGAAAATGACCAGGTAATTGGAGAGTATATTACCAATTTAAAAAAGAACCATTCTATTCGTATCATGCCGGCGATTCAAGCATTAATGCAAGATTGTGAAAGAGTGCCTGCAGATTTAACGAAAATTGTCGTAGCAAAGGGACCAGGCTCTTATACTGGGGTTCGAATTGGTGTGACAATTGCTAAGACGTTGGCATGGACACTGAATATTCCGCTTGTTGGGGTTTCCAGCCTTGAAATATTGGCAGCTGGTGCCGGCCGCTATTTTGAGGGATACATATCCCCGTTATTTGATGCCAGAAGAGGACAAATCTATACGGGTTTGTATCAATATGTTCATGGGAAACTTGAGACGACAAAGAGAGATCAAGTCGCAATGGCTGTGGATTGGGCGGAACAATTGACTGAAATGGATAAGCCTATATTATTTGTTGGCAATGATCTTTCCATTCATCGTGACGTTATAGGAGAACGGCTAGGTTCCCGGGCTATTTTTGCAGGTGTGACGGAG
Source organism: Neobacillus fumarioli NBRC 102428 (assembly GCF_001591485.1). Classification (GTDB taxonomy): domain Bacteria; phylum Bacillota; class Bacilli; order Bacillales; family Cytobacillaceae; genus Neobacillus; species Neobacillus fumarioli. Next base: position 3,996 of record NZ_BCUZ01000164.1, on the reverse strand, counting down.
CAAAATCCCCGTCCTTCGGAACTTGCAATGTTGGGAAAAGATAAACAAGGGGAAGATGTCCACACGTTTGTACCGAATTATATCCGTTTGGCTGAAGCGGAAGCGAAATGGCTGGAGAAACAAGCAAAAAACTTTCAATAGATAGGAATTAGATTATGACAGATACATATGCTTTTCGTTATATGAGGGAAGAGGATATTGACCAGGTATTGGAGGTAGAGCATGCTTCCTTTACATTGCCTTGGAGCAGGGAAGCCTTTTACAATGAAATACACAATAATAAGTTCGCTGTTTATATAGTCCTTGAACATGAGGAACGGATTATTGGTTACTGTGGAGTATGGATCGTGGTCGATGAGGCCCATGTGACCAATGTAGCGATCCTCCCTGCGTATAGAGGTAGGAAACTTGGAGAAGCGATGATGCGTAAGCTGATGAGTGTTTCTAGAGAGATGGGGGCAAAGAGAATGACACTTGAGGTAAGGGTATCAAATTATATTGCTCAATCTCTATATCGGAAAATGGGATTTCAAAATGGGGGTATTCGGAAAAATTATTACTCAGATAATTTAGAAGATGCTTTAGTAATGTGGGTGAATTTATGAAAAAAGATCAAGTGATATTAGGAATTGAAACAAGCTGTGACGAAACTGCTGCAGCAATTGTGATCAATGGTTGTGAAATTGCCGCAAACGTTGTAGCCTCCCAAATTGAGAGCCATAAACGGTTTGGCGGAGTGGTTCCGGAAATTGCCTCGCGCCATCATGTCGAACAAATAACGATTGTCTTGGAAGAGGTTTTGCAACAGGCCAATATGACCATGGCTGATATTGATGCGATCGCAGTAACTGAAGGCCCCGGATTAGTAGGAGCTCTGTTAATTGGAGTAAATGCAGCGAAGGCGCTGGCTTTTGCTCATAATAAACCGCTTGTGCCCGTCCATCATATTGCTGGCCATATTTATGCGAACAGGCTGGTAACAGAGTTGAAATTTCCATTATTGGCATTAGTAGTGTCAGGAGGGCATACAGAGCTTGTGTATATGAAAGAACAGGGGCATTTTGAGGTAATTGGTGAAACGAGGGATGACGCAGCAGGGGAAGCTTATGACAAGGTTGCAAGGGTATTACATATGCCGTATCCAGGCGGCCCACATATTGACCGATTAGCCCATGAAGGCAGTCCAGTAATTGATCTGCCGCGGGCATGGCTTGAAGAAGGATCTTACGATTTCAGTTTCAGCGGATTAAAATCGGCTGTGATCAATACCGTGCATAATGCCCAGCAGCGCGGTCAGACGATTAAACCCGAGGATCTTGCAGCGAGTTTTCAGGACAGTGTGGTTGAAGTATTAGTGACAAAAACGGTAAAAGCTGCTGAGGAATATAGAGTGAAACAAGTAATTGTTGCCGGCGGGGTAGCTGCTAATAAAGGGCTTAGAAGTGCTTTAGAAACGGCTTTCTCTGAAATTGAAGAGGTTGATTTAGTCATACCGCCGTTATCTTTATGTACCGATAATGCTGCTATGATCGCGGCAGCGGGAAGTGTCTTGTTTGAAAAGGGAGTCAGAGCAGATATTTCATTAAACGCCAATCCAGGGCTGGATATTGAAATTTTTAATGCATAATCCTTCCACATAGCAGGAAGGATTTTTTTTAGAAATTAAACAAACGTTTGTTTAAAAAATGATCTGAATAGAAAAGGTATATGAACTGGGATGTGGATATTTTTTTGAATTATCAGGAGAATTACATCAATATCTTGTGGATAAATTGGAATACCCTTGTTGATAATGTGGATAAAAATGTTGTTTGCTGTTGGTAATGTGGAAAAGTTTAAAAATCATTTAACTTCTAATGAACAAACTGTGAATAACATTGTGGAAAAGTGGAATGTTTTTGGGGATATCTACAAAATAAAAACCGGGTGACGCCCGGTTTTCCACAGTTATTCAGCTAATTCGGCCCATTCTTCCATTAGCTGCTCCAATTCAGACTTTGCTTGTTCATTGTGAATGGTAATGTCCATTACTTTTTCGTGGTCTTGAAAAATTTCTGGCTCACATAATTGCTGCTCGTAATATTGAATCTGGTTCTCTAATTCTTCAATCCGCTGTTCGATTTCTTCCAACTTCCGTTTTCGCTGGCGCTCCAGTTTTTTGCTTTCTTTATCCTGTTGATAACTCTTTTTGTCCGAAGTTTCTGTTTTACTCATTTGTTTCCCGGCTTCTTCTTGAGCCAGCTTGGCAAGCTCCTCCTGTTCCAGCTTCTTCTCTACATAATAATCATAGTCGCCAAGATATTCAGTGCTGCCATTTTGACTTAACTCTACCACCTTTGTCGCGATGCGGTTAATGAAATAACGGTCGTGAGAAACGAATAACAGTGTACCCGGATAATCAATTAAGGCATTTTCCAGCACTTCTTTGCTATCAAGGTCCAAATGGTTGGTCGGTTCATCGAGAATTAGTACATTTGCTTTTTTCAGCATCAGCTTTGCCAAGGATAAGCGGGCTTTCTCACCGCCGCTTAAGGATGAAACGATTTTTAGGACATCATCACCAGAAAATAGGAAATTTCCAAGCACTGTTCGGATTTCTTTCTCTGGTTTGAGAGGATAATCATCCCAAAGTTCATTTAATACCCGCTTATTCGAGGTTAAGTTGGCCTGCTCCTGATCGTAATAACCAATCGACAGATTCGTGCCGTAAGAAATCGTGCCGGATAGGGGAGGAAGTTTTTTGATAATCGTTTTTAGCAGTGTCGATTTTCCGATTCCATTTGGACCGACAAGAGCGATGCTCTCACCTCGTTGAACACGGAAGGAGATATCTTTTGAAATAGTCTCACCATCATAACCAACTGCAAGAGAGTCAATAGTCAATACATCATTTCCACTTTGTTTTTCAATTTCAAATGAAAAGGAAGCCGACTTTTCATCTCCTAACGGGCGGTCCATGATCTCCATTTTCTCCAGCTTTTTTCTTCGGCTTTGCGCCCGTTTAGTAGTAGAAGCACGTGCCAAATTCCGCTGGATAAAGTCCTGCAGGTCGGCAATTTCCTGCTGCTGCTTTTCATACAGCTTCATATCGCGTTCATAATTGGCCGATTTTTGCTCTAGGTAAGCACTATAGTTCCCTACAAATCTCTGCATTTGTTTACGGGATAGTTCATAGACTTGTGTAACGACTTTATCCAAAAAATAGCGGTCATGGGAAACAATCAAAATCGCTCCGTCATAGCTTTGTAAATATTGTTCGAGCCATGTAAGGGTTTCAATATCAAGATGGTTCGTCGGCTCGTCCAAAATTAAAATATCAGGTTTCGTTAACAGCAGTTTCCCTAATGCTAACCGTGTTTTTTGCCCACCACTGAGACTGGAAATCGATACTTCAGGGTCCGGGAAGTTTAATCCATGAAGGACTGAGCGAATATCGGCTTCAAATTGATAACCGCCCAGTTCTTTAAATTTCACTTGCAGCTCGTCATATTCTTTTAAAACTCGTTCATATCGGTTTTGGTCATTGAAGACGTTTGGGTCAGCCATTTGCTCTTCCAGTCGGCGTAAGGATGATTCCATAGTTCTTAAATGTTCGAACACACTGAGCATTTCTTCCCAAATGGATAAATCTGATTCCAGCCCGGTATTTTGCGCTAAATAGCCGATTGTTACATCCTTTGGTTTAATAATTTCTCCGCCGTCATATCCGAGTTCGCCGGCAATAATTTTCAGCAAAGTGGATTTACCTGCGCCATTTCGCCCAACAAGGGCAACACGGTCTCTTGATTGTAATTCTAGTTTTATATTCGATAAAATAAGGTCAGCACCATAATATTTTTCAAGTTGGTTCACTTGCAATAAAATCATTATTTTCACCTCAATTACTAGAATTAGTGTACCGTATTCCCAGAATATCGGCAATAAAGCAAAAAATATCTTCATGCGTTCAAAGTTTCACACACATGAACATTAAAATATAGTATGATTTGGTAGTGT
>NZ_BCUZ01000163.1 GCF_001591485.1 Neobacillus fumarioli NBRC 102428 | reverse complement strand
ACACTACCTAAGTATGGACATACGAGAATAAGGCTAAAAGCTGATACCGTCTAAAGACGGTGGGGTTAGACCACGCATTTGGAAATTAAATCAATTTCGAACGATGAAATATCGGTTAAAAAAGCGTATTCTCATAGAATACGCTTCTGTCTTAAGTTGTCCGATACTCCCTCCCTTTCCAGGCAAACGTAACGGCAATTCCAACTGCCAAAAGAATCGTTGAAAAATAAAAGGGATAGTTTAAATCAATGTCAAATAAAATCCCTCCTATCATCGGTCCAATGACATTGCCAATACTTGTGAACATCGAGTTCATGCCGCTGACAAAGCCTTGTTCATTTCCGGCAATTTTGGATAAATACGTGGTAACAGCCGGTCGTATCAAGTCAAATCCAACAAACACGGTGACGGTCACCAATAAAATCGTCCAATAGGTGTTCACGATGGTTATGAAAAAAACGAGGACGGCTGAGAGAATGAGGCAATAAAGAATTAAACGAATTTCCCCCAGCCATTTCGTCAGACGGTCAAATAAACCAACTTGGAAAACTGCGCCCAAGATGCCTCCCCCTGTGATCACAATGGCAATATCCTTCGGCAAAAACCCGAATTTATGATCGACAAATAAAGAAAACAATGATTCAAAGCACGCCAATCCGAATGTAGAAATGAAAATAATGATAAAAGAGATCAAATACATCGGTACAAAAATGCGTTTTATCCCTGTTTTTGGCTCAATGATTTGTTCTTTTTCAAGTTTTCGATCCGGCTCATGCAGGACGGCGATCGCTATAATAGCTGTGATGAATGCTAGAGCAGCTGCAAAGAAGAATGGCAATCTGGGATTAATCTCTCCTAAAAAACCGCCAAAACCAGGACCTATAATAAAACCTGTGGAAATAGCTGCCGACATATACCCGAGTGCTTTAGGCCGCTGTTCCAACGTTGTAATATCAGCGATAAATGCTGTGACAGCCGGCATAATGAATGCTGCACTGACTCCGCCAAGCATGCGGGAAAGAAAAAGCATCTCTACTTTTTGTCCGATTCCGAATATAAACTCTGAAAGGGCAAAAATTACTAAACCGACCAAAATCATTCTTTTTCGCCCAAATTGGTCTACCCAACTGCCGGCAATCGGTGACACAATTAACTGGGTAAAAGCAAAAAAAGCAACCATATAGCCGACAACAGCCCCAGATATATGCAGCTCATCCATAATCTCAGGAGTAACCGGAATAACAAGGCCAATTCCCAAAAAGACAATAAAAAGATTAGTCAATAATATAGCTAAAGTCATGTTAGGGCTTTGCATAAATTTACTCCTTGTATAACCTAAAATAGGCTCTTCCCTCTAATTGGGAGGAGCCTATACTAAATGATACCATAATTTCATTTATTTTTTGAACTTTATGTTTTCCATTACTCTAATTGAAAAATACAGCATAAAGTACGCGACAATTTTATTGTCAGATAATATGAATTCTCGGTAAAATTAAAATAGAAAGAGTTGAGAAGGTGTCTTCTGTAATTTGTTCACGAATATTTTATTGATGATCACTGTGCTACCCTTTTAGGGTAATCATTAAAGACGTATGGAGGAAATGACATGCAGTACCATTTGAACTATCGTAAAGAGGTAGAGGACTTCGTTCAAAATGAAGTCCTTACTTCCTCTGAAACTCAGGAGATTCTTGGTATAGCCGGGCACGATTAAACCAAATGGTTTCGAACGCCAAGCTTGTTCCAGTGAAAAAACTGGCCGGAATCAGTTTATTTTTACGAAGCGATGTTGAAGAAAAGAAAAAGGAATTGGAGGAACTCCGAAAAAACTATCGCCCATATGATTAAAGCCCTTCTTTTTTGAGAGGGGCTATTTTCGTTTGAAAAAGTTGGAAAATCATTGATTTATTTCTACTCTGTATTCTGACCAGCGGCATCCGATAAGCCTTGAAGTGTGCCAATCACCTTCATTTGCCCAAGATGATGAAAGGCACTCTGTTACTTAAAGTAGAGTGATATAATAATAAAAGCAATAACTATTACAAGAATAAGAACCCTCATACCTTTCCAACCTAAGCTGCCAACTAAATCAGCAAGATTTCCACTGTTTGTTCTATTATAAGCATCGTTCATATTACCCGTTGGGTTGCTTTTCAATTCTTGTTGTCTTAATCTCTCTCTTTTCCGCTCCGGCGTTTCTTGGTTATCTTTCATATAAACACCATAAAAGGAATTCTATCCCACTGATAATTTAATGAAACTTTTTCATTCATTATTTTGAAAAATAATGAAGCCGCCAACCCGATCAAGGAGGCGGCTTTTCCAGTTTTATAAAATTACTTCTTCACGGCATTAAAATCAATAAACGGTGTAGCACCCCCGGTTACGCTTGGTAGCTTGCCGTCCCATTTTTCTAATGCTTTTTCCTGGACTTCAATTTGTTTTAATTGAATGAGTTCCGGGGTGACTTCCTGCTTTTTCAGTTTTAAGGCTTGGGCTTCCGCTTCGGCCTGTGTGATTTGTTGCTGGGCTTCAATTTTGATTCTTTCCAAATCCCGCTGTGCCTTCAATGCGTTTTGTTCCGCTGTTTGTTTTGCTTCAATTGCTTTATTGAATTCATCGCTAAAGGCAAATTCTTTAATATTAATATCTTCGAGTTTCATATAATACTTGGATAATTTTTTCGAAAGCATTTCTTTCACTTGAGCTGATACTTCCGGGCGCTTGGAAATCAGTTCTTCTGCGGTATATTGTGCCGTGACGGCTTTCAGTGACTCCGCAATCGCCGGGTCGACAATGCGCGAACGATAATCGAGCCCGATTTCTTGATATAATTTATTCACGGCATTAGGATCAACAGAATAGTTAACGGCCACTTTGGTTGTGACGTTCTGCATGTCTTTTGATGCGGCCGTTTGCGAGTTTTCTTCCTTTTGCACGCGGACTTCAATCGGTTGGACTGTTTGAATAAACGGCACTTTAAAATGAAGCCCTTCCGACAGAATCGCCGGCTTAACAGCCCCCATTTGTAAAAGTACGCCACGGTATCCTGAGGAAACAGTTGTCACAGAGGAAAACACCAAAATGATGACCACCATCACAAACACCACGCCCAAGACATATTTCGAATATTTCACTCAATCTCCCCCTTTATATATGAAAACTATGTATCCATATCCAATTGTATACATTTCAAACAATCTGTGACAAGTTGTTTTTTTGCTGCGTGACAGACATGGAAAAATGGATTATATTCAAGTTAGCATATATGGAAATGAAAGGAGCGGAAAAATTGAGTCAGCAAACCAACCGCACAATGGTAACCATCGCGATGATGGTCGCCACTTTCCTAACGGCGATTGATGTCACGGTTGTCAGTACGGCCATGCCTCACATCGTCCGCGAATTGCAAGGATTAAGTCTTTATAGCTGGGTATTCGCCATTTATACATTGACAACAAGCGTCACAACGCCCATTTATGGAAAATTAGCCGACCTCTTTGGCCGCAAGGTGATTTTCAGTATCGGTGTTGTGTTGTTTGTGCTTGGTTCTGTTTTATCAGGGATGTCACAAACTATGGAGCAATTAATCTGGTTCCGCGCGTTTCAGGGAATCGGTGCCGGTGCTGTTATGCCCATTACGTTTACGATTATTGGCGATATTTTCCCAGGAGAGCAGCGCGCACGTATGCAAGGGGTTTTCAGTGGCGTCTGGGGAATTGCCGGTCTTCTTGGACCGCTTGTCGGCGGCATGTTTGTCGACCATTTCTCATGGCGGTGGATTTTTTACATAAACGTACCGGTCGGCGCCATTTCCCTCATTCTTGTGTTTATGTTCTTGCATGAAAGTTTTGAGCGTAAGTCGAAGAAAATCGACTACTGGGGCGCTCTTGTTTTTACAGCGGCGATTTCCTCACTATTATATGCCCTGCTAAATGGGGGCACCACGTATCCGTGGGGAAGTTCAACGATTATTTCTTTATTTGTTCTTGCAGCTGTTGGCATTGTCTTGTTTCTTTGGATTGAAACGAAAGTGGAAGAACCGACGCTGCCGCTTTCCTTATTTAAAAATCCTGTCATTGCCGTAGCAAATATCATCGGGTTTTTCATTAGTTTCGTGCTGATCGGGGTAAATGTCTATTTGCCAATGTGGATTCAAACGATCCTTAATCATAGTGCCACGAGTTCGGGTCTCACCTTAATGCCGATGTCTTTCGCATGGCCGCTCGCTTCGACTTTTGCCGGAAGATATATGTACAAAATCGGCTCAAAGCTGACTGCATTGATTGGCGTGATTCTTGTATCGCTGGGGACTTGCTGGACATTGGCAGTTCAACTGAATTCACCATACTGGTACTTTGTTGGTCTAATGATCGTCATTGGGTTTGGCATGGGCTATGCGATGACTCCGACAACGGTTTTAATTCAATCCGCAGTCGGCTGGCAAATGCGCGGAGCCGCAACGGCTTCCAACTCATTCGTCCGTTCTCTCGGGCAAACGATTGGTATTACCATTTTAGGCAGCATGTTCAACACTTCCGTTACCAACTATGCAAAAGCCCACATGCCAGCCAATGCCGGTCAACATGCTGGGAATATCAGCCATTTCCTTCAGTCGAGCGGCGGCGGTCTGGCAAAAATTCCGCCTGCAATGAGGCAATTTGTGGATCAGGCGCTCGCACACGCCATTCATCAAATTTTCATGGTCATTTTTATCGTTGCGGTAGCTTCCCTAGTCGCTACCTTGTTCCTGCCATCCCATCAAAGAGTCATGCAGCAGCAGAAACAAGTGAACTAACTTGTTGAGTACTCCCCTGCTTTTATCAGCAGGGGAGTTTGTTTAAACAAACGATTGGTTAAAATCGGGTTTATGCACCACCGCTAAGCGGTTTCTTGGAAATGGCTGTTAAAAATTTTGTTGGTTAACTAAACGTTTGATTGAATTCAGTTTTAAGCGCGATGCTACAATGTTTTTTCGAATCAATGCTGAAAAATTTGTCAGTTAATTAAACGTTTAATTGAATTCGGTTCATGCCGTAATGCTATAAAGTTTTTCTAGAATACTACTTAATGACCGAATATAAAAGAAATGGATTCTGAGTGACATCTTGAAACATTCTTAACGACAGAAGAAGTAGTAAACAAATTGGTTCGGGCAATTAGAACAGTCATATCGATCGAGGCTGCGAAAACCGAATTGCTCCGGGATTTATGAAAGATTCTTATCGACCTAATCTCATAAAACCGAGGCGATTCGGGATTTAT
>NZ_BCUZ01000162.1 GCF_001591485.1 Neobacillus fumarioli NBRC 102428 | reverse complement strand
CCCCTTATCACAATATATTGATGTATTACAAAAAACTTACTCCGCAATTTTAAACAGTAACCAATTCTCTTTGCTCAGGCTCTTCCAGACTGTCTGCTGGTCCAAAAAATTCGAAATGAATGCGGTTCTCATCTACACCCAAATCTTTTAAGGCTCGGTTTATGGCTCTCATAAATGGAATTGGTCCACAGAAATAAAAGTCTGCATTCTCAACAGGTACATTTTTTTCAAGCCATTCCTTTGTAACATAGCCTTCTACGTCAAATCGATTAGTAAGACGGTCTTCGTCAGTTGGTGAATCATAAAATACATAGGCAGTTATATTTTCACGCGTTGTCAACGCTTCTACCTCTTCCCTTAAAGCATGTACACTTCCATTTACGGCTGCGTGAATAAAGATAACATTTCGTTCAGGCTGGACATCTGCCACTGTTTTTAACATACTAACCATCGGAGTCAAGCCAACACCACCGCTTAATAACACAATAGGAGTGTCAAGATTCGTATCTAGTACAAAGTCTCCTGCTGGTGCACTTACGAGGAGTATATCTCCTTCTTTCACTTCATCATGAAGATAATTAGAAACCTTTCCATCGGGATTGGATGTGCCAGCTTCCCGCTTTACGCTTATACGGTAATAGTCTTTTCCGGGGGCATCCGATAAACTATATTGACGGATATGCGTATATTTCTCCCCAGCTATTTCTAGTTTAATACTAATATATTGCCCGGGAAGGAAAGTCGCTAGTTCTTTTCCATCTTCTGGTTTTAAATAGAAGGAAGTGATCACGTCACTTTCTTTCACCTTACGATCGACTACAAAGCTGCGGAATCCTCCCCATCCGCCAGGCTGGCTGGCCGCTTCTTTATACATTTCAGCCTCTACATTGATAAACACATTGGCGATTTCGTTATATGCCTTTTTCCATGCCTCAATCACTTCATCGGTAGCCGCATCTCCAAGGACATCCTTAATTGCTAAAATAAGATGTTTTCCGACGATTGGATACTGTTCCGGCTTAATACCAAGGCTTCGATGTTTGTGGCCGATTTGTTTAACCACCGGAAGAATGGCTTCAAGGTTGTCAATATACTTTGCTGCTGCATAAACAGCTCCTGCAAGGGCCTTTTGCTGTCTTCTCTGTTTTTGGTTTGCATGGTTAAAAATATTTAATAATTCAGGATGGTTGCCAAACATTAATTGATAAAATCGAGTAGTAATGGCTTCACCGTGTTCCTCCAATACAGGTACTGTTGATTTAACAATATCAATGGTCATTTGATCTAGCATTATAAAACACTCCCTTTTGAGTAAACAATCTTTATATCGTGATTTTAATAAATAAATAAAATTAAGTATGTGATTTATATCACATACTTAATTATCCAGATAATTCAATTATTTAAGACCATTCTTTAACTGCAAAAAAACGCTTTTAACTAAGCGTTCTTTTTGATCCAAAATGGACTATATAGAATATAAAAACTAAAAATCATCACGATCTCCATTGAGATAAGATACCACGGCCATGATCCAAGGTAATTTAAAATGCTATTCATTCCTGCTTTTTTCATAATATACAAATAGTTTGAATCCAGCCATTTATTAATCACAAAGACAAAAATCCCGTATAGATTAACGATCAGAATGGTTACCCACATAGAACGAAAAGTCGGTCGATAATTGAAAGCTGCGACCATAAACAAACAAGCCAGTACTACCCCTCCATGAGAAATAAAGGATTGAAAATAAAGAAAGTGCGGGAACGAAAAATGTTGAAGATCCGGTGTCAATATAGCCTGGATGGCGCTTCCCAACCCCGCGAAATACATAAATTGAAAAATTCGATTACTTTTTGAAAGAAGCATCACAACAGCAAGAAGAGCGGCAAGATCACTTAGATGAAGCGGCAATGCCGTCTTTACTAACCAAGCATGCTCATATACTAGCCAAACATGATACAAAACATTATCGACCAAGATGATCACTGCCATAGTAATACGAAAAACTTTGCGTTTCCCCTCCTCCTTCCACTTATTTTTAAAAACAAAAGGGAAAACACAGAGAATAAATAGAATGGCGAGCGTGATAAGATGATCGAGTGAAAATGGGCGAAATAAGGCAAGTTTAGAATGATATTGAAAATATGCTTTCATTTTATTAACCCCGTTAAATACTGATTATTAGAAGATTTCTTAGTATGGGGTAGGCCTTATTAAATCTATACATGTCCGATAACTTGATTTCAAATAATAGTTTGTTAGAAAACCAAGAAAAATGCGGTCAAAAAATACAGAATATTATTTATTGTCATTTTTTCATTTATATAACATAATTGGTTTTGTACAAGTACTTCGTAATCCTAATTGAATTAGAAAGAAGGGAAATGGGTGAAAAACTTTTGGAAAAAACTCTCTGCCGTATCCACGATTTCTTCGATGATTTTACTTACAGCCGGACCTTCACTAACAAATGCAGCGGAAACACAGAAAGTAGCAGTTCAACAAGGAGTAAATCAGCAAGTTTTACAAAATGCAAGTGTGTTTGGCGACCTGCCGGGTGATACACCAGTAACTGTTGATATTGTCATGAAAATTAAAAACAAGGAAAAACTCACCAGATTTATTACTGATTCAACAACACCGGGTAATAAAACCTACCGCCACTACCTTTCCGTTGATCAATTTAGCAAAAGTTACGGAGTAAACCCGGAATTAATTAAACAAGCAACGAACTACCTAAATTCATTTGGGATCCAAACAAAAGTATATCCAAACAATTTGATTATAACGGCAACTGGAACAGCAGACCAATTTAATAAGGCATTCTCCATTACCTTAAAGAGGGAAAAATACAAAGGGAAAACTTTCCACGGAACAAAAGATACCCCAAAATTACCAGCAAGTTTTGGAAAAGATATTCTTTGTATTTTAGGGTTAAGCAACTATTCAAACTTATCATCGCGTGCAGTCAAGCAGCCTGCTCCTTTAACAGATAATGGAACTACTCCAACAGGGCCGCTCAGTCTCATACCGTCGGATTTAATCAAACGATATAATGTCCAGCCGCTATTTGACAAAGGTGCAAATGGCGCAGGACAAACTATAGGGATTGTTACCCTTGCTGAATTTAATCCTGAAGATGCCTATTCATTCTGGCAGGGTGCAGGAATTAACGTCAAACCAAACCGTATTACCAAAACAGATGTTGATGGCGGTTCCGGCTGGGATGGCTATGATGAGACTACTCTTGATGTCGAGCAATCAGGCGCTTTAGCCCCGCAGGCCGATATTAATGTGTACATTGGTCCTAATTCGGACACAGGTTTTACGAATGCGTTTGCACAGGCAATCAATGAAAATAAAGCCCAGCAAATCTCTGTCAGCTGGGGTGAAAGTGAACCAGCAATCAATTATTTCGTCCAGCAGCAACAGGAAACACCAGAATACGCCGAGGTATTTAACCAGTTGTTTATGCAGGCGGCAGCCCAAGGGATATCCATGTTTGCTGCAGCTGGTGACGAAGGAGCTTATGATGCTGCAAGGGAGTTCGGGCTGAGCTCGGGCATTCCAAACGCCGCATCCCTATCCGTTGATAATCCAGCGGACAGTCCTTTTGTTACAGCAGCTGGCGGGACAACATTACCATTCCACTTCCACAATAGTACTTACAATATGGATATAAGCAATAACCAAGAACGGGCATGGGGCTGGGATTATCTTTACCAATATTTTGATGCTCGTGGGTTAAACAATCCTTCTGGCTGGGGTGACAGATACCTTGCTGGCGGTGGCGGAGGCTTCAGCCAATTCTTTGCGACCCCTAATTACCAGCTTGGAGTACCAGGAGTGAATAGATTTACTGCGGTAAAACAATGGACACCGAATAGTGATCAGTCCTCCTTAACCCGAGATACAGCACCAACCATTATAACCGGAACTGGAAAAGGAAGAAACTTGCCTGACCTAGCGATGAATGCTGATCCATATACTGGATATCAAGTATGGTTCAGCGATCCAGCCAAACCAGGTTCGAATTTTAGCTCTGCCACTTATGGAGGAACTTCCTTTGTTGCTCCACAATTATGTGGACTTTCCGCATTAATTAATAGCGCTGACCACACCCAAGTCGGTTTTTGGAATACGCAAATTTATCGTTTTGCCCTGCAAGAAGATTCACCATTTCATCCATTAAATACAACGGGTGCTACAAACGATAATGGTTTCTATACGGGAACTCCTGGAACTGTTTATAACCAAGCCACGGGACTTGGAACTCCGGATATTGCGGCACTAGCTAAGAAATTTTTAAAATAGCAGTAAAGGCCGGCCCCATCAGTCAATTTGATAGGGACGGCCTTTTTATACACCTTTAATAATATTTATGCTTCCAAACGCATTTGCGTCACACGATCATCTTTTATATCTTTACGAGTTACGGTTAAGTAACCTACAAGGAGAATAATCATGATTGTTAAAATAAGGCTGACCATCCCTTCACCAAGCCCTACTCCGCCGCGGCTGCCTGGGATTGAAATCCAGTCTGAAAATGAAGCCCCTACCGGGCGGGTCATGATATAGGCAAACCAGAAAGCCAAGACCTCGTTTAAACCAAACAACCAAAAACCTACAGCTGGAACCGCCAGCAAAACGGCAAACAACACTCCTGAAGAGAAATACCCCAGGTTCAGTGTGGAGGCAGTCATATCTCCCGCAGCAGTTCCGAGAGCAAACGTTCCAAATACAGTGCACCAATAAAAAATCTCCCGGCGAACCGTATAAATACTGTGAATGGAAAGGGTCCTCTCAAACGCGTACCAAATTCCCAAAATAACACCAAGTGCAACCACAAAAAATATCGTTGATGCAAGATACGGGATGCCTAAAACAACATGTATAATATCTGCAGCCATAGTACCAAATATACTAACCATAACAACAACTAACCAATAGATCCATGCTACGTAACGCCGGGCCAGAAACTGCAATGCTAAAGAGACAACCAATCCAAGCCCGCCAAGAGCCACCGCAATGAATGGATTGATCGTTTTCACCAGATAATCAGAGAATACCTCCCCCATTCCGGTAGTGAGCACTTTAGTAATCCAGAAGTAAACTGTTATTTCCGGAACTTTTGAAAAAAATCCTCTTGCATATTCCTTCGTAAGTGATTTGTGCTTTTCCATACGCAAAATCTATCCTTCCAACATTTTATTCTTAATTAAAAATGCAATAAAATCATGGTACACTGAAAACAACTAGTATTTATTAAATTAAAATAAACATTATATTAACC
>NZ_BCUZ01000161.1 GCF_001591485.1 Neobacillus fumarioli NBRC 102428 | reverse complement strand
GATATAATGATAAATTTGAAGATATAGGGGCAATGATGATTTTTGTGGTTTCCAATCCATCCCTGACATTTTGCTAGCTCCATTCTTTTCTTTCATTGTACAAAAAAGGTTGGGATCATTTCCATCCAATTGGTCGGATACAAATTAGTTATTTTCCGTTATGCTAAATAAGAATGGAGGGAACATGATGACATCATTTCTTCACGGATTCATACTCGCTTTTGGCTTAATTTTACCTTTAGGCGTACAAAATGTTTTTGTATTTAATCAAGGAGCCACTCACAAAAAATTCACCCGTGCCCTACCGGCTGTTTTGACAGCGGGGATCTGTGATACGATCCTTATTTTTCTGGCAGTGGCCGGTGTATCGATTGTCATTTTCCGTTTTGAATGGCTAAAAACTATGATCTTTTTGGTGGGGTTTCTTTTTCTAGCTTACATGGGATGGCTAATGTGTAAAGATACACCGGAAGTAAAAAAGGATCAAGAATCCAACCCATTTTCCGCAAAACGGCAAATTTTATTCGCTGCCTCTGTTTCACTGCTGAATCCTCACGCCATTTTAGACACCATCGGGGTAATTGGTACCAACTCCTTGGCCTATTCCGGGTTTGAGAGATGGCTGTTTACACTAGCTTGTATCATAGTTTCCTGGATTTGGTTTTTTGCTTTGGCGATTTGCGGTAAAAAGATTGGTCAAATCAGCTCAAATGAAAAACTATTAAAACAGATCAATCAAGTCTCTGCCCTTATAATTTGGGGAATGGCGGTTTATATGGGGTGTCAGTTATTATAGAATAGTTTGGAAATAGAGGTGATATTATAGATAATTCATTTGAGAATAATAGAAAAGACGGTAAACTAATTTTCTTAACTGTTATTTTATTTTTTGTAGCCATTATAATCTTATTTATCCTCAGGCAAATTAGAGGTGTAAATTTGTGGATTAGTATCACGTTATTTTCAATCATAGATATTGGGTTTGTAGTAGAACAAAAACTTTCTTGATTTAGTTGCGTATTGGTTTCGCTCATGTTTACTCTTTGTTGTGGCATCGTTTCGTGAAACGGAGGCAAAAAAATCGGCAGATGCGCTATTCTGGATTTCTTCGAATCTCAGAATAGGAAATAATATTTCGTCACTCTATTCTTCCGCGGAAATCAAGCATTTTTTCGGCCAACTTATCAACTACCCTCTTAAGGATACTTTTTGAATACCGTTTCTCCCTTCCTTCCCAGTAGCCAAGATCTCCAGACGCCTTGATGTACTGCCCTTTTTGCAGACGAATGCTGTTCATCATCTCTCCGTTCTCATGGCAAGCCTGAATCACCAACAGTATATACAACCGAAACAAAACAATCTCTTACCGTAAATCCGTCTCCAACACAACTTCACCCAGGCGCACATATATGTTGCCTCTTCTTAATTCTTTATCTTTTATGTATAAGGTTTAAAGGAAAATGGGCAGGGTCGATGAAAAAAGACACATGATCAAAATGGAGTGAAAAACTTTGGACAAATTGTAGGATTACATGGAAAAAAGTGTCCGAAGCGGAGGAGGTTTCGGACTAGTTTGATGATTCCCTTGATGTTCGGGGCGAAAGGGAGGACCGTTTCGGACAAATTTTTCAGTTTCCTAGGTGGTTCTGTCCGAAATCGTGAACACTTCAGACAAATTCACCAGTAGATTCGGCATTTTCTGTCCGATGTTACTTTCACTTTAGATAGAGTTACCTGATCCTTCAGGAACTCTGTCCGATGTTGCCACCACTTTAGACAGAGTTACCTGATCCTTCTGGGATTCTGTCCAAAGTTGCCACCACTGTTTTTACAGTAATTCTACCTTATTTCTCTTTTGCTAAAGCTAAATTGTGCCAAGCACCATTCTTTGGTTTCTTGGTCGGCAAAGGATGCTTCTACACTATTTAAATATATTTGTCGGTAATCCTCTTCGCTTAGGTTAAATTCTTTGTTTACTAAAAGGATTTCTTTTGACATTGTCGTATCAGATACAGTTCTGTTATCCGTATTTATTGTTACTTTTATTCCATCTTTATAAAACTTATATATCGGATGTTCAGAATAATGCTGAACAGCTTTTGTTTGGACATTACTTGTTGGGCACATTTCAAGTATTACCTGTCTTTCTTTCACTTTCCTATAAGCCTCCGCACAGTCTTTAATAAATACTCCGTGTCCTATTCTTTCAGCACCCAACAATTCAACTGCTTTTTGGACGTTTTTACCTATACCCGTTTCACCTGCATGAATCGTGACTCTATAGCCATATTCTTTAGCTAAGAGAATCGGTTCTACGAATCTTTTACAAAAACCTTCTTCTTCTGATGCACATAGGTCAATTGCTACTACGCCTTTTCCTAGGAACCTTTTCCCTTTTTCAATCACTTCAAATGCACTTTCTACAGACATTGACCTCAAGCAGGACAGAATAATATTCCCCTTTATTTCGTAACAACTTTCTGCATCCCTCATCCCCTTTATGACGCTTTGGATAACTTCTTCCACATTTAGTCCTTTTAAGGTGTGAAGTAACGGCCCAAATCTGACCTCTAAATATTTGACATTTTCCCTTGCTGCATCCTCAAAAAGCTCAAAAGTAATTCTCCTTAAGCTCTCCTTGGACTGCATGACTAAATTTGGAAGAGAAAACCTTTTTAAATATTCCTCAAGGGACTCACACTCCAAGGGAGCAACCAGCTCCTTTTGCAACTCTTTCTGATCAAAAGATGGTAATGGAATCCCTTCCCTTTGGGCAATATCCATAATGGTTTGAATCCTAACGCTTCCATCCAAATGACAGTGAAGTTCGATTTTTGGCAACTTAAAAAAGTTCATTTTGACCTCCAAATATATTTTTATTTAAAAACAAAAAATAAAAAAATTCCTGATTGCGAAGAAAATACAAATCTGTACTTCCTTCGTAATCAGGAATTTCGGTTCCTGGTAGAGACCTCCAAACCATATTATTGGAGTTATACGAAGTTTATTAAGATTATAAATGCTGTTTAGAGGATAATAAAAAAAGTTTAGATTGTCAAGATCTTGTTCAACAAAATTTGTTAATAGAAAGAGAAGTCTCAAAGTTGTTTTTAAAGTGTATTAGATGTTTCTTGAACAACTAATTCGTTCAGTTCCTTTTGTTCTGTTAAGTAGTGGTACGTCATACTTAAAAGTGTTTTTCCGGCAATTACCATGGCACGCTCATCAAAGTCAAATTTCGGGTGATGATGCGGAAACATTTCCCGGCCGTCAGGGTTGGCGGCCCCAACATGGAAGAATACTCCCGGTACTTTTTCAAGATAGGCAGCAAAATCTTCGGCCCCTGTAATTGGCGGGATCTCTGCTACTCTATCAGGACCAAACAAGTCTTTAGCGACTTTAAAGAAAAGTTCCGTTTCTTTGTCATGGTTCACAACAGGGGAATAACCCCGCTCATAGCGAATATCCGCTTTTGCATGATGAGTTGCGCAAACTCCGTTGATGACATTTTTGATTTCCTTTTCCAAAAAATCTCTTACTTCCGGTTCAAAGCTCCGTACTGTACCAGTAAGCACAGCCTTGTCGGCAATGACATTATTGGCGTTGCCGGCATGGAAACTCCCGATAGAAATAACAGCCGTTTTGAGCGGATCGACTTGTCGGCTGACGATGAGCTGCAACTGATTAATTACTTGTGTGGCGACGATGATGGAATCAACCGTTTGATGCGGACTGGATCCGTGGCCCCCCTTGCCGTAAATCGTAATCTCAAAGGAATCTGCTGCTGCCATTGCTGATCCTTTTCTTGTTCCGAGGAATCCAAGCGGCGAGGGGGCTGCTAAATGATAACCAAAAATCGCGTCTACTCCATCCAAACATCCGTCCGCAATCATTTGTACAGCCCCGCCCGGAGGCTTTTCTTCTGCATGTTGGTGGATTAAGACAACATTCCCAGGCAATTCTTCCCGCACTTCACTTAAAACTTTGGCAATCCCCAGCAATGTGGCAGTATGACCATCATGGCCGCATGCATGCATCACACCCGGAAAAAGGGATTTATATGGTACATCTTTTTCATCCTGGATCGGCAGGGCATCGAAATCAGCTCTTAAAGCAACCGTTTTTCCCGATTTTCCTCCTTTGATCAACCCGACTACTCCGCGGCCGCCAACACCGGTTCTCACTTCAATTCCCCATTCGGTCAGAAGCTTTGCAATTAATTTCGGTGTTTCTACCTCTTCGAATGATAGTTCAGGATATTGATGGAAATGTCTTCTCCATTTCACCATTTGATCATATAAAGCTTCTAATTTTACATGCCAGTTTTCAAGTGCCATGGTAGTCCTCCTTTATTTTAATGTAGCTTTTATTAAATCAATATTTACAAATATTTCATCAAAAAAATTTTATTCCAAATTTTCTAATTAATCAACACTCTTGTAAAATAAAAACAATGTGGTTATTATCGGTAAACTCTATGTATTATAAATACTGAGGATTATTTACTTTTTCAGTCCCCAATCTTAAAATTCTTGTTCCGATTTGTGCATCTTTAATATAAAAAGCACACAAATGCAAAAAAGCCTGAAAACAATGTTTCAGATTTGCGGTTATCATTATGGCTGCCTTATTTGCGTTTAACATGAAGGCTGATGTAGTTGAAAAGAATCGAGAACAGGAAAGTGTACAAGAACCTGTTAGAGAAGCAGCTGCTGCACCTCCTTCTTAGAAAATGCAAATCATCTGATGCAAGAAAAAATGGAAGAAAATCGCCATGCAGGTCAGGAAAATCTTGTACGGAATAATTAATAAAATGAACAAAAAGATCATTGGCGATCACCATATTTTGTTCTTGTCAGGTCTTTTGTGATGGTCGCTACCCTTTCATCCAGTGCACGGCCTAATTCCAAGCCTTCCTCTGGAATAATGGATGAGCTTTCCACCGGACAAGTAATCCCTACTCCATAATAAGAACCATATAATGCATTTGCCGTAATATTACCGGGAAGGCCGACAACGATCATGCCTTGATGAAACATCGGGGTAATAAGGTTCAGCATGGTTGCTTCTACTCCGCCATGGGTAGTAGCAGTTGTACAAAAGACTGCACCGACCTTATTAATCAGCTTGCCCTCAGCCCATAGATAGCCAAGTCTGTCGATCCAAGCTTTCAGCCCTGAACTGATGGTACCAAAGTGCCCTGGGCACCCCCAGATAATTGCATCCATATCTGGAAGTTTATAAATATCTGCCTTGCTGACATGATCAAGAAAAACCTCAGTCCCATCTACTTTTTTGGCCCCTTCCGCAATCGCATGAGCAAGTGTTTTTGTATGATCTCCTTCACTATCATATACGACATAAATCTTCATTCTTTTTTTCCTCCTTTAAAGATGAATCCCCAAATGCCAAAAGCGGTAGTGT
>NZ_BCUZ01000160.1 GCF_001591485.1 Neobacillus fumarioli NBRC 102428 | reverse complement strand
GCGGGATCGTACTTGGCGACCAAAACGGTAGGCGTTTTTGCCATTCTTCGTATGTCAGTACTACCCAATCGCTCCCCGTTTCTTGAAGCAGCTGATGAAGATCGCAAAGAACAATGCTTTCATTCACCCCAATTTGGCAAGCAAGTTGTTTGGAAATATACATCTTGACCTCTCCTTTCCGTCAATATCTTCGTTCCTACTTCATCTATCTATGCAAAACGTTTGAAAAGATAGGCGGTCAAGCAAAAAATTTTCCGAACGGTTCACCTACGAAAAAAAGCAACCCCGTTTCGAGTTGCTTTTTCTCCCCTTATTTTTGCGTTGTTCTCATCGCAAATGGATAAATCGGATCGCGAAGTTGAAATTCGTACGTGTACCCATCGACAATCCCCACCACTTTGTCACTGTCATATAAAGCAAGCAAAAATTCTGCCATTTCCTTTGCCGTATGAAATTTCGGCACAGTAACATGGTAATCAAACTCATTTACATCAAATGCACGTTTAGCAAACTCGGTTTCGGTCGCTGCTGGCGCTAATACTTTTGCTTTCATTTTCGCCCCTTGTGACGCCAACTCATGCGCTAACCCTTCCGTAAAAGCGCTCACATAAAATTTCGTAGCGCAGTACGTAATCGCATTTCCGACGATGGTATAACCTCCACCAGACGAAACGTTAATAAGCTGTGTTCCTTCCACATGGGCGTAATCACGAACGAAAAGTGATGATAAAATGGTTAATGCCTCAATATTTAGGCGCAACATTTTTTCGATTTTTTCTAAGTTTTGCTCCGCGACAGAAGCAAAATTGCCAAAGCCCGCATTATTCACCCACGTCTCTAACTCCAACTCCCGCAAACTTTCGTAAAACGCATATACATGTTCCCGTTCAGATAAATCGATTGTGCAGATAACGACATCCACTTCTGGATATCGACGAGCAATTTCTGCCTTTAATTCCTCAAGTTTCTCTTGTCGTCGTGCAGCAATGACTAAGTTTTTCCCACGTTCAGCAAACGCTAGTGCTGCCTCATACCCAATTCCTGAACTTGCTCCTGTAATGACCGTATACTTCATCTTCATTCCTCCATTTATTTTAAGGATGACTCGATTATATTCGTTAGAGTTTACTCGAAGTCAAATGTTTTTTATAATAAAATATGAGGAGTGGATGAAATGTATACAATTAGCGAAATTGCTGACTTATTAGGCGTTAGCCCCCATACGTTGCGATATTATGAAAAAGAAAAAATTGTTGTCCCAGACCGCGATGCGAACGGAAATCGAGTATATCGCAAAGAGCACTTCACATGGCTTCGTTTCGTCATCCAACTAAAACAAACGCAAATGCCGATTGCAAAAATTAGAAAATACACCGAATTATATCTTGAAGGCGATCATACGACAACCGCACGATTAGCACTGTTAGAAGAACACCAGCGCGCCATTCAAGAACAGCTTCACACCTTAACGGCAACCGAAAAAATGCTGTCTGACAAAATTGAGTCGTACAAACAATATATAGCTCGCATGAAAAACAAGCAGCTCACCTAATCGTGAGCTGCTTCGTTAGATGACCTAGATCATTTTAGCTACACACGGTTCTTTCAAATGCTAAGGCATTTAACACAACTTCGAAGACCACAAGAATCGAGTTAAAACTCGATGTTTTCCCCATATTATAATAATTAAATCCTGTTACAACAGCTACATAGAGGACTACCCAAACCCATGCCGGCACTGACGGAAATATAGAGACCATATAAATCCGAATGATCAAAGCATTAACCATTGGAAGCAGAATATAGTCCAAAAGCGCTGACCAGCTAACTAAAAATCCAAGAATAGGACTCATTGTCTCTCTTGTATACGTATAAGCCGATCCGGCACTGGGAAATACTTGTACCATCTTTCCATAACTAATAGCAGTAAACAACATAACAATTAGTGAAACGATATACGCCAGCGGCACAACACCATTTGTTTCTTTTGATACAATCCCAAACGTATCAAACACCGTTGTAGGTGTCATATAGCCTAATCCTAATCCGACAATTGCCCACAGCCCCAGTGAGCGCTTTAGAGTTACTTTCTCCATGTATCAACTCTCCTTACTAATGTGAATCTTCCATTTGAAAAAACAACCGAAACCGCTTACAAATCGCTAATAACATTTAAACCT
Source organism: Neobacillus fumarioli NBRC 102428 (assembly GCF_001591485.1). Lineage (GTDB taxonomy): Bacteria > Bacillota > Bacilli > Bacillales > Cytobacillaceae > Neobacillus > Neobacillus fumarioli. Next base: position 3,320 of record NZ_BCUZ01000160.1, on the reverse strand, counting down.
CCTTTTCCCCCTTTCACACCCATCGAATTGTCAACTATTTTCGCAATAGTCTCAATTTTGAATATGCAATTTTCATACCAATCATTTATAAAGGGGTATTTTAGTTTTAATAAAGGGGAAAACAGGATATTCGATTATGAAGCTATACATCATCAACACTAAGATTTTTATGTGTTTTTGCATAAGTTACTCACAGTGGCATAAAGAGACTAAGCTTTACCGAAAGACTCATTATTCAAAAACGTCATAAAAACGATCTCATAGTTAATTTTAATCTCTTTGGTTTAACGGAAGTTTTTCATCACATTATAAATATTTTCCTCTATTTCTTGGGCAATATAACTTTGAGAATGTATTGGGAGGGTTTTTCAATGGAAAATCAGTTAATCGCTGTATTGAACAAACAAGTTGCCAACTGGTCTGTCTTATATATGAAGTTTCATCATTACCACTGGTATGTGAAAGGGGAACAATTCTTTACGTTACATGCAAAATTTGAAGAATTTTATAATGAAGCTGGTATACATGTCGATGAATTAGCGGAACATCTGCTTGCAATTGGCGGCAATCCAGTTGCCACGATGAAAGAATGCCTTGAACTCGCATCTGTTAAAGAAGCTTCGGGGACTGAAACGGCCCAGGAGATGGTCCAAACTATTATTAATGACTTTTCCATGATCATTGGAGAATTAAAGGAAGGCATGAACCTTGCAGATGAAAAACACGACGAAACAACAAGCGATATGCTGCTTTCAATTCATACAAGTATAGAAAAGCATGTTTGGATGCTGACAGCATTCCTTGGCAAATCAATTGAAAACACTCCAAAGTCCAACTGATGAAGCAGTTGGACTTTTTTATATAAAAGATTAAATTATAATTATTATTAAAAAGTATTGACTTTTATTTGAATGTAATATTATGATTAGATTAACATAAAGGATTTGGAGGTTAACCATGACAAAACCTGAAGTGATCGTCTATAGCAGCACTGGCTGTCCTTATTGCGAAAAAGTGAAGGGCTTTTTGAAAGAACACAACATTGAATTTGAAGAACGTAATGCGTCATTGCATAAAGAATATTTTGATGAATTAAAAGCACGGAAAATTTTTGGAACTCCTGCAACGCTTATTAACGGAAAACTGGTTCTAGGCTTTCAAGAGAAAAAGCTGAAAAAACTACTGGACTTGTCTAATACAGAAACTATTTCAACTGTGTCGGAAACAAAACCTGAAAATGCAGACTCTATTTTCCAACCTGTAACGGATCAGATTTTTGCAGAGGTTTATGACTTTGTTTCGATTGGAGGCGGCCCGGCTGGGGCATCAGCAGCCGTTTACGCCGCGCGCGATAAATTAAAAACACTCGTCATTGATAAGGCACCGAAAGCCGGAACACTGGCTCTCACACATAAAATCTCCAACTATCCAGGTGTCCGCGAAGAATTGACCGGTCTTGAGCTATTAACAAGAATGCAAGCACAAGCAAAGGACTTTGGAGCTGAATTTGTCCGTGCCACAGTCTTATCTGTTGATTTTACTGATGAAGTGAAGAAGATTGAAATTGCCGAAGGAACCGTAAAAGCAAAAAGCGTCTTTATCGCTGTCGGCGCCAAAGCCCCTTCCAATAAAATAAAGGGTGAAGAGGAATTTACCGGCCGCGGTGTCAGCTATTGCTCAACATGCGATGCCGCCTTCTATCAGGATCAAGTTGTTGCCGTTGTCGGGGATAACGAGGAAGCCGTCCATGAAGCAGAAACCCTTGCAAAATTCTGTAAAACGGTCAAACTATTAATCCCAGTGGAAAAACTCAAAGGAGATGTGGATCTTTCCTCGCTTGAATCCAATCCAAAGGTAGAAATCTACCGGCGCCATCGTGTCAGAGAAATTGTCGGAACAGACAGTGTTGAGAAAATCGTCATCCTAAATGATCAAAAAGAAGAACAAGTTTGGGAAGTTGACGGAGTATTTTTGTACCTTGGCGGATTGAAGCCAGGCACCGACTTTTTAAAAGATGCAGTGGAGAGAGATGAGGATGGCTATGTGATCGTTGATGATCACTTGAGAACAAGTGCCGAGGGAGTATTTGCCGGTGGCGATGCGAGAAGAACACCGATCAAACAGACAGTCATTTCTGCTGCCGACGGAGCCATTGCTGCGCTCGGTGCCGAGCAGCATGTCAACAAACGCACGAAAATGCTTCCGCAATATAATTAAATTTATTGAAGTCAACACCTGTCATATTGCAGGTGTTCTTTATTTTGCGAATGCATTTTTGAATTGGCTGATAAAGCTAAACCTCCACCGATGAAATAAAATATACGAAGACAGCCTTTTTCTAAAAAAAATCTCGATATTGTCAAAATCTGTCGTAAAATGTACAATTTATCTAATAAGTCCTTTATGGGGGAATAAACATGAGAATAATTGGCATTTTATTGTTAAGTGCTCTGTTCCTTTCAGCTTGCACGCCAACTGCTTCTTCGGGAAGTTCAGCTGCGGCCAATAATGCACTAGAAAAAAAGAATAATACTGCACTGAAAGAAGAAAACGTTTCAACGGAAAAACAAACAAATGAGGAACAAAATGATGGACTAAGCGTAAAACAAACGGAAGGCGGACAGATAGAACAAAAGCAATCAGCACCCCAAAAACAAACAGCAGCGACCAAGCAAATTACAGCAGAAAATCAAACGGTTACAGTAAAGCAAAATGCAACAAACAGCCAAATACCAACAGCCAAGCAAACTAAGGGGGAAAAACAAAATCAAACATTGACAACCAAACAAGCAGAAGACCTTGTCAGAGCCCAGCTTGATCTTCAACCAGACCAAAATGTAAAAATAGAATATGACCACGATGCATCAAACGGTGATTACATCATTCATGTCTATGAGTTTGTAGTAGATAACCCTAGCACAGGCGACGGGCATACGGTTACACTGGGCTGGTACGGTGTTAACAAACAGACTAAAAAGGTTTATAATATGATGCAATAATTAAAGGGATCCCAAAATATGTAACGGGTTCTCTTTAAAGGTATAATACAGTATATCGCAATGCACATAGGGTGAGAAATCGCAAGTGATTTTCTTACCCTATTTATTGTAAATTAACGGATAAAATCACAAGCTAAATTAAATTGCGAATAGATATTCTCCATCCGAAAATTAAATAGCTAAAATTGATTCCCTTACGTTTGAAATAAACGGAAAAACTCCGTTTAAATTGGGAAATGCTTATATTTCCCTCGAATTAAAGGAAGTTTTTCCGCTTATATTATCCAAATCCTTGAATTTCGCCTTATTTATAGGTATTTA
>NZ_BCUZ01000159.1 GCF_001591485.1 Neobacillus fumarioli NBRC 102428 | reverse complement strand
ATAGATAAAATAATAAAATTGAACATTTCAAGTATTTTTAATAGTTGAATTAGATTATTACAACACTAGTGTCAGAACATGACTCAATGAAATTGACAGTCAAAAAAAAGCCAGAATCCTGTATATTATGGATCCTGGCTTTTCTTTAATAAAACCGCTTAAAACTGTCAAAATGGGTGCTGTAGTAAGAGTTAGACAAGCTGAAAATCATCACTCCATGCTTTTCATCGGCATCATGGATGAATTGGTTGTTGCCAATGTAAATACCCAGGTGTGAGATGCCTTGTTTGTATGTATTTTTGAAAAAGACAAGGTCGCCGGGGATTGGGTTGTCCACATAGTATGAGCGATTGTAATAACCATCAGCGGAGTACCGGCCGATTTGCTTACCGGCTTTGTTGGCAACATAGTAAATGAAGCCGCTGCAGTCGAAGCCTTGTGGAGTACTTCCACCCCATACGTACGGAACGCCAATTAAACTTTTCGCAATCGATACCATGTTCGCGGCAATTTCAGCATCGGATTTTGGAGACGATGTGGTCGCCGTTGATCCATTTGCACCATTTCCGCTTGAAGAAGTGGCCGAATTCCCATTTGAACCATTTCCGTTTGAAGAACTGGCTGTATTCCCTTTGGAACCATTTCCACTTGCAGAACTAGTCGAATTTCCCTTTGAACCACTTGAAGAACCACTTGAACTTCCGGCAGCCTGGCCCGAAACCTTTAGTGTTTGTCCCACATAGATCATGTCGGAAGTAAGGTCGTTAAGGGACTTCAAATTTTGAACCGTTGTTTGATATTGTCTGGCAATTTTACTTAAGCAGTCTCCGGCTTTGACAGTGTAATATGACACGGATGCAGTTGGTGGTGTCGGTGTCTTGGGTTTATCGGCCGGAACTGAAGGGGTTTGCGGTTTGTTTGAAGATGGAGACCCGGTTACTTTCAGTTGCTGCCCGACATAAATCAAATCGGAAGCTAGACCGTTCAGTGATTTCAACTGTGATACAGTCATACGAAAGTTGCGGGCAATAATGCTTAAACAATCACCGCTTTTTACTGTATAGATGCCGTCCGCTGCAGGAGCGGGTGTTGTTTTTTGATCCTTTGCTGGTTTCGGCGTGGTTACGCTAACGGTTTTCCCGGGGGCAGACACCTTCAGCACTTGTCCAGGGTAAATGATCGTGCTTGTCAAGTTGTTCCATTCTTGCAGTTCGCCAACTGTTATGTGATAACGGTTGGCAATTTTGATGAGGACGTCACCCTTCACAACGGTATAGCTGGTTTGCTGGCTTTGTTCCACAGTTACGGTTGAATCGGAAATTTTAAGTGTTTGATTTTCATAGATTCTATCGGATGTTAATCCATTGAGGGTTTTAATCTCATCTACGCTGGTGTTAAATTTAGAGGCTATTTTTGATAGATTATCGCCTTTTTGAACTTTGTAGGTAGCGGCCAGAGCGCTTCCGGCATAAAGAGTGGTGAACAGCGCAGTTGTCGATAATGTTCGAATCATCGTTTTCTTCATTTAAGATATCACCTCGCATTGAAATTATATGTTTTATTTTACCATTGTTTACTAGAAACTTGTAGAAAATTTTCTCAAAATAGTGCTTTAGGGGGAAAAAACACGAAAATCCTCAGAGGAAAAAATAGATTGACAAGCAAAGTGTATGAACCATATAAACAGGCGTATTATTCAATTAATACACCAGTCATTGGAATTCATAGGAGTTGTTTTTCATGAATGTGACGTTTAATACACGAGATCCTGTTTATGTCCAAGTTGTACGATATTTTAAAGAACAAATTGCGATTGGGAACTTGAAGGCAGGGGAGGAAATCCCTTCACGGCGGGAACTGGCGGAGATGTTGAAAATTAATCCCAATTCGGCTCAGCGGGCTTATAAAGAAATGGAGGAAGAAGGGTTGATTCACACAGAACGAAACTTTCCCAGCCGCATCACGATGGATGAAAACATTTTAAGTTCGGTGCGGGAGGAACTGATCGCAGAAGCGGTTGATGCATTTGTCCAGTCGATTGTAGCCATCAATCCATCGATAGAAGAAGTGGTTGAGCTGGTGAAGAAGAAATATGAAGCAAGAAAGCAGGGGGAAACGACATGATTGAAGTGCAAAACATTTCCAAACGATTTGGGAGGAAACAGGTGTTAAAGGAAGTTTCCTTTACAGCCAATAAAGGAGAAATTACCTGTTTGATCGGCATCAATGGCGTCGGCAAGACGACCACATTGAAAGCGATCATGAATCTCACGCCGATTAATAGCGGCAAGATCTTCATTGATCAGGAAGTCATCCAAAAAGATACATATGAAAAAATCACCTTTATCCCGGATGCCAATATTATGCCGACATGGATGACGATCCGAGAGGCGTGCGACTTCATGAAAGATTATTATAAAAACTGGAACCAGCAGCGGGCCGATGATTTAATGCGCTTTTTCAAACTAAATGAAACCGACCGGATTACCGAACTGTCAAAGGGAAATACGGCGAAAGTCAATTTGATGCTCGGACTGTCGCTCGATGTGGATTATGTTTTGATGGACGAGCCTTTTTCCGGCATTGATATTTTCAGCCGGGAGCAGATTGCCGAAGTGGTCACCTCCCATTTAATTGAAGACCGTGGTGTGGTTATTACCACCCATGAAATCAATGATATTGAACATTTAATCGATAAAGTCGTGTTACTGGACAACGGCGTGGTGCTCAAGGAATTTACGACGGAAGAGGTCCGCCTTACGGAAGGCAAGTCCGTGATGGATGTCATGAGAGAGGTGTATCAGCCATGAACAGGTATTGGAAACTAGTAAACTTTGAACTCTATCGCTTTTTAAAACTATATGTTTCCTTGATTGCTTTGACGATTATCCTGCAGTTTACCGGAGTAGTGGTCAAATCGTTAAGCTATGTCCACCAGGCAAACAGTGATATTTATGAACATGGGATGTCGAGAGCTCAGTTTATTGAACAGAACGGTCTCGCGAATTTCATGCAAATTGCGGGAAGTCTTTGGTTCCTAGCTCCGATTATGATCAGCGCAACAGTGATTCTAGGATACATCTTCCTTATTTGGTATCGTGACTGGTTCGCGAAGAATAGGTTTATCTACCGGCTCCTTATGCTCCCGACATCGAGGCTTACCATCTATTTTGCCAAAGCAAGTGCAATTCTTCTAATGGTTCTTGGCTTAATTGCCTTAGAAATCATCATCCTGCCGTTTCAGCTTTCGCTGTTTCAATTGCTTGTGCCTGCTGATCTTCGCCAAGACATACCGATCACGGCCGTGTTAGGCTTTCAAGTTCTGGCCATCATTATTCCGGGGACATGGATGCAGTTTGTCCTCCATTACTTGGCTGGATTCATGTTGGTATGTGTGTTGTTTACCGCGATTTTGTTTGAACGTTGTTACCGGTGGAAGGGATTGTTCTTGGCCGTTCTGTATTGTGCGGCTTCCGTTATGGTCTTTATTGCGCCAGCTATTTTGGCAGCTATTAGGATAATAGACTTCTATCCGAATGAGCTGGTTTCATTGGAAATTGTCCTTGGGCTTGTCGTAATGGGCGCGGCTGTTTGGATTAGTCAATTTTTATTAAAAAACAAGATAACGGTGTAAGGAGAGTAGAAGATGAAACGTATTCGGACATTGGTGACGTTAGCGATCATTATTTGTTTAAGTATCGGAACTTTCTATATCTATGCGGCGGCAGAGGTTAAGGGATATCCGAAGTTTTATATCAAAAAAGAAGCAGGGGATGACAAGGAAATTCGCACATTGACACTATCCGCTATTCTGAGTATGGGCCAGTTTTCCGAGCCAGTCATGATTTCGGCAGAAGGGTCAAAGTATGAGCGGGAACTTTCTTTTACAGAGCAATTGAATAGCTCATTTTTGGTAAATGACGGGCTTCAGGTGTATCGCGATAAATACCATAATTTCATGCGTGGGAAGCTTATGTTTTTATGAAGATTCTGAGTCGCTTGTCTTTGCAGGGGTTGATTATAAACGAACCAACCGCGGACTGCGAGATTTTTCCTTTACCATTGCGCAGTTGCATAAGAAGAATAAAGATGAATCTAGTTTTCAGATAAAGGTTCCGGGAGAAGCGAATGATGATTTCATCAGTGTAAATGATGTGCAAAAGCATGGCGGCGAGCTGGATGTGTTCACAACTAATTCGGTTTCAGATCATCAAGTGGGAGCATCAAAAACGGAGCTTCATTGCTACCGTTTTGATTTGGAAAAGAAAAAACTGCTGAGCGATCAAATCCTTCTATCCGCTCGTGATGCAGAAAATAATATGGAGAATCGGATTTATAATCTAAGCTCAACAACTAAGATGGCACCTGAAAAGTATTATGTGTTCGTTAAGGACAGCCGACCTGTTTCATCTCCGGATGAGAATGGCAAAGTTTCGAAAGGTTCCGTTAAAGGAGAACTATACGCCTATAATATGAAAACCAATGTAGTACAAACGTTTGCGTTCCCGAAAGAGTTGAGTATGGTGGATATTATGATTAATTACTATCATGGGCCATTGATTTATTTCGTCACTCCGGATGCGAATGCTAAAGCGGTTAAGGTTCTGATCTATAACATGGAAACGAAAAAAGTGGTCGGGCAATATACCATTCCGATAGAGGAAATAGGGGAAGACACCAAACCAGACATCTTCATCAAGAACAATCGAATGTACCTATTAATAGTCAACCACGAACAGACAGGCCGTGTGGACATTCAGACAAACTACATCATGGTCTGCGATCTTCAAAACGGAAAAATCCTCTACAAAGGAAAAGTCATACCAAAACCAGGAAAAGGCAACAGCCTGCCAAAAGGCACCACATTACATGTTGAAAATATGAATGTGGGAAATGGTTTGTGAAAATTTCACAAAGGTGCCTGACACCTAATGACAGCATCTGGTAACGGGTGCTGTCTGTTAAAACACAAATACCTACTTACCTCAATCTGACCGTTGTTCAATAAAACCTACAAATCTTGAGAGAATCGGACCATATCCCTACACTGTATGCCATTTTCGAAAATAGCTTCTGAATAGTGCCTGATGAAAAAATCTATATCGACACCAGTAATTCTAAAACCACATTTTCGGTAAAGGGCTATTTGTCCAATACTTGAATTTCCAGTACCGACTTCTATGGTTCTGTATCCTTTGGACTTAGCGACTTCAATTGCATGCATTACTAGTTGTTTGCCCAAGCCTTTGCCTTGCTCGGATTCTTTTACTGCAATATTCACCAACTCCACCGTTTCGGGTCTTGTCGGCAGTAGCACATAAACCCCAATGATTTGACCACCACTTTCCGCTACAAAGCATTCTCCCCTTTGTATATATTCCTCAACCAGGATTCTAGAAGGATCGGCTAATAATAACAAATCCATTGGGGGTTCTTCATCTATCGTTAATTTACGAATATGCATAGTACTCTCCCCTGAATAACTGTTTTTTTGTCATTTTACCATTTTTCTTCGGACTAACCAGGAGGTTCTACTTTTTTTAGGTGATTAGTAGTTAGTTTCT
>NZ_BCUZ01000158.1 GCF_001591485.1 Neobacillus fumarioli NBRC 102428 | reverse complement strand
ACATGTTCTAGCGCAAATTGAATCACAAAGTAAGCGAAAAGTCCTACAAATTAGCCGTTATTTAAGGGCTGCACTATGGAAACCAGCGCATATTTGGCTTCGAAAGATTGAAGGAAAAGCCATCCGTTAATGATCAAGTTTGTCGTCGTCCACAGGTCTTTAGGTATAATTGTAAATAAATTTCCAAATGGACAAAGCCACCTTTATTTAGGTATTTAACTTTTTGGCTCTAAATTGGAAAGGTTATTATACTGAAAATTCCGGTAATTTTTACGCAACACTTGTGTACAGATTTATGCGTATGATTTTGTGTTTGTTTTAATTTGGGCTAATGACAGTTGTAAGAAAAGCTTTCAAAGTAGGAAGTTCCTTTCTCCATACAAGCTGCATATGAAACTTTTCCTTCTGCCTTTTTTTGACTGTATAGGAATCATGTAATATTTTTAAATTAAGTAACCTTATGTTTGAGTGAAAGAAGTCATCAAGCAAGATAGTCCTTCGTCGATTGCTTCTTTTTTCGGTTTTTACCAGTATGAATATAGTTTTATTTTTGTTTTAATGGAAAAACTGACTTCAAGGGGGATTTGTCATGCTTTTTCTTACTTTGATCGTATGTTTTTTGCTCTCCATCCTTTTGACACCGCTGATAAAAAAACTTGCCTTCTTCATAGGCGCCACAGATCGTCCAAGTCAGCGTAAGGTTCATCAAACAATCATGCCGCGTCTCGGAGGACTCGCAATCTTTATCAGTTTTATGGCAGGAATGATCCTTTTAAGACCTGAGTTTCAATCTTCCGTAGCGATATTACTGGGTTGTCTCATTATCGTGATAACTGGTATTTGTGATGATCTGTTTGAGCTTTCTGCTAAGGTTAAGCTACTGGGGCAATTAGCTGCGGCGATCACGGTTATATTTTTAGGTGACCTTCAAGTGGTATTTATTAATTTGCCGTTTGGTGGGCAGCTCCAATTTGGTTTATTAAGCATTCCATTAACGATTTTATGGATTGTCGGAATTACGAATGCCATTAACTTGATTGACGGCTTGGATGGCTTGGCAGCGGGCGTCTCTTCAATTGCACTTATATCCATCTCTGGCATGGCCATGCTTCAAGGAAATGTATATGTCGTGGCAGTAGGGTTAGTTGTGCTTGCAAGCACACTTGGTTTTTTATTTTACAATTTCCATCCGGCAAGTATCTTTATGGGAGATACGGGAGCCCTTTTTTTGGGGTTTATTATTTCCGTATTGTCATTGCTTGGCTTCAAAAATGTCACCTTTATTTCGTTCGTGATCCCAATCATGATTCTTGGAGTACCTATTTTCGATACTTTTTTTGCTATTTTAAGGAGAATCATTCACAAAAAACCATTGTCTGCACCTGATAAATCCCATTTACATCATTGTATGCTCCGTATGGGTTTTACGCATCGGCAGACGGTTTTACTTATTTATGCGATGTCAGCCTTTTTTGGTCTGGTTGCGGTCATTTACTCACAAGCCCGTCTTGGTGGTGCGTTGTTGTTAATCTCTATTGTGGTTGTGTTAATCGAAATAATTGCGGAAAAAATCGGTCTTGTCAGCAGAGATTATCGGCCATTGTTAAATATCATGCAGACGTTTAGAACGTCGTCTGCGAAGGATCGGTCATAAAATGAAAAGCGCTAAAGCTGGATTCATATAAAAGGACTCATTAAGCATGAGCCCTTTTTGTTATGGTAATGAATCAAAAATTAGTAATAACATCATGTGGATTTTTGAATTGTGCTCTTAAAATGGAACAAATATAATCAATCACAAAGAGACATTTTTGCTATGTTCTTCTTCCAAATAGACAGTTTCTCCTTGCGTTATCACGCACTGGCCGTTCGTTAATTCGATGACCCAGTCCGTGAAGGCCTGTACCTTGTTGTCGTCAACATATGTTTCAACTTCAACCGTATCCAAATAATGAATTTCTTTTATTTTATAATCAGAAGCGCGGAGTTCTTTTTCCAATTTCCCCAACCAAGTGTAATCAATTTGAACATGGATAATTTGCGTAAGTCTTCGTTCAACAATTCCAGCTGCATCTAAGCCTTCGGAAGCTGCTTTTCCATAAGCGCGGATTAATCCGCCGGCCCCCAGCTTAATGCCGCCAAAATAACGGGTCACGACAACAACGGTATCTTTCAGGTTTCTTTTCTTCAGTACTTCAAGAATTGGCACGCCAGCCGTACCGCTTGGTTCACCGTCATCATTCGCTTTTTGGATCTGATCATTCTCGCCGATCAAATAGGCTGAACAATTATGGGTTGCATTCCAATGCCGTTTCTTAATGTTTTGAATGAATTCTTGCGCTTCCTGCTCTGACTCGGCCCTTTGGACATGTGCAATAAAACGGGATTTTTGAATGTTTATTTCATGTTCCCCGTATGCTTTTACAGTATAATATCGGGACAGCATCATAAACTCCTTTTTATTTTGTTATCAAATCTATGTGTATAGCTCATTTAAATAAAATTTTTTAAAAAAGTGGATGTAATATACCTTTAATATAAGTGTAAAATTCGAATGGTATAATAAGTATATCTAGGCACTTAAAAAGTAGTGACCTAATGGTATTATACTACTTTTTTCATAATAATTGACGAAGAATAACCTAGATTGAATACCTAAAGGGGAAAATTAGTCCCCTTGGAGGAATAAGAATGAATCAACTCAAAGTAAAGTCAATTGATGAAATTCGCGAGGAAATGATCGATACTGTTACTTGTTCAAAAAGCGATATCTTCCGAATTAGCGAGCAATGCAGGCAAGAATATGAAAATAGTAAGAATGAATTAATGAATATTAAACAAAGGATGTCCAAATTACATGAAGAGGGCGACCAGCTTGAGAATGAACTGCGCCAGGCCAGAGCCAAACTGTCAGAAGTCAGTATGAGCTTTAAAAATTATTCGGAGGAACAAGTCCGGGAGGCGTATGAAAATGCTCATCAGCATCAAATGGATCTTTCGATTAACTGGCAGTATAAAAAGCAGCTTCTTGAAAAAAGAAATGAGCTTGAGGCTAGACTTGTTAAATTAGTGGAAACCATTGAGCGTGCCGATCAGCTGATTTCGCAAATTTCAGTTGTTATGAATTATTTGCAAAGTGATTTAAAAGAGTTTGGCGAGGCATATGAAACGGCAAAAGCAAAGCAAGATCTCGGTCTGAAAATTATTGAAGCTCAAGAAGAAGAAAGGCGCAGGCTCTCAAGAGAAATTCATGATGGGCCGGCGCAGATGCTTGCTAATGTAATTGTCCGCTCGGATCTAGTGGAACGTGTCTTCCGTGAAAAAGGTCCGGATGAGACATTCTTGGAAATTAAAAGCTTAAAGAAGATGGTTCGATCTGCCCTATATGAAGTTCGTCGCATTATTTATGATCTGAGGCCCATGGCGCTGGATGATTTAGGTCTTGTTCCAACACTTAGAAAATACTTACAAACCATTGAAGAATATCATAACCATTCCAAAATTATGTTTGTGAACATTGGTTTAGAGAAGCGGTTGCCGACAAAGTATGAAGTTTCTTTGTTCCGGCTGATCCAAGAATCTGTGCAAAATGCGCTAAAACATGCCAATGCTAGTGAAATCAAAGTAAGATTAGAAATAACGAATTCTGCTGTATCGGTAGTAATTCAAGACAATGGGGTCGGTTTTGATCCGAATCAGAAGAAACCGGGTTCGTTTGGAATGATTGGAATGCGGGAACGTGTTGACTTGCTAAATGGTGAAATCACATTCAGTTCCCGAATCGGTAAAGGGACTTCCGTAAATATATTTGTTCCATTAACAAATTAAGAAAGCTTTAGAAGATAAGGGGTGTAAACATTGACTACTAAAATTGCAATTATTGATGATCACCAGCTTTTCCGTGAAGGTGTTAAAAGAATACTAGAATTTGAAGAAACATTTGAAGTTGTTGCAGAGGGTGATGACGGCAGCGAAACGTTGAAAATTGTTGAGGAGCATCGCCCTGATGTGGTCATTATGGATATTAATATGCCACAAGTAAACGGCATTCAGGCAACTCGGGAATTAATTGAGCAATATCCGGATACAAAGGTCATTATTTTATCGATTCATGATGATGAAAATTATGTTACCCATGCATTGCAGACGGGGGCAAGCGGTTATTTATTAAAAGAAATGGATGCCGATGCGCTGATCGAAGCGGTTCGTGTCGTGGCCGAAGGTGGTTCCTATTTACATCCAAAGGTTACGCACAATTTAGTAAATGAATATCGCAAGCTGGCAGCAGGGGTTGCCCGCAGCGGTTCTTATTTGCAAGCGGTGGAAATCCGACGCCCGCTTCATTTATTAACGCGCCGTGAATGCGAAGTTCTGCAAATGCTGGCTGATGGCAAAAGCAACCGTGGCATTGGGGAAGCATTATTTATTAGCGAAAAAACTGTGAAAAACCACGTCTCCAATATCCTGCAAAAAATGAATGTAAATGACCGAACCCAAGCCGTTGTTGTGGCAATCAAAAACGGTTGGGTAGAGGTGCGATAAATAGTGTGAAGATAAGCACGCAATCATTGCGTGTTCTTTTTTTAAACGGGAAACGAATGAAATTATGGTTTAAATCATATAAAATGTAAAATAGGAATATTTTTGAATAAACAAACAAGGGTGGTTACCTATATGAAAACGGCAATTGTAACGGACAGTACCGCATATATTCCAAAAGAAACCCGTGAAAAATACCACATTCATATGATTCCTCTAAATGTGATATTTGGGAATGAAGTTTATCAGGAAGATATTGATATCACTGCCAATGAATTTTATGATGAGGTAAAGCGTAAGGAACTCCCAACGACTTCACAGCCGCCTATCGGTCAGTTCGTTGAACTGTTTGAATCGCTGGCTAAAGATTATGATGCGGTCATTAGCATTCATTTATCAAGTGGAATCAGCGGTACATACCAAAGCGCCGTCAGCGCCAGCAAAATGGTCGAAAGCATTAAGGTTTTCCCGTTCGATTCAGAAATCACCTGCATGGTGCAAGGATTTTATGCTATTGAGGCTGCAGAGTGGGCGTTAAGGGGAGAAGCACCCGAAGCCATTATGGCTCGGCTGGAAGATATGCGAAGTACTGCCCGCGCGTATTTTATGGTGGATGACCTGTCACATTTGGTGCGAGGCGGACGCCTCTCCGGTGCTGCTGCCTTCTTCGGCAGTTTATTGCAAGTTAAACCGCTGCTTCAGTTTGCCGACAACGTGATTGTTCCATTTGAAAAAATCCGTACCCGTAAAAAAGCATTGAAGCGAATTAGTGAATTGCTCGGCGAAGATGTAACTCTTGGAGGTGAGTATCAAGCTGTCGTAATCCACGCCAACCGTGAGGAAGAAGCAAAGGAATGGAAGGCCGAATTGGAAGCCCTGTATCCAAACGTAGAATTCTCACTTAGCTATTTTGGTCCTGTCATTGGTACTCATATCGGTGAAGGCGGCATGGGTATGGGCTGGATCAAGAAATAAAGAAGGTAAGTTAAAAGCCATTCCGGTATTTTTACCTGGAATGGTTTTTTTATCGTTTA
>NZ_BCUZ01000157.1 GCF_001591485.1 Neobacillus fumarioli NBRC 102428 | reverse complement strand
CAGCCCCTTTTTTTATAGGGGTTTACTTGGAAACAATTCACTTGTTACAGTAAGTTAATCGCGGGCATGATACTACAAGAGGTGGTAGTATGATGAATAAAAAGTGGTCTCTTCTATCGCTTATCATGCTGTTCTTGTTTCTAGCAGGATGCACGACAAACCGCGATGCTGCTAATGATTTTCCAAATTTGACGTCCAATCGTGCGCATAGCAACATTGACTTTGAATTAAACAATCGTGCCAAAGATAAACAGCACTATGTGGAAGATGATATTACCGGCCAAAATCCCAACTTTCTCGATTTAAACCGAACAGGCAGCGGCTCTGAATCTGGTGCCGGAAACCATGCCATCGATACCGATAAAGCCAAACAGGTAATTGCCGATACCCATGAATTTGTAACGGACTCTGTGTGGATCAAAGGAGACCGGATGCGGGTGACCGTTTATAAAAAAGGGTCCTTTTCAAACCGCGAAAGAAAAGCTGACGAAGTACGCCTTCGCAAGAAACTCATAGAGGCACTGCCGCTTTACAATATTGAAGTAAGAGTAAAAGAAGATCAGAGATAAACATGCTCTCTTTGGAAGGGCATGTTTTTTTGGCTTATTGCTCCTTTTATTCGGTGGTATCCATAATTCTTTCAAAAAACTGTTTTTTTGCTAATATATTCATCCGTTGAATTCTTTTTCTTGCCTTATGGATTTATTCCCCATCTTATTTAGGTCACTTTGTTCCAGAAATTTACTTATTCCATCCGTTATTAATCCACTTCTTCATAATAGGACTGATATTTCAAATAATACCTATTCTAACTCTAGTAGTGAGTTTGATTATAAAGTCCAATCATCGAAATAAAAACTCCAAGTATGTTTGAATCATTGATTCATAGAGATACTGGTCGATAGATTTGTGCGGATTTTATTAGAAACGGGTACAAACCCAAAGCCGGTCTTAATCGGGATACATAAAATGCAGTACAGTACCACAAAAGGACAGATGGAGGGGGGAGACAACTGCGGAATAACTCATGAAGAAACTACATGAACTACAACTAGATAAAAAGGAGATGAAAATAAGATGTTTACCGTTACACTAACGATCATTTCGTTTGTAGCGACGATCGTATTGATTATGTGGAGACCTAAGGGGCTTAACGTATCCATCCCTGCTCTTGCCGGAGCAGCACTTATGGTCATTGCTGGATCGGTTTCGTTAGAAGATTTGAAA
Organism: Neobacillus fumarioli NBRC 102428; assembly: GCF_001591485.1. Lineage (GTDB taxonomy): Bacteria > Bacillota > Bacilli > Bacillales > Cytobacillaceae > Neobacillus > Neobacillus fumarioli. The sequence goes on along the minus strand of NZ_BCUZ01000157.1, from coordinate 4,354 downwards.
GTAATCGGTTCGGATGTTGGCGGCGCGTCGGTGACGATTATGGCAACCATCGCGATGGCACTTGTTCTCGAAAGTTTCGGTGTATTCCAATTCGTAGCTGATTTTTTAGCTAGACTCTCCAAAAATTCGGGCATTCGTCTATTTTGGTACATTAATTTAATGAGTTTGCTTATGACCCTAGTGTTTAACAATGATGGTGCTATCATCATTGCAACACCAATACTGATCATTCTTCTCAAAAAGTTGGGACTTAAACCCCATCAGCAAATTCCGTATCTACTGAGCGCTGCGCTTGTTGATACTGCGGCGAGTGCCCCCCTTGGCGTCAGCAATATTGTCAATTTAATCTCTATCAAAATCATCGGAATGAGCCTCTTAACCTACTCTATAATGATTTTCGTCCCGTCCATGATAGGTGTTGGTGTCCTGGCATTACTGAATTATGTGATATTTCGAAAGAAACTGGTAAGAGACCTAAAACAAAATAGTATGTCAAAGAAAAACAAGCCGAAGCCACGTATTCATCCTTTGGGAATGAATGCTGAAACAGCTGGTACAGATTTGCAAGCAGAGACTCCTTCGAATAAGCAAAAGAGATTCATGATAAATATCTTGCTATATGTTTTAGCCGTTCGTGTGGCACTGTTTGTCGGTGCTGACTTTGGGGTGTCTCCATCGGTTACTGCGGTTGTTGGAGCTGTTATACTCCTCATCTGGCGTTGGGTTAAGATGGGTACATCACCAATGGATATCTTACGAAAAACTCCATGGCATGTACTCTTTTTTGCCTTTGGTATGTATGTGATCGGATCCGGGATTGCAAATGTCGGATTAAACGACTGGCTTGTACATGTGCTTCAACCATATATTGATGGAGGCTGGTTTAGCTCTATCGCAGCCACGGCAACAGCCGTTAGCCTTATGTCCGACCTGTTTAATAATCACCCTGCTTTAATGATCGGTACGTTAAACCTGACTTCCATGCATCTGAGCCCGATGGCACTCCACGTGGCGTACCTTGGGAATATTATCGGAAGCGACATCGGTTCACTACTTACACCCATCGGGCTCCTTGCGACTTTGATATGGATGTTCGTATTAAAGCAGTATAAGGTACACATTAGTTGGAGTCAGTACCTCCGTGTAACAATCTTGGTGGTTCCACTGACCGTTATAGCAACCATAGTTTTATGTTATGGTTGGATTCGGTTGATTTATGGCTAAGCAACTTAATCGCCACCAAGGAGTCATTGTAAGTAAAAATTTAAAAAAGGAGAATGGAAATGTTGATCGATTTTGTCCAATTAATTGGAAAAAATGTGGAGATTGAAATTTCAGGGGGAATTTTCCACAAGGGCATGTTAATCGATTCCGGATTGGACATTGTGGTGATATACGTAGGGAAAACCAATTCCTTCCTCTACATTCCATTTGTTCATATCCAAAGATTAAGGGAGTTACCGACATGGGATGAAGATACCACTTATGATTCTCCTTCGGAAAAACCAATCGAAGCGGAGGCAATATCTTATCGAAAAATATTAATGAATGCTAAAGGGTTGTTTGTGAAGGTTTATGTGTCAGGCAATCAATCCTTTTATGGATATGTATCCAGCATTATGAACGATTATTTTGTCTTTCACTCGCCAGCACATAAAACCATGTTTATCTCGATGAACCATGTTAAATGGCTGATTCCGTATCCACAAAATACAACACCGTATGCTTTAGAGAATGAGAAATTTCAATTAGTCCCTCCGCCTTCTTCGTTAGCCAGAAGCTTTGAAGAACAGTTGAAAAGATTAGAAAATCAATTAGTCATCCTAGACGGTGGAAACAATCCTGAAAAAATAGGCTTACTCCAAAAGGTTCATAATAACAAAGTGATTTTAGTCACTGCAGAAGGGGAGACCATTTTTCGGAATTTAGAACATGTCAAATCGATTCATTTGCCTTAATGGAAGGGGAATTCAGATGGCGAAACAAAATAAATAATCCACACAGTTACCTTTGTGGATGGATTATTTATATACTTGGAGAATGATTAGACCGTGACAAGACTGGCACGGTCTTATTCGGTGTACTAGCTATATGTTTTTTCTAAAGCTTTAACTTTGAGAAAATGATCTGCACATGGACATGATTTTATTTTGACAATTTGGTTTTGACCTCAGATTTGACCTATACTATAATTAGAATGTTATGGACTAGAAAATCAACGGTGTTTATATAGATTTTAGATAAAATTTGAGGTGAAGAATTGTGTTTGATCGTCTGCAAGCTGTAGAGGATCGTTATGAAAGGCTGAATGAGCTTTTAAGCGATCCGGAAATCATCAATGATTCGAAAAAACTGCGGGAATATTCGAAGGAACAGGCGGACCTGCAGGAAACGGTTCAAACTTACCGTCAGTATAAAGAGGCCCAAGCGCAGCTCCAGGATGCAAAAGCTATGCTGGATGAAAAGCTGGATCCAGAAATGCGTGAGATGGTTAAAGAAGAGGTTAATGATCTGGAAACGCAAATTAATGAATTGCAAGAGAAACTTCGAATTCTGCTGATTCCAAAAGACCCGAATGATGATAAAAACGTTATTATGGAGATTCGCGGTGCGGCAGGCGGTGAAGAGGCTGCTTTATTTGCCGGCACGCTTTACCGGATGTACAGTCGTTATGCGGAATCGCAAGGCTGGAAAACAGAAGTCATTGATGCCAATGAAACAGGTCTAGGCGGCTTTAAAGAGATTATTTTTATGATCAATGGCCAGGGGGCTTATTCAAAACTAAAATTTGAAAATGGTGCACATCGGGTGCAGCGGGTGCCGGAAACGGAATCTGGCGGTCGAATTCATACATCGACGGCAACAGTGGCCTGCCTGCCGGAAGTAGAAGAATTTGATATTGAAATAAATGAAAAGGATATTCGCTTTGATACATTTGCCTCAAGCGGTGCTGGCGGCCAGAGTGTTAACACGACGATGTCGGCTGTCCGCTTGACCCATATTCCGACGGGAATCGTCGCCACCAGTCAGGATGAAAGATCCCAGCATAAAAATAAGGAAAAGGCAATGAAAATTTTGCGTGCTCGTATTTATGACAAGTTCCAGCAAGAAGCTCAGGCTGAATATGACCAAGTGCGCAAATCAGCTGTTGGTACCGGCGATCGCTCTGAACGAATTCGTACGTATAACTACCCGCAAAACCGGGTTACAGATCACCGCATTGGCTTGACACTGCAAAAGCTAGATCAAATTATCGAGGGCAAGCTTGATGAAATCATTGATGCGTTAGTCCTTGATGATCAAGCGAAAAGATTGGAAAATGCCGCTAATGAGTAAAAAAGTATTCGAAGCTCTGAAATGGGCTTCTTCTTTTTTAATACCAGCAGGACGTGATGAAAATGCCGGAGAGCTTTTGCTAAGACATTTCAGCGGGATGTCGCGTACACAGCTGTTTGCCAACATAAGGGAAGAATTGGAGCCTGGCGTGTGGGAAGCATTTGAGGCAGCTGTCAAGGAACATGCCCGCGGCGTTCCCGTACAATACATCATCGGCTCAGAAGAATTCTACGGAAGACAATTCGTGGTCAATCCAGCAGTCCTCATCCCAAGACCCGAAACCGAAGAACTCGTCTACGGCACACTCCAAAGACTCCCGCAGCTATTCAGTAACAAACAAGAAATCCGCCTAGCCGACATCGGCACCGGCAGCGGCGCCATCGCCATCACCATGGCAATTGAATGGAGATTGGTGTCAGGCACCACTCGTGGACAAATGTCCGTCTCAGGTGGACGCTCGATGCCCAAGAAACCGTTGTTAGTGGTGTCAGGCACCGATATTTCGGCTGATTCGCTGGTGGTGGCCCGTGAGAATGCGGAGCGGCTTGGGGCGGATGTACGATTTCTTGAGGGGGATTTGCTGGCGCCGTTTGTGGAGAAGGGTGAAAGGCTGGATGTGGTGATGTCGAATCCGCCGTATATTCCTCTTGGCGATCAGGAGTGGATGTCGGAGGTAGTTCTGGAGCATGAACCGCACCGGGCGCTTTTTGCCGGTGAGGACGGCTTGGACTTTTACCGCCGTTTTATGGTCGAGCTGCCCCAGGTGCTGGCACCAGAAGCCCTTGTCTGTTTTGAGATCGGGGCTGGTCAGGGCGAAGCGGTGGCAGAGCTTTTTCGAAAAACCTTCGCAATTGTAAATGTAGAAGTTATTCATGATATAAACGGCAAAGATCGCATGGTGTTTGCTCGAATCGGCTTCGGGGAGTAGGCTTCCCGGAGTCTTTTTTATATTTGGCTTTGTTAAAGGTAGATGTTGATTTTATGGCATTGAATAATAGATGGAAGGATTCCTGCTAAA
>NZ_BCUZ01000156.1 GCF_001591485.1 Neobacillus fumarioli NBRC 102428 | reverse complement strand
AATCATCTCCTATGAATATTAATCCAAAAGTTTAAATGCGTTTTATCTAAGAAAATTTTACAAATAAAATCAAATCAGCAGATCTTCAAAATCAATTGCATTTAATTGCATTTATATGTTTGTAAAAGGTCTCTTCTATTTAAAATAATCTACTCCTAATCAAATATGGGCAATCCCACTTTCCTCTATTCATTTTTTCCTTTTCTCCATTACCTCCTCACATACAATATTGTACATTTGTTCTACACCAGTATGGGATGCTTCGAAACTAAAGGTATTCTCTCTGCCAATCCCAATTCTTTCCGCTTCTGCTTCGGTATCTATGTTGGCGCCGAGAAAGATAAAATCCCAATTATATTTTTTCTGCTGGTGCTGGATTAACTCCTTTACTTTAGAGTAGGTGAACTCGCGGCTGGCGTTTTCCAGTCCGTCTGTTGTGATGACAAAGATGACCTTTCCTGGCCTTTCCTCTTCCTTTGTATCCGATAACCGGCTGCCGACTTCTAAAATCGCCTTTCCGACAGCATCAAGCAAAGCTGTCATCCCTCTGACATAATAATCCTGATCCGTAAGCATTACCGTTTCAGCATCCACTCCATTCCACAGCACTTCATATTGATCATCAAAGAGGACGGCTGTAATAATGGTGCGCCCTTCCATTTGCCTCTGTTTTTTTATAAAGGCATTAAACCCGCCAATCGTATCACTTTCAAGCCCTGCCATTGACCCGCTGCGGTCCAGAAGGAAAATAATTTCCGTCAGATTTTTATTCATTACGATCATCCTTTGTAGAGAATTATATTATTATAATAGATAGATTCATTTTGTATTTGGTCGCTTGTTAAGCGACATTTTGATTGGGAGGCTTATTATGCTTGATCAGAAATTTTTAAATGAATTGCAGCAGTATGTTGAACATTACCTTAACTTTGTGTCGATGGAGGTTTTTCAGGAGGCAGAGTATAAGGATAGGGAAATATTTGAAACCATACAAGGTTATGAACTGGAGGATTTTATTAAAACCAATCGTAAGCCCTCGTTTCATCATATGTTGTTTCATTTAATAGATCACAAAGGCATGAGTGATACAGCCATTTACAAAAAAGCCGGTATTGATCGAAGGCATTTTTCCAAAATCCGTTCCAACCCCGATTACCGGCCCCGGAAAAATACAGTTATTGCCCTAACTTTTGCTCTTGAGCTAAATAAAAAAGAAACCGACAAACTTTTAAATTCTGCCGGTTATTCTTTGTCGGAAAGTGAGACATTTGATTTAGTTATTCGCTTTTGTCTGGAGAAAAAAATGTATAATCTCTTTCTTGTCAATGAGGCTTTAGACTATTTCGGATTAAAACCAATAGTGTAGAATAAGCACTGATTACATCCCACTGCATTTCTTGTACATTTTGCCGCTTCCGCATGGATAAGGGCATTCCGGCCAACTTTGACTGTCTTCACAAGAGCAGTTTACACTGCAAACGTATATATTAGCATTTTTTGATCTTCCATATATTCCATTTTACCCCTAATCCCTTCAACTTCCTTGTTCATACCCGTTTCTACAAACAAATCATTTAACCAGCCCAGCACTTCCCACCCTGTTATCCAATAGTCAACGATGCTTTTTGCAAAAAGAGACACCACTACATTTTGTCTCGGTGTCTCTCAATGTTGTCCATATTAAACTGTCACTTCCAATGAATAACCGGTGTGTTTTTGAATCTTTTCACTTACTTTCGTTTGCTCTATTTCGTCGGGTATGGATGCCAGTTTTATTGAAACTTTTTGTTTATCGATATGAATCGAGGGGTTCTTCTTTATTTCCCATGATCCTGGAATAGATTCCAGAGTGACTCGAATAATTTCGTTTTGTTTCGGGTTTTTGGCATAGGTTACAGGCATCCCGATGCGATATGATAATTCCTCTAAATCTACCTCATGCTGGCGGGCAATTTCAGGCGAGATAAAGTGAATTTCCATCAGCGTCTCGCCGTTATGTTGTTTGATGCTTGTTTTGTAAATGGTAATCCCGCGATCATCCGCCCATTTCCTCGCCTCTTCCATGGCTTCATTGTTTTCGAGCTTTTTGGAAGGAACACTAGATTGAATTATATCATTTACAGTTACTTCTAAATCGGCAGTAGATTCCCCTTGAAAAAGTACCTGAAAACCTGTGCTTTCCTTAAATTGGTCTATCAAGTTTTTAGCATTCTCCGGCTTTTTCGCTACAACTACTACTTTACGTTCGTTTAGGTGAATGGACACCGATCCGACACCTGGACCAAATAACTTAGTCAGCAGCGCCTGCAATAAATCTTGACGAACAGATTCTGATACAACAGAGGGCCATCCGGTGTTTTTCATGATGGCCTGATACCATTCTTTTCTCTCATTTTCTGTCAATGCGTCCGGAAAATCGAAGTAAAGCGTAATTCTTTCATCAGCTGTACCTACACCATCTGCCCCGCAGCGGATAAACCGCGGATGATTTGAAAGCATGTTCCGAACCGTTTCCATTGCTTGTGTCGGATTCATCTTTAATCCTTGGATTGGGAGTTCTAAATTTTTCAATTTCTTTATGAAATCTCGATCTACATCATACCGGACTGTACCGTCGTGACTTCGATCGCGTTTTTCCTTAGGAATACTTATGAATGCCAAGGCAAGCGCTACTTTTTCTTTGATTTCCGTTATCTGAAGAAGGCGGAAAATTTCTTCGAGTGTCATCACTTGTTCCGGAAGTCTGTCCCAGGATATTTGTTCCAGAATTGGACGAACAAAGGACAACACTTCGTCTGCTAACTCTTTTAATGTTTCAATCGGATCATTCCATGCCCCAACTGTTTCTGCTGCTTGAGAGAGCTGAATCTTTATTTGCTTTCCTTTTAACGTCTGGCAGATAAGGGAATTTGTTTTCGGATGAATTCCTGTGCAAATTGCCAATTTATAAGGCTTGTCTTGTTCTAGCCGATAGAGAATCAGCTTGCCTATTTTACCGCGAAGTGCCATACTCGCCTCATCTGTCTTGTACCGTTTTCCCAATACACCTTTTCCTGAATGGCGTTTTTCGAATGGGTAGGCTTGTCCATTTTCAACAAGGATGGGGTGAAATCTTTGATCAATCAATTGTCCTAGACTGTCTCTTGCCTCATCATCCCCATGAACAAGCAAGGTGTAAGTTGGTTCTAACGTCTGAATGAAGCGATTCATTTCATTTGCATCCGCATGAGCGGATAAGCCATATTTCCCAATACGGCATTTTACTTGATAGCTTGTCCCGTTCAAATCCAAGCTGTCTTCCATTCCTTCAGCAAGCTGTAACAACTTCTTTCCAGGGCTTTCCTCGTCTTGATATCCGGTAATAAAAATTGCATTTTTCTCATTGGAAACTAATCTTTCTGCATACCAAGCGCTGGCCCCGCCAGTCAACATGCCGGAAGATGCAATAATGCATCCCGGTTTCCCGCTTAAGATCGTTTCACGTTCTTTAGGGTGTACAGCTTTACAGCGACCTTCCGTTAAAAACACATCTCCATTTCGGTGAATACGATGTGCCACGGGCCCTTTTAAAAAATGAGGAAAGCTATTATAAATCCGGCAAATAGGTGTAACGAGACCGTCGACAAAGATGGGGAATTCAGGAATAAGTCCTTTGTCCATAAAATCTTGAAGAATCAGCAGTACTTCCTGAGCCCGGCCAAGGGCAAATGCTGGGATCAATGCAAAACCGCCGCCGCCGATGACTTCTGCGACATGTTCCGCCAGACGGCGTTCTTCTGTATTTCGATCGGTATGGGCGCGGTTCCCATAAGTAGATTCCATCACAACAACATCCGGACGAATATCGCGCGGCACCTGTGCTCCCGGAATCGTTCTCCCCGCTTTGAAGCTTAAGTCACCTGTAACAAGAATACTTTCCCCTTCTGCCTCAATATAAAACATGACGGCACCTAAAATATGACCAGCCCGAAAGCTTGTTATTTTGGCATTCCCAATTTGTAATATCCCACTGGCTGGAAACTGGAGCACAGACTCAAGTAGTGAATTTACCTGCTCCTCTGTATAAGGAACCAATGTTTGTGTCTCTGCTGCACGCGTTTCTATAATTTTTAACGAGTCTTTCATCATGACCTTCATCAGTTCAATAGTTGGCGGTGTTGCATAAATAGGGATAGTTGGATAAAGAGAATGCACAATCGGCAGTGCTCCAATATGGTCCGCATGAGCATGTGTCACCAAGATCACATCCGGACTCCCCAAACTCTCCAGCATTCCAAGCGATGGCAGCAAATGATCCCCATGCATCCGCATCCCTGCATCAATTAATAGATTGGTACCGCCAATATTTATATGTAAACACGAAGCCCCTACTTCATTGCCTCCGCCTAAAACATTTACTTCCAACTAAAGTTCCCCCCTTACAATTTCGATCATGTACACTGTTGATTATACCAACGGGGAACATAATCGAAAAAGTTTCCTCCCACGAATGTTAACAAAAAGTAAAAATAAACACTCAAGCCAATAAATATTTATAAAGTTCAGATATCTTTGTCCTTGAACTTTAAAAAAACTGGCAAACTATTAAGTTCTGCCAGTTATACTTTTCTTTTTATCTATTCAGATGGTTTCGGACTTAAAGGCATTCATGTAAAACCTATTACTTTTGGGGGAAGTTCTTTTTATAAATTATATATGAATAGAGAATTACCACCATCGTTCCAACCACCAATGCGCCGAAAAATATTACCATCCCCACCGAATTTACAAAAATAGAAATAAATGAAACGAAACCGATCAGGACAAAGACATATCCTCCAAGCCGATGTGTTTTTTTCCAAACGTGCTCTGAAGCCAATGTCCAAGGGGTCCTAATTCCGAAAAAATAGTTATGCCGGATCTGCGACATGTAATTTCCCAAAACAATAAACAGGATTCCCAAAAGGATAGGGAGCACTTTCTCAGCGGGAACATCAAATCCCAGGGAGCTAAATAAAGCAGCCATGTTTATGCATGAAATAAATAGGATAATTCCAAAATTAATCATCCCAAATGCTTTGGCATGCTTTTTATAAGATTCCCGCTTCGGGTCAATGGCAGGCAGAAAGTTGATCACCGCAAAAATAATAATTGGCAATGTACTCATCATCAACTGTTCCATTTTTGAACCATATCGATCTACTTTTCCATTTATTCCCCAGTGGACCGGTATGCGATCCGACATATGCGGAAAAGCAAATACATTCACCAGCAAAGGAATCAGTGCAATGATAAGCGTCATAAAGAAAAGCTTACCTTTTTTCATGAAATTCATCCCCTTTCCCTTTTTTGTCCAACAGCCACTTAATGACATCCTGTAAAATCGTAGAATTCAGCGAATACAGAATAAATTGCCCCTTTTTTTCATCTAAAACTAAGCCTGCAGTTTTTAATATTTTTAAATGATTACTGATGGAAGACTTGCTCATCTCGAAATGCTCGGCGATCTCACCAGCTGTTAAATCCCGCTCCTTCAGTAAATCTAGAATTTTCCTGCGCGTTGGATCTGCCAACGCCTTAAACACTTCATTCATCCTATTCCCTTCTTTAATATTTAGTTAATTTTCTAAATATAGAATAACACAATTCCCCAAAAATTAAAAGAAAAAAATGTAGGCCTGACCTACAAATGTCAGACC